>NZ_JBVHTP010000006.1:315437-433559 GCF_055565795.1 Streptomyces sp. NPDC028314
GCGGCGCGCCTCGGCCCCCCCGTCTGTGCGGGGTCCCGCCGCTCCTGCTTGCGTGGTGCCGCGCGCCTCGGCCCCCGCCTCCGCTGCGCGCCTCGGCCCCCGCCTCCGCTGCGCGCCTCGGCCCCCGCCTCGCGCGGCCCCGCACCCCCCGCCTCCGCCGCGCCCCGCACCCCCCGCACCGCGCGGCCCCCGCCTCGCGCGGCCCCGCACCCGCCGCCTCGCGCCGCACCGCGCCGCCCCCCCACCGCACCACCGCCCCGGCCGGGGTGCGGTGGTGCCGGTCAGGCCAGCAGCATGCGCTTCAGTTCGCGGGCCGCGCGTGGGGGAGCCACGTCCGTGCGGTGGGCCAGGGCGATCGTGCGGCGCAGGGGGGAGCCCGCCAGGGGGATGGCGCGTAGGCCCGGGCCGCCGTGGGCTACGACCATCGCCGGGACCACGGCGATGCCCAGGCCGGCGCGGACGAAGCCGAGCACCGCGTCCATCTCGCCGCCCTCCACCGTGAACACCGGCTCGAAGCCCGCCGCCCGGCAGGCCGCCACCGTCAGGTCCCGCAGGTCGTAGCCGTGCCGGAACATCACCATCGGCTCGTCGCGCAGCGCGGAGATCGTCAGCGGCCCGCCGCCCGCCGGCGGCGGGAGCTCCGCCGAGGAGACCACCACCAGGTCCTCCGTCAGCAGCTCGACCGTGGTCAGCGCGGGCGCGGACGGCGGAAGCGGCAGCGCGATCAGGGCCAGGTCCAGGACCCCGCGCGCGAGTTCCCGTACGAGGTCCAGCGAACCGCTCTCCTCGATCAGCAGCTCGATGCCCGGATGCGCGCGGTGGAAGGCCCGCAGCACACCCGGCAGCAGACCCGTGCAGACACTCGGCGTGGCCCCCAGCCGGACCCGCCCGCGCCGCAGCTGCGCCAGCTCCTGCACCTCCAGCCGCGCCGTGTCCGCGTCCGCGAGGATCCGCCGGGCGAGCGGCAGCAGCGCCTCGCCAGCGTCGGTGAGCGCGATGTTGCCCCGCGCCCGGCTGAACAGCTCGGCCCCCAGTTCCCGTTCGAGCGCCTTGATCTGCTGCGACAGCGAGGGCTGCGCCACGTGCTCCCGCTCCGCGGCACGGGTGAAGTGCCGGGTTTCCGCGACTGCCACGAAGTACACGAGCTGCTGGAACTGCATCGCACCAGCGTAGCCCGTCCATAGACGGTTCCTATCGAGATCAGCTCCACCATGTCTTGGACCTTTCGGGACCTTCGTCCCTACCGTCGGTGTCATGGCTTTGGCAACGCGGACGGATCGACGGCCGTCCACCACGCGCACGCTCTGGGACTCCACCGTCGGCAAGAAGTCCGTGATGGCGGTCTCCGGGTTGATCATGCTCGGCTACCTCGTCGTCCACATGCTCGGCAACCTCAAGATCTTCTTCGGGGCGGACGAGTTCAACGGCTACGCCCACTGGCTGCGCACCCTCGGCTCCCCGTTCCTGCACCACGAGTGGGCCCTGTGGATCGTCCGCGTCGTGCTGGTCGCCGCCGTCGTCGCACACGCCGTCGCCGCGTACCAGCTCAGCCGCCGCGACATCAAGGCGCGCCCGGTCAAGTACGCCCACAAGCGCCGCCGCGCGAGCTATGCCACCCGCACCATGCGCTGGGGCGGGATCATCCTCGCCCTGTTCATCGTCTGGCACCTCCTCGACCTCACCACGCTCACCGTCAACGAGCGCGCCTGGGCGGGACACCCCTACGAGAACGTCCTGGCCACCTTCTCCACCTGGTACGGCAACACCGTCTACATCGTGGCGATGGCGGCTCTGGGCCTGCACGTCCGCCACGGATTCTGGAGCGCGGCGCAGACCCTCGGCGCGGGTAACGCCCGGCGCGACCGGACCCTGAAGTTCCTGGCCAACGCCCTGGCCCTCGTCCTCTTCGCGGGCTTCGTGTCCGTCCCCGTCGCCGTCATGACCGGAGTGGTGAGCTGACATGAGCACCCCTTACGCCGACTACACCACAGGCGAACCGATCGCCGACACCAAGGCCCCCGAGGGCCCGATCGCCGAACGCTGGGACCGCCGCCGCTTCGAGGCCAAGCTGGTCAACCCGGCCAACCGACGCAAGCACACCGTCATCGTCGTCGGCACCGGCCTGGCCGGCGGCGCGGCCGGCGCCACCCTCGCCGAACAGGGCTACCACGTCGTCCAGTTCTGCTTCTCGGACTCCCCGCGCCGCGCCCACTCCATCGCCGCCCAGGGCGGGATCAACGCCGCCAAGAACTACCGCAACGACGGCGACTCCGTACACCGCCTCTTCTACGACACCGTCAAGGGCGGCGACTTCCGCGCCCGCGAGTCCAACGTCCACCGCCTCGCCCAGATCTCCGTCGAGATCATCGACCAGTGCGTCGCCCAGGGCGTCCCCTTCGCCCGCGAGTACGGCGGCCTCCTCGACACCCGCTCCTTCGGCGGGGTCCAGGTCTCCCGCACCTTCTACGCCCGCGGCCAGACCGGCCAGCAGCTCCTCCTCGGCGCCTACCAGGCGCTGTCCCGGCAGATCGCCGCCGGGAACGTGGAGATGCACGCCCGCACCGAGATGCTCGACCTGATCACGGTGGGCGGAGTGGCCCGCGGCATCGTGGCCCGCGACCTGGTCACCGGCAGCATCGACACGTACTACGCCGACGCCGTGGTGCTGGCGAGCGGTGGCTACGGCAACGTCTTCTACCTCTCCACCAACGCCATGAACTCCAACGCGACCGCCGTCTGGCGGGCGCACCGGCGCGGAGCGTACTTCGCCAACCCCTGCTTCACCCAGATCCACCCCACCTGCATCCCGCGCACCGGCGACCACCAGTCCAAGCTCACCCTGATGAGCGAGTCCCTGCGCAACGACGGCCGCATCTGGGTCCCCAAGGCCAAGGGCGACACCCGCCCCGCCGCCGACATCCCCGAGGCGGAGCGCGACTACTACCTGGAGCGGATCTACCCCTCCTTCGGCAACCTCGTGCCCCGCGACATCGCCTCCCGCGCCGCCAAGAACGTCTGCGACGAGGGCCGCGGCGTCGGCCCCGGGGGCCAGGGCGTCTACCTCGACTTCGCCGACGCCATCCGCCGCATGGGCAAGGACGAGGTCGCCGAGAAGTACGGCAACCTCTTCGAGATGTACGAGCGGATCACCGCGGAGAACCCGTACGAGGTCCCCATGCGGATCTATCCCGCCGTGCACTACACGATGGGCGGACTGTGGGTCGACTACGACCTCCAGACCACCATCCCGGGCCTGTTCGCGATCGGTGAGGCCAACTTCTCCGACCACGGGGCCAACCGCCTCGGCGCCTCCGCCCTGATGCAGGGCCTCGGCGACGGCTACTTCGTGCTCCCCTCCACCATCAACGACTACCTCGCCCGCCACCCCCACCACGACGAGATCGACGACACGCACCCCGAGGCCGCGGCGGCCGTCCGGGAGACCCGCGACTGTCTGGCGCAGCTGCTCGCCGTCGACGGGGACCGCACCCCCGACTCCTTCCACCGCGAAATCGGTGAACTCATGTGGGAGTACTGCGGGATGGCCCGCACCGAGGAGGGCCTGCGCAAGGCCCTGGCCCGCATTCCGGAGATCCGCGAGGAGTTCTGGAAGCGGATCAAGGTTCCGGGCAGCGGCGCGGAGTTCAACCAGTCGCTGGAGAAGGCCAACCGCATCGTCGACTACCTGGAGCTGGCCGAGCTGATGTGCCTCGACGCCCTCCACCGCGCCGAGTCCTGCGGCGGCCACTTCCGCGAGGAGTCCCAGACCCCGGACGGCGAAGCCGCCCGCCGCGACGAGGAGTTCGGGTACGCGGCCGCCTGGCAGTACCAGGGCACCGGCATCGCGCCCGTCCTGCACAAGGAAGACCTCGTCTTCGAGTACGTCCACCCCACCCAGCGGAGCTACGCATGAAGCTCACCCTGCGCGTCTGGCGCCAGCGGAACCCCGAAACCCCCGGCGCGATGGCCTCGTACGAGGTCGACGGCATCTCGAAGGACATGTCCTTCCTGGAGATGCTCGACACCCTCAACGAGGACCTCATCCTGCGCGGTGAGGACCCCGTCGCCTTCGACCACGACTGCCGCGAGGGCATCTGCGGAGCCTGCAGCCTCGTCATCAACGGCGATGCCCACGGCCCGGAGCGGACAACCACCTGCCAGCTGCACATGCGCTCCTTCGCCGACGGCGACACCATCGACGTCGAACCCTGGCGGGCCTCGGCCTTCCCGGTGGTCAAGGACCTCGTCGTCGACCGGAGCGCCTTCGACCGGATCATCCAGGCCGGCGGCTACATCACCGCGCCGACCGGGTCCGCCCCCGAGGCGCACGCCACCGCCGTTCCCAAGCCGGACGCCGACCAGGCCTTCGAGCACGCCGAGTGCATCGGCTGCGGGGCGTGCGTGGCGGCCTGCCCCAACGGCTCCGCCATGCTGTTCACCTCCGCCAAGATCAACCACCTCAACGTGCTGCCGCAGGGCTCGCCCGAGCGCGAGACCCGGGTCCTCGACATGGTGGCCCAGATGGACGGCGAGGGCTTCGGCGGCTGCACCCTGACCGGCGAATGCGCCACGGCCTGCCCGAAGGGCATCCCGCTGCCGTCGATCGCCGCGATGAACAAGGAGTGGCTGCGGGCGGTCCGCAAGGGCTGAGCCCGGCACCGGCAAGGACTCGGCCCTTCAGCAGTACGGGCCGAGCCCGGCACCGGCAAGGGCCTGCCCCGCACCGGCAAGGGCTGAGCCCCGCACCGGTACGAGCGCCCGGGCGGCCCGGGTTTCCCCGGCCTGGGCCGATCGGCTGAGCGGATCCGCCGACCGGGCGCTCGTACGGGCCGCGCGCCGTGCCGCGCCCGGGCCGCGTCCGGCGGCCGGGCGACAGCGGCCCCGTGCCTGAAGCCCCCGCCGGGACCGGACCGCGCCGCCGTACCGTGCTGGCCGCCGCCCTCGCTCCCCTCGCGGCGGCCGGCTGCACCTCGCAGGAGCCCGCCGCGCCCGCCCGCTGCAAGCAGACCGTGGGCGCGCTGGCGCTCGCCCTGCACACCCCCGTCCGTGCCGAGTTCGCCCCCGGCGCCGAAGCGGCCCTGGCCCGCGCCGTCCTGGCCGCGCCGATGCCCGTGCTCGTCTGCTGGGAGCACACCGGGATGCCCCGCCTGATCCGCGCCCTCGGTGCCCATCAGGTCCTCGGCCTCCCCGCGGCGTGGCCCGACCGCTACGACCTCGTCTGGACGCTGACCCGCCGCCGGGGGCGCCGGAGCTTCCGCGAACTCCCGCAGCACCTGCTGCCCGGCGACGCCTGACCGGCCCGCCCGGCCCCGCGCTATCGCCCCGCCGTTCCGGAACCCAGCGCCCGCGCCAGGTACCCCGCCGTGACACTGCCCGGCGTGGCGGCCACCTGCGCCGGGGTGCCCGACGCGACGACCAGCCCGCCCGCCGAACCGCCGCCCGGGCCCAGGTCGATGACCCAGTCGGCGCCCGCCACCACGGCCATGTCGTGCTCCACGACCACCACCGAGTGCCCGGCGTCCACCAGCCCGTGCAACTGCCGCAGCAGCACCCGCACATCGGCCGGGTGCAACCCCGTCGTGGGCTCGTCCAGCAGGTACAGCGTGTGGTCGCGGCGCAGCCGCTGGAGCTCCGTCGCCAGCTTGATGCGCTGCGCCTCGCCGCCCGACAGCTCGGTCGCGGGCTGGCCCAGCCGCAGGTAGCCCAGCCCGATCTCCTCCAGTGCCCGCAGGCTCCGCGCCGCCGCCGGGACCTCCGCGAAGAAGCCCGCCGCCGCCTCCACCGTCAGACCGAGCACCTCCGCGATGTTCAGGCCCCCGTACCGCACCTCCAGCGTCTCGGCGTTGTAGCGGGCGCCCCGGCAGTCCGGGCAGGGGGCGTACGTGCTCGGCAGGAAGAGCAGCTCCACCGATACGAAGCCCTCGCCCTGGCAGGTCTCGCAGCGGCCGCCGGCCACGTTGAAGGAGAACCGGCCCGCCTTCCAGCCGCGCGCCCTCGACTCCGGCGCGGCGGTGAAGAGCCTGCGCACCACGTCGAACAGCCCCGTGTACGTGGCCAGGTTGGAGCGGGGGGTGCGGCCGATCGGCTTCTGGTCCACCTCCACGAGGCGGCGTACGGGAAACCGCGGATCGGCGAGCCGCCCGGCCACCTCCCCGGCGAGCGCCCGGCCGACCAGCGTGGACTTCCCCGACCCGGACACGCCGGTGACGGCCGTGAACACCCCGAGCGGGAACTCCGCGTCCACACCCCGCAGATTGTGCTGCCGCACACCGCTGAGCCGGATCACCCCGGCCGCCGCCCGCGCCGGACGGGCCTCGGCGGGCTCGTCCGTCCCGAACAGGGCCCGTGCGGTGGCCGATCCGGGCACCCCGGCCAGCGCGTCCGGGGGCCCGCTGTGCAGCACCTGCCCGCCGTGCTCCCCGGCCAGCGGGCCGACGTCCACCAGCCAGTCCGCGTGCCGCACCACATCCAGGTGATGTTCCACGACGAAGACCGTGTTCCCGGACTCCTTGAGCCGGTCCAGTACGCCGAGCAGGGCTTCGGTGTCGGCCGGGTGCAGCCCCGCGGACGGCTCGTCCAGTACGTAGACCACCCCGAACAGCCCCGACCGCAGCTGCGTCGCCAGCCGCAGCCGCTGCAACTCGCCGGCCGACAGGGTCGGCGCCGTCCGGTCCAGGCTCAGGTAGCCGAGCCCGAGCTCCACGACGGGCCCGATCCGGGAGCGCAGGTCCTCGGTGAGCACCCGGGCCGCCTCTCCGTCCAGCGGCGCGGAGGCCAGTACGCCGTCCAGGTCGGTCAGCGCCAGCCCCGCCAGCTCCGCGATCGTACGGCCCGCGAAGGTCACCGCCAAGGCCTCGGGCCGCAGCCGCCGGCCCTCGCACACGGGGCACGGGGAGTCCGCGAGGAACTTCTCGGCACGGGCCCGCAGGGTGGCGCTCCTGCTGTCGGAGAAGGTCCGCATCACATGGCGGTGGGCGCTCATGTACGTGCCCTGGTAGGGGCGTTGGATCCGGTCGGCGTCGCGCACCGGGTGCACGGTGACCACCGGCTGCTCCTCGGTGAACAGGATCCACTCCCGGTCCTCGGCCGGCAGTTCCCGCCAGGGCCGGTCCACGTCGTACCCGAGCGCCTCCAGGATGTCCCGCAGGTTCTTGCCCTGCCAGGCTCCCGGCCAGGCGGCGATGGCACCCTGACGGATCGACAGCTCGGTGTCGGGGACGAGGAGTTCCTCGCTGGTGCGGTGGATCCGGCCGAGCCCGTGACAGGAAGGGCAGGCGCCGGCGGCGGTGTTGGGGGAGAAGGCGTCGGAGTCCAGCCGCGGCGCATCCGGGGGGTAGCTTCCGGCCCGGGAGTACAGCATCCGCAGCGAGTTGGACAGCAGGGTCACCGTCCCGACCGAGGAGCGCGAGCCGGGCGAGGAACGCCGCTGCTCCAGTGAGACCGCGGGCGGCAGTCCGGTGACGGAGTCCACCTTCGGGGCGCCGATCTGGTGGATCAGCCGCCGGGCGTACGGGGCCACGGACTCGAAGTACCGGCGCTGGGCCTCGGCGTAGAGCGTGCCGAAGGCCAGTGAGCTCTTCCCGGAGCCGGAGACCCCGGTGAAAACGGTCAGCGCGTCGCGCGGGATGTCCACGTCGACCCCGCGCAGATTGTGCTCCCGGGCTCCCCGGACGCGTACGTAGGGGTCGCGGCCGGGGCTCAGGGTGCCGGGGGTGTGCGGGCCGGGGGCGTGCGGGTCTGCGGCGGGGGAGTGGTGCATTCGCCCCAGTTTAGTGGGGCCGCGTCCGGGACCCGCGGGCCCTGCCCGACTCCGCCCCGCTCACCGGCCGACGCATTCGCCCGGCCCGGCCCCGCTCACCGGCCGACGTATCCGCCCGGCCCGGCCCCGCTCACAGCCCCGCGAGCCGGGCCAGCCTGGTGAAGGAGTCCAGCAGCGCCGTCCGGTCGTAGGTGGAGGTCGTGACCAGCAGCTCGTCCGCCTCCATGGCCTCGGAGACCTCGGCCAGCTCCGCCGCGACCTGCTCCTCGGTGCCGTGGATGTGCCCGCTCAGCGCGCCCGCGTACAGCTCGCGCTCCTTCGGGGTCATCTCCAGCCCCGCGACCTCCTCGGCGGGCCGCAGCGCCGGGAAGCTGCCCCGGGTGCGGGAGTACGCCAGGGCCCACGCCTCCGGGACCAGGATCCGCCGGGCCGCCTCCGCGGTCCCGGCGACCGCCACCGTCCCCGAGATCACCACGTACGGCTCCGAGCTCCAGGCGGACGGCCGGAACTCCTTGCGGTACCTCTCCACCACCTCGGCGACCTTGCCGCGGGCCCGCAGGTCCCCGACCACCATGGGCAGCCCGGCGCGCGCCGCGATCCCCGCGCCCTCGCCCGTGGCCAGCACGTACGGCGGGATCGCCAGCCCCTCCGCCGGGCGTGCGTGCACCTCGGGGTGGGCCTGCTGGGTGCCGTCGAGCCAGCCCAGCAGCTCGGTCAGCTGCTCCTCGAACCGGTCGGCGTCCTCGGTGTCCCGGCCCAGGGCGCGGCGGATGCCGTTGGTGAAGCCGACCGAGCGGCCGAGGCCCATGTCGATCCGGCCGGGGAACAGCGCCTCCAGGACCCCGAACTGCTCGGCGACCACCAGCGGCTGGTGGTTGGGCAGCATCACCCCGCCCGTGCCGACCCGGATCCGTCGCGTGGAGGCGGCGACCGCGGCGGCCAGCACGGTGGGCGCGGAGCCCGCGACCCCGGGCACGCTGTGGTGCTCGGACACCCAGAAGCGGTGGTAGCCGAGCTCCTCCGCGGCCCGCGCGAGCTCCACGGTGTCGCGCAGCGCCTGCGGGGCGGTGTGGCCCTGGCGGGTCCGGGACCGGTCGAGTATCGAGATTTTTCGGATCACACTGCTCTCAACGCCCCGGGGCGTCGGGGATTCCCCGGGGCGGCGCGGTCGCGGCCGGAACTCCACCGTGTTTCGAGCAACCCCGGGTCCGGGCGCCGGTGGCCGGCCGTGCGGCGGACCCTAGTCTGGCCGTATGACGCGTGAGACCGACACCCGCCGCCCGCTGGCCGTCTTCGACCTCGACAACACCCTGGCCGACACCGGCCACCGCCAGCACTTCCTGGAGCGCCGGCCCCGCGACTGGGCGGGCTTCTTCGGCGCGGCCCCGGCCGATCCGCCGCTCGCGCGGGGCGTGGCGCTGGCCGTGGAGAGCGCGGCCGACTGCGAGGTGGTGTACCTGACCGGGCGCCCGGAGCGGTGCCGGGAGGACACCGTCGAGTGGCTCGCCCGGCACGGGCTGCCCGAGGGGCGCCTGTGGATGCGCGGCAACCAGGACCGCCGCCCGGCCCGGACGACCAAACTGGAGGTGCTGGGGCGGATCGCCCGGGGCCGGGACGTACGGATGCTCGTGGACGACGACGAACTGGTCTGCCAGGCCGCCCGGGCGGCCGGCTTCCGTGTGGTGCTCGCGAACTGGGCGGCGGAGGCGCCGGAACTCAGGTCCGCCCAGGAGGGTGAGGGCCGCACCTGAGCGGTGGGATCCCGCGAGCGCCCGGTTGCCCGTCGGCCGTTGCCCCGGCCCTCGCTCCGGTTCCGGTTCCGCGCCCGCGTCCGCGCCCGAGCCCGCGTCCTCGCCCCGGTCCGCGCCTCAGTCCTCGCCGTCGAGGCGGAATCCCACCTTGAGGCCGACCTGGTAGTGCGCGATCTCGCCGTCCTTGATGTGTCCGCGCATCTGGGTGACCTCGAACCAGTCGAGGTTGTGGACGGTCTGGGCCGCGCGGGCGATCCCGTTCCGGATGGCTTGATCGATGCCCTCGTGGGAGGTGCCGACGATCTCGGTCACCCGGTAGGTGTGGTTGGACATGGGGTCTCCCGACAGTGGTCGCTTTTGCCTTGTTCCACGGTGCCCCAGTAAGTCCGCCTCCGCGAACTTTGGGTGAACAGTCCCGAGCGGAAGACCCTTGACCAGCCTATTGGTCTATGCCAATTTCAAGCCATCTGAGATCCATCCCCAGAAGGTGACCCTCGTGAAGATGCGCTTCCTCGCCGTGTGCACCGCCCTCGCGGCCACGGCCGCCCTCACCGGCTGCAGCCAGTTGGCCGGATCGGCCGGCGGGTCCGAAAAGGTGACGCTCTGGCTGATGAAGGGAAGCGCCTCGGAGGACTTCATCGCGAAGTTCACCGCCGATTTCGAGAAGGAGCACCCCGGGACCGACCTGCGGGTCGAGATCCAGGAGTGGACGGGCATCGGCGACAAGGTCAACGCCATCCTCAAGGGCACGAGCAAGGGGAGCGCCGACGTCATCGAGGTCGGCAACACCCAGGTCGCCCAGTACGTGGAGACCGGAGGCCTCTCCGAACTGACCCTGGAGGGCCTGCGCGAGTGGGACAGCAAGGACTGGCTCAAGGGCCTGTCCGAGCCGGGAAGCGTCAACGGGGCCCAGTACGGAGTCCCGTGGTACGCCGCCAACCGGGTGGTCATCTACAACAAGGAGCTCTTCGCGAACGCCGGGCTCAAGACCGTGCCGAAGAACCGGCAGGACTGGATCCAGGCCACCCAGAAGCTCGACAAGGGCGACCAGCAGGGCATCTACCTGCCGGGCCAGAACTGGTACGTCCTCTCCGGGTTCATCTGGGACGAGGGCGGCGAACTGGCCGTGCAGACCAACGGCGAGTGGGCCGGCGCCCTCGACGACGAGAAGGCCGTGAACGCCATGGAGTTCTACAAGCAGCTCCAGGCACTCGGCGACGGCCCCAAGGGCGCCGACGAGGAGACGCCGCCGCAGTCCGAGGTCTTCGCCCGCGGCCAGGTCGCCCAGATCATCGGGCCGCCCAGCCAGGCCGCGGCGATCGAGGCGGCCAACCCCGCGCTCAAGGGCAAGCTCGGCTTCTTCCCGATCCCCGGCAAGACCTCCGAGAAGCCGGGCGCCGTCTTCACCGGCGGCTCCGACCTGATCATCCCGGCGAAGACCGGGCAGCGGCGCAACGCCGTCGACCTGATCACGGCGCTCGTCAGCGAGAAGTGGCAGACCGAACTCGCCACCACCATGAGCTACGTCCCCAACAAGACCACCCTCGCGCACGTGGTCGAGGGCAACGAGGGCGCGGCCACGATGGCCTCGGGAGCCGCCCAGGGCCGGGCCACCCCGCAGTCCGCGCGCTGGGCCGAGGTCGAGGCCGAGAACCCGATCAAGCCGTACATGACGGCCGCCCTCACCGGCCAGGACCCCAAGCAGGCGGCGAGGACGGCCTCGGACGCCATCAGCCGGATACTCGGCTCCGACCACTGACGCCGGGCGTCCCGGGGGCGTGCCGGGGGGCGTCCCGAGCGGCGGCGCAGGACCGCGACCACCGAGTTCAGCGTTCGCACATCCGGCGGCCGCTGAGCGGTCATGTCGAATCCAGCCGGTCACGGAAGAAGTAAAGGAGCCAGGCCACCAACCTGCCGGCCTGGCTCTCCGTGTCCGGATCAGGAGCAGCCATGACCATCGCCCCCCTGTCCCCGTCCCCCCTCGCAGCCCCCGCCCCCGCCCCTGCCCCTGCCACCGCTGCCGCGGCAGCCCCGACCGCTCCCGCCCCCACCGCTCCCGCCACCCCGCGGTACGCCGTCCGGCTCGCCCGCGACGAGGCCGAGGTGCGCGCCGCCCAGCGGCTGCGCCACCAGGTCTTCGCCGGCGAGCTCGGCGCCCGCCTGGAGGGCCCCGAGCCGGGCCTGGACTGCGACGCCTTCGACGCGTACTGCGACCACCTCCTCGTCGTCGATGAGGAGACCGAGCAGGTCGTCGGCACCTACCGGCTGCTGCCGCCGGAGCGCGCCGCCGTCGCGGGCCGCCTCTACTCCGAAGGCGAATTCGACATCGCCGCCCTCGACCCCATCCGCCCCGACCTGGTCGAGGTCGGCCGCTCCTGCGTGCACCCCGACCACCGCAACGGCGCCGTCATCGCCCTGATCTGGGCCGGCCTCGCCCGCTACATGGACCGCTCGGGCCACAACTGGCTGGCAGGCTGCTGCTCGATACCGCTCTCCGACGGCGGGGTGCTGGCCGCCGCCACCCGGGAGACCGTCCTGCACCGCAACCTCGCCCCCGAGGAGTACCGCGTCACCCCGCACCTCCCCTGGAGCCCCGAGGGCATCACCGTCCCCGGCCGGATGGAGCTGCCCCCGCTGCTGCGCGGCTACCTGCGCCTGGGCGCCTGGGTCTGCGGGGAGCCCGCGCTCGACGCGGAGTTCGGCTGCGCGGACCTGTACGTGCTGCTCTCCCTGCGCCGGACCAACCCGCGCTACCTGAACCACTTCCTCTCGCTCGCCCCGGGCGCATGAGCGTCTGGCTGCCCACCGCGCCCTGCACCCCCGGGGACTGCGCCGCCCACGAGGGGCCGGCGGCGGGAGTCCCGCGGGCGGTGCTCCGGCTCGGCGGCGCCCTGGCCCTGGTCCTGCTCGCCGTCCTGACCGCCGCGCCCGTCCGGCTGCTCCCGGTCCGCTCCCGGCACGCCCTGGTGCGCGGCTGGGCGGCCGCACTGGTGAGGGCGCTGGGGATACGGATCACCGTGCACGGCAACCCCGGCCCGGACGGCGGCCGGCTGATCGTCGCCAACCACATCTCCTGGCTGGACGTCCCGCTCGTGGCCGCCGCCCTGCCCTGCCGGATGCTGGCCAAGAGCGAGATCGGCGCCTGGCCCGTGCTCGGCCGGCTCGCCGCCCGGGCCGGGACCCTGTTCATCGAACGGGACCGGATCAGGGCGCTGCCGGACACGGTCGAGACCGTCACCCGGGCCCTGCTGGCCGGCGACCGGGTGACCGTCTTCCCCGAGGGCTCCACCTGGTGCGGGCGCGCCCAGGGACCCTTCCGGCGGGCCGCGTTCCAGTCGGCGCTGGACGCGCGGGTACCCGTACAGCCCGTGCGGCTCGCGTACCGGCTGGGCGGTCCCGGGCCTGCCGGGGAACTCGCCGGGGCGCCCGCGTTCGTCGGGGACGATCCGCTGACCGCCTCGCTGTGGCGGATCGCCCGGGCCCGCGGGGTGCGGGCGGAGGTGTGGCTGCTGCCGCGGATCCCGCCGGGCCGGCACAAGGACCGGCGGGACCTCGCGGCCGCGGCTCAGGCCGCCGTCCGCGCGGGAACGGAGCAGACCGGGAAGCCGCTGCTGCCGGGCATCCCCGCTCAGCCCGCCCGGCCGTCCGCCACCGACAAGGACAGCGCGAAGCGGCCCGCCGCGTCCGTCCACCACTGGGTCAGCTCAAGCCCGGCCGCCGCCAGTTCCTTGCGTACGCCCTCCTGACGGAACTTCGCGGAGATCTCCGTCAGGATCTCCTCGCCCGCCGCGAACGGCACCACCAGATCCAGGGCCCGGATCTTCACCACCGCATCCGACCGGGCCCGCAGCCGCATCTCGATCCACTCGTGCTCCCTGTTCCACACCGCCACGTGCGCGAAGTCGGCGGTGTGGAAGTCCGCACCCAACTCCCGGTCGATCACGGCCAGTACGTTCTTGTTGAACTCCGCCGTCACCCCCTGGGCGTCGTCGTACGCCGCCACCAGCACGGCCTCGTCCTTCACCAGGTCCGTACCGATCAGCAGCGCGTCGCCCGGCGAGAGCATCGCCCGTACGGAAGCCAGGAACGCGGCCCGCTGCGGCGGCAGCAGGTTCCCGATCGTGCCGCCCAGGAACACCACCAGTCGCGGGCCCGGCGACTCGGGCAGCCGCAGCGGCTGCGTGAAGTCGGCCAGCAGCGCGTGCACCTTCAGCCCCGGATGCTCCGCCAGCAGGGTCTCGGCCGCCCCCTTCAGGGCGCTCTCGCTGACGTCCACCGGGATGTACGTCTCCAGCGCGGGCATCGCCTCGATCAGGTGCCGGGTCTTCTCCGAGGAACCGGAACCCAGCTCCACCAGGGTGCGGGCGCCGCTCTCCGTCGCGATCTCCCGGGCCCGCTCCAGCAGGATCTCCCGCTCGGCGCGCGTCGGGTAGTACTCCGGCAGCCGGGTGATCTCCTCGAAGAGTTCACTGCCCCGCGCGTCGTAGAACCACTTGGGCGGCAGCTCCTTGGGCGAGCCGGTCAGCCCGTTCAGCACATCCGTGCGCAGCGCCTTCTCCGCCGCGTGTTCGTCGAGTGTCCGGGTCAGCTGGAAGTCACTCACTGCGCTTCTCCTCATCGAGCGGTGCCTCCTTGAGCGGGGTCAGTTCGACCCGTGCGCGGGTGGCGGTCAGCAGGGTCCGGTCGGGTACCTCGCACCAGCGGGGGTCGTCGTCGTACGGCTCGGACGCCACGGCCGTGCGCCCGGCCCGGGGATCCGCCAGGAACCAGAGGGAATCGCCCCAGGCGGTCGCCGCGATCCGGTGGCCGTCGGTCAGCAGCAGGTTCAGCCGGGACGCCGGCGAGGCCGAGGCCAGCTCCCGCACCGGTTCGGCGAGAGCCGTGCCGAGGTCGTCCCCGGCCCGCAGCCGGTGCAGGACCAGCGCCCAGATCAGCGCGGAGTCCGTGCGCGCGGCCAGCTGAAGCAGCTCCTGCGCGGGCAGCGCGGCGGCGGCCGCCGCCGCCGAGTCGGGCCAGTCGCGCACCGCGCCGTTGTGGCTGAACAGCCACGGCCCGGCCGAGAACGGAGCGGCCGCCGCCTCCCCGTCGGCCCCGGCCAGCGTGGCGTCCCGTACGGCGGCCAGCAGGGCCCCGCTGCGCACCACACGGGCGAGGTCGGCGAAGGTGAGGTCGCCCCACACCGGCCCGGCCCGCCGGTACCGGGCCGGCACCGGATCGCCCGGCGCGTACCAGCCGACGCCGAAGCCGTCGGCGTTGACCGTGCCGTAGCGCTGCCGGCGCGGCTCCCAGGACTGCCGAACGAGGGAGTGCTCCGGCTCGCTCAGTACCCGGCCCAGGTTCACCACCGGCCCGAGGTAGGCGAGATGACGGCACATCAGGCGTCGTCCCGGGCGGTGCGGAAGCCGGAGAAGATCTGCCGCCGCACGGGCAGGTCCCAGTTGCGGAAGGTGCCCCGGCAGGCCACCGCGTCCACGGCGAAGGAGCCGCCCCGCAGCACCTTGTGCTCCGGGCCGAAGAACACCTCCGAGTACTCGCGGTACGGGAACGCGCGGAACCCCGGGTACGGCAGGAAGTCCGAAGCCGTCCACTCCCACACGTCGCCGATCAGCTGGCGCACCCCGAGCGGCGAGGCTCCGGCCGGATAGCTGCCCGCCGGAGCCGGGCGCAGGTGCCGCTGGCCCAGATTGGCGTGCGCCGGTGTCGGGTCGGCGTCGCCCCACGGGTAGCGGGTGGACCGGCCCGTGGCCGGGTCGTACCGCGCGGCCTTCTCCCATTCGGCCTCGGTCGGCAGCCGGCGCCCGGCCCAGCGGGCGTACGCGTCCGCCTCGTACCAGCTGACGTGCAGCACCGGCTCCTCGTCCGGCACCGGCTCGACGACCCCGAAACGGCGGCGCAGCCAGACGTCGCCCTCCCGGTGCCAGAACAGCGGGGCCTCGATCCCGTGCCCGCGCACCTGCTCCCAGCCCGCGGCGGCCCACCAGCGGGGTTCGCGGTAGCCGCCGTCCGCCATGAACGCCCGGAACGCGGCGTTGGTCACCGGCACCGTGTCGATCCAGAACGGGGCGGCGTCCCGGGTGTGCGCGGGCCGCTCGTTGTCCAGCGACCAGGGCTCCGCCGAGGTGCCCATCGTGAACGGCCCGCCGGGGACCAGGACTTCGGCCGCCGCCGGGGGCGGGCCCAGCGGGGGATCCGGATCCGGGGCGGTCAGCACGGCGGCGCCCTGCCTGAGCTGATGGGTGATCAGCATCGTCTCGTCGTGCTGCTGTTCGTGCTGGGCGATCATCCCGAACGCGAAGCCGCCGTCCAGCAGCGCGGTGCCTTCCAGCGGGGTGTGCTCCAGCAGGTCGAGGACCCGTCCGCGCACCTCGGCCGAGTACCGGCGGGCCTCCTCGGGCGCCAGCAGCGGCAGCTTCGGCCGCTCGGAGCGGGGGTGCTCGAAGGCGTCGTACAGGGGGTCGATCTCCGGCCGCATCGACTCGCGGCCGGCGACGTTGCGCAGCAGCCAGAGCTCCTCCATGTTCCCGATGTGCGCCAGGTCCCAGACCAGCGGGGACATCAGGGGGGAGTGCTGCGCGGTCAGGTCGGGGTCGGACACCGGGTCGGTGAGCCCGGCGGTGCGGGCGCGGGCGGCGGTCAGCGCCTCGGCGGCCCGCTCGCGGAGTATGTCGGGGTGGGATTCGGTGGTCACGGGCGCGCTTCCTTCCCGGCGGGCTGCCGCTGATCCTCTTCGTCGTCGGCCGGGCAGCGCCCGCGCAGTACGTAACGCTCGGTGAAGGCGCCGACCGCGTCCCGCACGGATGCGCCCGCCCCGAGCCGGGGCAGCGCCTCGCCCGCCGCGAGGAAGCAGGCCGTCGCCGCCGCACGCAGGTCGGGGTCGGCCAGCCCCGCCCGGGCGGCGGTACGCCACAGCGGGTTGCGCGGGGCGCGCTGGGACCCGTACCCGTCGGCCAGGGCCTTCGTCACCCGGTACGCGGTCTCGGCGGCCTCGGGGTCGTCGAACAGCGCGTGCACCACCGCGACGGGGACCAGCCAGCCGTCCTCGCCGGGCTGCGCGTCGATCATCCGCAACTCCAGGTGCCCGCGCGGCCGGACCGGCGGGAACAGCGTGGTCAGGTGGTAGTCCAGGTCCTCGGCGGTGGGCGGCCGGGGACCGGCGCCGGTCTTGATCCAGTCGCGGAAGGTCAGCCCGCGCGGCACCTCCCAGGGCGCACCGCGGCCCGTGTCGGCGCAGGACCGTACGCACATCACCTCGGTGTCCAGCGCGTGCCGGGCCCATGCTCCGCGCGGCTCGGCGTCCAGCGCCGGGGCCAGCGCGCGCCGGGTGTCGATGTCGCTCCAGATTCCCTGCCGGGCACACCGCCAGCCCGCGTACGGACCCTCGCGCGCGGGGGAGTTGGCGAACGCGGCCACCAGCACCGCGCCCAGCAGGTGCGCGAGCCGCCAGCGGCGGCCGTGCCCGAGCGGGCCCGGCTCCTCCTGCCCGGCGTCCACGCAGACCTGCACGGAGGCGGAGGAGCACATCATGGCCCGCCCGGCCGGGCCGGTGCGGTCGAAGTAGGTCTCCATCGCCCGGTAGCGCGGGCTGTCCAGCAGCCGGCGCAGGGGGCGCCGGGGGTCCTGGCCGAGGCCGCGCAGGACCAGCCCGCGCTCGCGCAGGACGGCCCGTACGGCGGTGAGGTCGGCCTGGAGGCTGTCCACGCACCCGGTGAGGGAGTCGGCGGGTGCCGAGCTGAGCTCCAGCTGGCCGCCGGGTTCGACGGTGAACCCGGAGTTCAGGGGCAGGGCGCGGGCCGCGTCGTGCGCGGCGGCCAGTCGCTCGGGCGGCAGCGCCAGAGAGGGCCGCTCGGTGTCCAGGACCAGCCATTCGAGCTCGGCGCCGAGGAGCCGGGGCGGGCCGGTCTTGAAACAGATGCCGTGGATCAGGTCCTCGGCGGCAACCTCGGTCAGGGGGGAGTGCGGGGGATGGTGGGCAGGCGGAGCGGGTGCGTCCTGGCGCATGACCGGAACCTCATCTCCTGTCGTCGGCCGTTCCTGTCGGCGGCCGTGATCTCACCGGTGCCTACCCGCACCCGGGAATTCCATTGCCGTTCTTCGGGCATACGTCCGAGGATGGTCGGCGTGAGCAGCAGATTGCGGGAAATCGCGCGGGAGAACGCGTTGATCGTGGCGGCCGGTGGGTACCGGACGCGGTCGGGGCGGCAGGTCTCCCTCGCCGCCGCCCTGGCGGAGGCCAAGGCAGGAACCAGGATATATGGGCCGAACCGGGTCATTCCAGACGGAGCGCCCGTGTCGGGGGACGGCGGGACGGTCTTCGAGGTCACCGGGGAGAGCAGCACCGTCGCCGCCCGCAGACTCGCCGAGGGCACCCCGCAGGACCCCCGCGTCGCCGTCCTGAACTACGCCTCGGCCCGCAATCCCGGGGGCGGGTACGTGCGCGGGGCCAAGGCCCAGGAGGAGGCGCTGTGCCGCGCCTCGGCGCTGTACGAGACCCTGCTGGAGGCCCCGGAGTACTACGAGACCCACCGCGCGGGAAAGAGCACCTTCTACACCGACCGGGTGATTCACTCGCCCGGGGTCCCCGTTTTCCGCGACGACCGCGGCGAACTGCTGGAGACCCCCTTCCGGGCCGGGTTCCTCACCTCCCCGGCCCCGAACGCGGGCACCATCCGCCGCCAGGAGCCGGAGCGCGCCCACGAGATCCCGGCCGCCGTCGCCCGGCGGGCCGAGCTGGTCCTGGAGGTGGCGGCGCTGCACCGGTACCGGCGGCTGGTGCTGGGCGCGTGGGGGTGCGGGGTTTTCATGAACGACCCGGCGGTGGTGGCGGAAGCCTTCCGGGGGCTGCTGACCGGACGGTTCGCGGGAGTCTTCGAGCGGGTCGTGTTCGGGATCCTGGACCGCGACCCGGGGACCCGGGAGGCCTTCGAGAGGGCCTTCGGCGCCTGAACCGGGCCCGCGGTGGTGAGCTGCGCCTCTGAGGGCCCCGCGGGCCGGACGAGGCCCTCCTCGCCGCCGGCTACTGCCAGCCGTACCGCTCGCGCAGCCGGTCCACCACCAGCCGGAACCGCCCCCGGTCCAGCGCGCACGCCTCGCGCCGCATGCCCGACTCGTGCACCCGCAGCACCCGGTCCACATCGACCCAGGACTCGCGCCCCGCGCCGTCCCACGGCCCGGTCCCGATCGGCACCCACTCGTGGTCGTGGTCGTGCCGCTTGCTGGACAGCTGTACGGCGAGCAGCGTGCGCCCGCCGGGCTCCCGGGCGACCACCAGCACGGGCCGGTCCTTGCCGCGCCCGTCGTTCTCCTCGAAGGGGACCCAGGTCCAGACGATCTCCCCGGGGTCGGGGTCCCCGTCGGGATCGGGGGCGTACTCGGTGCGCACCGGTCCGATGGAGCGCGGATCGGCCTCGGTGGTCGCGGTGTCGCCGTCGCGGCCGGGCTGCTCGATGTGCCCGTTGCCGTGGTTGCCCTGGTGGGAAAGTGCCGTCATTCGGGCGAGGGTACTGGGTCCGGGGCCGGCCGGCGGTCCACCTCACGGCCCGTGCCGTGGGCTGCCCGGCGTTCCATCTCGCGGCCGTGCCGTGGGCTGCGCGCCGGTCCACCGCGCGGCCCGTGCCGCCGACCCCGCTGAACCGGCCGTCCGACGGCCCTGGGCCGCAGAGACGGCCCAAGCCGCAAGAGACGCCCTAAGCCGCCGACCCGCCCGGCCACTTCGCGGCCCAGCCCTCCGCCGCCTCCAGCTGGGCCGCCAGGGAAAGCAACAGGGGCTCCGCGTGGGCGGGGCCCAGGAGCTGGGCGCCGAGGGGGAGTCCGCCGGGGGTGAAGCCCGCGGGGATGCTGACGCCCGGCCAGCCGAGGACGTTCCACGTCCACGCGTACGGGCACGCCGCTATCATCGCCCGGTCCGTGGCCAGGGCCCCCAGCCCGGCCAGGGCGCCGATGCGCAGCGGCGGGGTGGCCGTCGTGGGGGTGAGGACCACGTCGAAGCGGTCGAAGACCTCCCCGACCCGGCGTTGCAGGGCGGCCTCCGCCCGGCGCGAGACGCGCAGCGCCACACCGCCCAGCAGCCGGCCCGTCCGTACCGCCCCGTGCGTACGCGGGTCCAGCAGCGAGGGGTCCGGGACGCGGGCGGCCAGCTCCCGTACGCCGCCGGTCGCCCGGGGCGCGAAGGTCAGGCCGATCAGGCCGTAGCGCGGGTCCTGCGGCACCACCTCGTGTCCCAGTGACTCCAGCCGCCCGGCCAGCCGCTCTACCGCCGAACGCACCACCGGGTCAAGGGACTTGGGCGACGCGGTGAAGGCCATCCCGAAGGACAGCGCGATGCGCAGGCGGCGCGGTGCGCGCCGGGCCGCGTCGAGGGCCGAGATGCGCGCCGGACGGTGCAGGTCCCCCGGGTCCGGGCCGCTCGCCGCGTCCAGCAGGAGAGCCGCGTCGGCGACGGTACGGGCCAGCACGCCGTTGACCGTGAGCCCGTTGAAGGACTCGGGCTCCGGCCAGGTGGAGATGCGCCCGCGCTGGGGTTTCACCCCCACCAGGTGGGTCCAGGCCGCGGGGATGCGTACGGAGCCCGCACCGTCGGACCCGAGCGCCGCGGGGACCAGCCCCGCGGCCACGGCGGCGGCCGAGCCGCCCGAGGAACCGCCGGGCGTGTAGGCGGGGTTCCACGGATTGCGGGTCTCCCCGAAGGCGGGCCCCTCGGTGAAGGGCCACTGGCCCAGCTCCGGGGTCTGCGTCTTGCCCACGATGACCGCGCCGGCCGTGCGGAGCCTGCGTACGGCCTCGCTGTCGACGGTCTTCGGCGGGAAGGCCCCCGCGCTGCCGAAGGCGGTCGGCTCGCCGGCCACGTCCATGTCGTCCTTGACCGCCAGCGGCACGCCCAGCAGCGGCAGCCGCTCACCGGCGGCCAGCCGGCGGTCGGCGGCGTCCGCCTCCGCGAGCGCGGCTTCGGCGCGGACGATGCGGAAGGCGTTGAGCGAGGGCTGTGAGGCCGCGATGCGCGCCAGGGCCTCCTCGGTCAACCGGCGTGCGGAAACGCTGCCTTCGGCGAGAGCGGTCGCCATCTCCAGCAGCCCCGCGGACACCTGCGCCCGGGCCCGCACCTGCGCCGACGCGGCCGAGCCGGTCGAATCCACCGATGAAGCCGACATCGGACCTCCCCCTTACCGATCGGTAGCACCGACGGTAACGGGGAGCGATGGAGGGTCGCTAGACCCAGCCTTCCAGGGAGCTCATGAACCCCTCGAAATCGTCCCGGTGAATGGTGTGCCCGGCGCCCGCCACCGAACGGACCTCGAAACCACGCCCCTTGAGCACCGCCGCCCGCTCCGCCGAGATCAGGAAGCTCGGGTCGGCGAGCTGCACCAGGGACGGAACCACCGGCGCGGCCGGCAGCAGGTCCGCGCCGGACAACGGGGCCAGGCACAGCGCCGTCGCCTCGTCCCACACGGCCAGGGTCGCCAGTTCGGTGTCGACGTCGACCGCCTCCCACCGCGGGTTCATGGACTGCACCCGTTCCCTGGACGCCGTCGCCTTGAACTGCGCGAACATCTCGGGGGCGAACCCTTCCCGGGCGTCGAGGTGCCAGGCCGGGTCGGAGAAGACCGCCCGCTGCGGCTTCAGCCGGTCCACGGCGAGGGAGAGGGTCAGGCCGCCGAGGGAGTGGCCGATGGCGAGTTCCGCGCCGGCCGGGAGGGTCTCGACGACGTCGTCGGCGAAGATCTCCGGGCTGTACTCGCCCCGGCCGCTGGCCCCGTGGCCCCTCAGGTCCACGGCGATGACGCGGTAGCCGCGGTCGGCGAGGGCGGGGCCGACCCGGCGCCACGTGCGGTGGTCGGCCATGATGCCGTGGATCAGGAGGGCGATGCGGTCGCCCTCGCCCCAGGTCTGGGTGTGGAGCTGCACGATGGTGCCTTTCTCGGTGCTGTGAGGTGTGGTGGTTCGAAGGGTCAGGTCCCGGGCGCAAACGGGCACGTGGGGCGTACGCCGTCCTCAGCGCACGCTGCGGATCGGCTTCACCGCGAGGGCGCCCGCCACCGCCAGGAACGCGGCGACGATGAACAGCGCCGTGTAGCCCCCGCTCGCCGACACGATCAGCGAGGCGATGAAGGGTGCGATGATCTGCGGTCCCGCGTTCGCGATGTTGAGCACGCCCATGTCCCGCGCCGCGTCCTCGGCCTTGGGGAGCACCATGGTGACGAGCGCGGTGTCCACGGCCATGTAGCAGCCGAAGGCGAGCCCGTTGACCACGGAGAAGGCCAGCATCGCCGTCCAGCTGGTCGACAGGGCCGGGATCACGAGGGCGATCGCCGACAGCAGGGCGGAGGCGCCGACGAACGCCTTGCGGCGGTCGAACCGGTCGGAGAGCCAGCCGCCGAGCACCGTGGAGACGACCATGGCCACGCTGGTCAGCGGCATCAGCACCGCCACCGCCGCCTCCGGCTTCATCCCCTCGGGCAGCACGGTGTGGTCCTGGAGGATGTACAGCTGGTAGCCGCTCACCGCGAAGTAGCCGAGGACGAGCAGGGCCCGCCCGATGAACGCCCAGCGGAAGTCGTGGTCCCCGAGCGCGCTCGTGAAGGCGGCGAGCTGGGCCTTCACCGGCAGTTGGGCGCGGGCCGGCAGCCGCTCCTCCCGGGTGCAGGAGGTGAACAGCAGGGCGGCGCCCGCGACGATCGCGCCGAACACGAGGTACCCGGTGCGGTAGTTCTCGGAGAAGGCGGCGCCGAGCAGGGCGCCGAGGGCGGAGCCGAAGGGCAGGCCGAGGCCGACGGCCGCCGACGCCTTGCCGCGGGCGGTCACGGGGACCCGGTCGGGCACCACGGAGGTGATCGCGGCCTGGTAGACGTTCATCACGGCCTGGCCGAGGCACCAGGCGATCGTGATCAGCAGGATCGTGTCCGCGAACCCGAGCAGGAACATGGCCGGGACCGCGGCGAGCCCGCCGCCGAGGATCCACGGATTGCGCCGTCCGCTGCGGTCGGACAGGGCGCCGGCGACCGGGTTGAAGATCGTGGCGAAGATCGCCGAGACCCCTGCGATCAGGCCGAAGTTGGAGACCTTGTTCGCCGGATCGATGTGCTCGACCTGAAGTGCGAGCAGGATGCCGGCGACGCCGATGTAGAGGGAGTACATGGCGGTGTTGCCGACGAGCAGCAGCGCGAGCAGTCCGCGTCCGGGGCCGGAGCCCGCGGACTTCGCGGAGGCGTCGTCGGGGGTGGCGGCGGCGGTGGCGGTGCCGGGGGAGGAAAGGGCCACGGTGCCCTCCTGGGCAGGGTCTTCATGCGGGTTGACGGGGAGGGAGGGGTGCGCGCCGCCCTGTCGCGACGGCGGGGGTGCGACGGAACACGACAGGGCGACGGCACGGCTGGTCACGCCCGACGACATGACCGTCGAACGGGCTGTGAAGCTGGGTTACACGTGTCAATGAAACGTGTAACCACTGTGTAGCATTCGTTTCCGGCCATCCGCTAGCCCCCGGGCGCAACCGGTCTGGAAAGATGCCACGGCAATGTCTCAGTCATCGAACCCAGCGAAGTCGCCGCAGGCGCCGAACCCCGCGCCCGCGGCCGCCTCGCCCGCCGCGCCACCCCCCGCACCCGTACCGGCATCCACCCCCGTGCCCGTACCGGTACCCGTGCCGACCAGCGCCGACGTCGCCCGCCTCGCGGGCGTCTCGCGCGCGACGGTCTCGTACGTGCTGAACAACGCGGAGGCCGTACGCATCAGCGAGCCCACCCGGCGCAAGGTCCGCGAGGCCGCCGAGGAGCTCGGGTACGTCCCGCACGCCGCGGCCCGCAGCCTGCGCGCCGGACACACCCGGATCGTCCTGCTGCCCACCTCCCACGTTCCGGTCGGCCCGCTCTACAGCGCCTTCCTCAACGAGCTCCAGTGGGCCCTGCGCCGCCTCGACTACACGGTCGTCCAGTACGGCAGTCTCGGCCTCAGCGGCGACGAGGCCGCCCGCGCCTGGGCCGAGCTGCGCCCGGTCGCGGTGATCTCGCTCGGGGAGATCACCCTGTCGGCGCGCAACGTCGCCACCCTCAAGCGGGCCGGCGCCCGCGCGGTGATAACCCTGGGCCCGGTCGGCGTGCCGGGTGCGCACGCGCTCGTCATGGACCAGGCGGAGGTCGGCGCCCGCGCCGCCGCCCACCTCGTCGAGCGGGGGCGGCCCCGCATCGGCGTGATCGTTCCCGAGGAGGCGGGGCTGGAGCTGTTCTCCGCACCCCGGCTGGCAGGGGCCCGCTCGGTGCCCGGCGCCGAGGTGGAGGCGCTGCCGATGGCCTACACCGAGGAGTCGGCCGCGGCGCTCGCGGCCCGCTGGGGCACGCTCGGGCTGGACGCGGCCTTCGCGTACAACGACGAGTACGCGATGCTGCTCATGCGCGCCTTCCAGGACGCCGGCCTGCGCGTCCCCGAGGACGTGGCCGTCATGGGGGCCGACGACCTGCTGATCGGCCGGCTGCTGCGGCCGCGGCTGAGCACGGTGGCGATCGAGCTGCCGACGGGGGACCACCTGGCCTCGCTGGTGGACGCGGCGGTGCGGCAGCCGGCCGAGGTCTGCGAGCGGCGCGACCTGATGGCGGCCGTGGCCGTCCACCGCGAGTCCACCTGACGGCGGCGGCCCCCCGGGGGCCGGGGTGGTCCCCGCGCCGGTGCGCCGGACGGCCCGGGCGCACCGGATCCGGACCGGCCGCCCCCGCGATGCCCCGCGGGCCGTTGACAGGCGGTGATCGCCGGACGGAGACTGCGGGCGCGCCCCACCGGGCGCGCCCGGTGCCGTACGCCGGTGCCCACACCGGCGCCGTCGCGGCACCGCCCGTACGGATCCGCCCAGGAGAGACCCCATGAGCATCCGCACCGTCCGCGACGTGTACGTCGTCGACGCCGTCCGCACCCCGATCGGCAAGTTCGGCGGGGCCCTCGCCGGGGTCCGGCCGGACGACCTGGCCGCCCATGTGGTCCGCGCGCTGGTGGCCCGTACGCCCGACCTCGACCCGGCCCGCATCGACGACGTCGTCTTCGGTGACGCCAACGGCGCGGGCGAGGACAACCGGGACGTGGCACGGATGGCGGTGCTCCTCGCCGGGCTGCCCGTCACCGTCCCCGGCGTGACCGTCAACCGCCTCTGCGGCTCCGGGCTCGAAGCCGTGATCCAGGCCGCCCGGGCCATCGCGCTCGGGGACGCCTCCGTCGCCATCGCGGGCGGGGTCGAGTCGATGAGCCGCGCCCCCTGGGTGGTGCAGAAGCCGGAGCGGGCCTTCCCCGCCGGGCACCAGCAGATGTGGTCCACCACCCTCGGCTGGCGGATGACGAACCCGCGCATGCCCGCGGAGTGGACGGGCTCGCTCGGTGAGGGCGCCGAGCTCATCGCCGAGAAGCACGGCATCACGCGCGAGGCGCAGGACCTCTTTGCCCTGGAGAGCCACCGCAAGGCCGCGACCGCGTGGGACTCCGGGCTCTACGCCACCGAGGTCGTGCCGTACCCGGGCGTGGACCTCGTACGGGACGAGTCGATCCGCGAGGGTTCCACGCCCGAGGCGCTCGCCCGGCTGAAGCCCGCCTTCCGGTCGGACGGCTCCGGCACGGTCACGGCCGCGAACGCCTCCCCGCTCAACGACGGCGCGGCCGCGCTGCTGCTGACCGACGAGGCGGGGCTGGCGGCCACCGGCAGGGAGCCGCTCGCCCGGATCAGCGCCTCCGCCGTCACCGGCATCGAGCCCCAGCTGTTCGGGCTGGGCCCGGTGGACGCCGTGGCGCAGGCGCTGGCCAAGGCGGGCCGCGGCCTGGCCGATCTCACGGTCCTGGAGCTGAACGAGGCTTTCGCCGCCCAGGCGTTGGGCTGCCTGGGGGCCTGGCCGGAGCTGGATCCGGCGGCGGTCAACCCGCGCGGCGGTGCCATCGCGATCGGCCACCCGCTCGGCGCCTCGGGCGCGCGGCTGGCGGGCTCGGTCGCCCACCAGCTCGCGGCGGCGGGCTCCGGAACGGGCATGGCGACGCTGTGCATCGGGGTCGGGCAGGGCATCGCGCTGGTGCTGGAGCGCTGAGCCGCACCGGTGACCGGGAGCGCGCCTCGGTGACGGGGAGCGCCCCGGGCAGCCGGGGGCGCCTCCGGCTGCCCGGCGGTGTCGATCGTTTCCGGTCACCCGCCGGGCCAACTGCCCAATAACTGAACAGAATTGGTGCCTCCGGTCTGGCACGATGGCGCGTGCTGCCGCCCCCCGCCCCGCCCCTCTCCCCACCGGAGGCCCCGCGCCATGCCGCTCCTCGACCCGACGCTCTGGCAGGACGGACCCACCCTGACCGGCGGCACCGCCCCGGTCGTCGAACCCGCGACCGGACGCACCCTCGCCACCCTCGACCTCGCCGCGCCCGCCGACGTCGCGGAGGCCGCCGTACGGGCCCGGGCCGCGCAGTCCGACTGGGCACGGGCCACCCACCTGGAGCGCTCGGCCGTACTGCGCCGCGCCGGGGACCTCTTCGCGGCGCACGCGGAGGAACTGCGCGACTGGCTGGTCCGGGAGTCGGGCTCGATACCCGGCAAGGCGGAGTTCGAGCTGCACGTCGCCGCGCAGGAGTGCTACGAGGCCGCCGCGCTGGCCTCGCGGCCGGCCGGGCAGGTGCTGCCGAGCGAGGCGCCCCGGCTCTCCTTCACCCGCCGGGTGCCGGCCGGGGTGGTCGGGGTCATCGCCCCGTTCAACGCGCCGCTTATCCTGTCCGTCCGCTCCGTCGCACCGGCGCTCGCGCTCGGCAACGCCGTGCTGCTCAAGCCGGACCGCCGCACCGCCGTCTGCGGCGGCCTCGCCCTCGCCGCGGTCTTCGCCGCCGCGGGTCTGCCGGCCGGGCTGCTGCACGTACTGCCCGGAGACGCCGCGACGGGGGCCGCGGTGGTCGAGGACCCCCGCGTCCGGGTGGTGTCGTTCACCGGCTCCACGGCGGCCGGCCGCGCGGTCGGGGAACTGGCGGGCCGTCATCTCAAGCGCGCGCACCTGGAGCTGGGCGGGAACTCCGCACTCGTCGTACTGCGGGACGCCGATGTCGAGGCCGCCGTCGCGCAGGCCTCCTGGGGCTCCTTCTTCCACCAGGGCCAGATCTGCATGACCGCCGGGCGGCACCTCGTACACGCCTCGCTGTACGACGACTACGTCGAGCGGCTCGCCGCGCGCGCCGAGGCGCTGGCGGTCGGGGACCCGTACCGCGAGCGGGTGCACCTCGGCCCGCTGATCGACGAGGGGCAGCTGGAGCGGGTCCACGGCCTGGTCGAGGCGAGCACCGCGCAGGGGGCCAAGCTCGTCGCGGGCGGCACCGGCCGGGGGCTGTTCTACCGGCCGACGGTGCTCGCGGGCGTGGGCGACGACACCCCCGCGTACGCGCAGGAGGTCTTCGGCCCGGTGGCGCCCGTACGGTCCTTCACGACGGAGGACGAGGCGGTCGCGCTGGCCTCCGCGGGCCCGTACGGGCTGTCCCTGGGCATCGTCACCCGCGACGCGGCGCACGGGCTGGAGCTCGCCGGACGCATCCCCACCGGGATCGCGCACGTGAACGACCAGACGGTGAACGACGAGGCGGTGGCCCCCTTCGGCGGGGTCGGCGCCTCGGGCACGGGCGCCCGGTTCGGCGGCGAGGCGAACCTGGACGCCTTCACCGAGCTCCGCTGGACCACGGTCCGCACGACACCGGCGGACCACCCGTTCTAGCTCCTGCCGCGCGTCCTGGCGATCCGCGCGCCGATGCCGCTCGGCGCCGTGTGGAATTCACGGGGCGGGTCGTTCGTTCAAGCAGGACAAGCACCAATCAGGAGGTCTGAACACCGTGGCAACAGTCGAGCTCACCAAGGAGAACTTCGACCAGACGGTCAGCGAGAACCCGTTCGTGCTGATCGACTTCTGGGCGGGCTGGTGCAGGCCCTGCCTGCAGTTCGCCCCGGTCTACGAGAAGGCCTCCGAGGCGCACCCGGACCTCCTGTTCGCCAAGGTGGACACCGAGGCGCAGCAGGAGCTGGCCGGGGCCTTCCAGATCACCTCGATCCCGACCCTGATGATCGTCCGGGACCAGGTGGCCATCTTCGCGCAGCCCGGCGCGCTGCCCGAGGCGGCGCTGACCGACCTCATCGCGCAGGCCCGCGCGCTCGACATGGACGAGATCCGCGCGAAGATCGCCGCGGACCAGGCCAAGGGCGAGGCCGCGGGCGAGTCCGGCACGCCGGAGGCCTGAGATTGCCACCAGGGCCCCCGGGCTGCGGTGACACTGGACCGCATGACTGAAGCGGTGGAGTACGACGTCGTGGTGCTGGGCGGGGGACCGGTCGGCGAGAACATCGCGGACCGCACCCGCGCGGCCGGGCTCAGCACGGCCCTGGTGGAGAGCGAACTCGTCGGCGGCGAGTGCTCGTACTGGGCCTGCGTCCCGAGCAAGGCGCTGCTGCGCCCCGTCCTGGCCCGGGCCGACGCGCGCCGGGTGCCCGGGCTGGCGGGGGCCGTCGGCGGCCCGCTGGACGCGGAGGCGGTGTTCGCGCACCGCGACTACTGGACCGGGAACTGGAAGGACGACGGCCAGATCGACTGGCTCGACTCCATCGGCGCGCACGTCTACCGGGGTCACGGGCGGCTCTACGGGGTCCGCAAGGTGGCCGTCACCAGCCCCGAGGGGGAGCACCACGTGCTCTCCGCCCGGCATGCGGTGGTCGTGGCGACCGGCACCCGGGCCGTGATCCCCGACCTTCCCGGAATCGCCGGTGCCCGGCCCTGGACGAGCCGTGAGGCCACCTCCTCCCGGGAGGTGCCCGGCCGGCTGCTGATCGTCGGGGGCTCGGTCGTGGCCGCCGAGATGGCCACCGCCTGGCAGGGGCTCGGCTCCCGGGTCACCGTGCTCGTACGGGGCTCACGGCTGCTGCCGAGGATGGAGCCGTTCGCCGGGGAACTGGTCGCCGAAGCACTGCGCGAGGCGGGCGCCGTGGTCCGTACGGGAGTCGCCGTCGAGGCGGTCGTCCGCGACGGGCCGACCGGGCCCGTCACGGTGGTGCTGGAGGGCGGCGAGTCCCTGGAGGGCGACGAACTGCTGATGGCGACCGGCCGCACGCCGAGGACCGAGGACATCGGCCTGGACACCGTCGGCCTGACCCCCGGTGACTGGATCGGCGTGGACGACAGCTGCCGGGTCCCCGGACACGACTGGCTGTACGCGGTCGGGGACGTCAACCATCGCGCACTGCTCACGCACCAGGGCAAGTACCAGGCCCGGATCGCGGGCGCCGCCATCGCCGCCCGCGCGGCCGGGACCGGACCGCTCGACACCGCCCCCTGGGGCGCGCACACGGCCACGGCCGATACGCGGGCCCTCCCGCAGGCGGTGTTCACCGACCCCGAGGCGGCGGCGGTCGGCCTCACCCTGGCCGAGGCCGAACGGGCCGGCCACCGGGTCCGCGCCGTCGACTACGACCTCGGCAAGGTCTCCGGTGCGGGGCTGTACGCCGACGGCTACCGGGGCCGGGCCCGGATGGTCGTCGACCTCGACCGGGAAGTCCTGCTGGGCGCCACCTTCGTGGGCCCGGGCGCTGCCGAACTCCTGCACGCGGCCACGATCGCGGTCGCCGGGGAGGTCCCGATCGACCGCCTGTGGCACGCGGTTCCGGCCTTCCCGACCATCAGCGAGATCTGGCTGCGACTGCTGGAGACGTACCGGGGGTAGCCACCGCCGGGGACGGATCGGGTTGTCGATCCCCCTACTTGATGCGGTCGAGGAAGCCGAGCGCCCGATGGCCGACCTGCGTCGCGGCCTGTTCGTCGTAGGACGGCAGGCTGCTGTCGGTGAACAGGTGCCTGCCGCCGGGGTAGAGGAACAGCTCGGCATCCGCCGCCGTCCCGACGAGCGCGCGGGCCGCATCCACATCGCCCTCCCCGGCGAAGAACGGATCGCCGTCCATGCCGTGGATCTGGACCGGGACGTCCTGGGGCCAGGCGCCGCCGAACTCCGAGACCCGCACGCATGCCTCCAGCAACAGCGCGCCCTTGGCGCCGGGGCGGGTCTGTGCCAGCTTCTGCGCAGGCAGGACGCCGAGCGAGAAGCCGACGTAGACGAGCTCCGCAGGCAGCCCCTCGGCGGCGGCGGTTCCCCGCGCGGTGATCGTGTCGAACCCGGCGTTCCCGGCGTAACCGATGCCTTCCTGCAAGCTGTCGAACACCCGCCCCTCATACAGGTCCGGGACGTGGACGGTATGTCCGGCCCGACGCAGCTGCTCGGCGAACTCGCGCACGCCGGCGGTCAGCCCGTGTCCATGGTGGAACACCAGCACCTCGGCCATGTCGCTCCCCTCCTGCTGCGGTACCCGGGCGGCGCCGCGGCACGAGTATGGCCCGCGGCACTGACATCCGCGGGCCCCGGTCGGACAGGATCAGGTCGCTGGACATCCGGCGGCGCCGAGTAGCATCCCGGGATGCCGACGACGATCGAGAAGCTGAGCCCCGAAGCCGGGCGGACCGACACCGCGGCCCTGCGCGGGTACGACCCGGACGCCCTCGCGCGCTGCGCGGCCGACGCCGCACAGCCGTGGTGGCGCCGCAAAGCCTGCGCGGAGGCGCTGGCCGGACGCGTGCCGGAGCAGCGCGCGGCCGAGCTGATCGCCTGCGTCCAGGACGCCGGTGGCTCGGGCGCGGTCCGCATCGCCCTGCTGGACCTCCTCGCGGACCGGCCGGAGCTGCTCCCCTGGCTTCGGCACGAGGACCGGCTCCAGGAGAGCGCGTACGGCATGTCCGAGGCGGTCCTCAAGGCCCGGGGCGCGCTGGGCGACCGTACGGCGGCGGCCGCCTTGGCGACGCTGGCCTTCAGCCCGTGGCGCCACCGGCGGGAGATCGGCGAGGCCGGGCTGGACGAACTGGCCGCCCGGTACGGGGCCCCGGCGCTGCTGGCCGAACTCGGCGGCGCCCGGCCCGAGGACCGTGCCTTCGGCGTCCGGATGCGGCACCGCGCCGGCGAGGACGTGACCGGCGCGCTCGCCGACCCCGACCGGGGCGTCGCGTACCGCGCCCAGATGCTCCTGACCGACCCCGAACGGCTGCGCGGCCACCTCGCCGAGGCGCCTACGGAGGAGGCGAAGCTGTGGGCCGCCTACGCGCTGTACCGGCTGACCGATGACGCCGCCGAGACCCGGAGGGTGTACGAGGCGCTGGGGCGGCCCCGCGTCGAGGTGGCCGGACTGGACGAGGAGCTGCGCGCGGCGATCGTCCACGAGTACGGGCAGTGGTGCGAGGAGCGGAGCGATCCGCGGTGGCGGATCGAGGCCCTGTGCACCGAGCCTCCCACCGGTTCCGACCCGGCCGAGCGGCTGCTGCGGGCCACGACCGCGCTCACCGCCGCCGGGCTCGCGCCGAAGCCGCCGGTCTCCTGCGGAGAGGCCCACCACCAGGGGGACGGTACGTACGACGTGATCGGCTACGGCGGGAGCGGCGGTGAGGTGCTCATCAGCACGCTCGGCCGGTTCGCCGCCGATCACGACGACGATCCGGCCGTCCGCCGCGCCCTCGAATCGGCCGGCTTCCGCTGGATCGACCAGGCCGTCGGCTCGATCCGGGTCACCGACCTCGGGGTGTACTACTTCGGCAGCCGCGACCCGTTGGACGTCCACACGCTGCTCTTCTACTGGCAGGACTAGCGGGACTGGCAGGACCAGCAGGACCAGGGCGTCCAGATCCGCGGCCGGGCGTCCTCGAACGCCCGGCCGCGGCCGGGCGGGGCCGGTACGGGCTGAGGGGGAACCCGGCCTGATCGACGAGAAACCCCTGGGTGGCCCGCGGCGGGGCCTGTTGAATGAGGGGACCGACTACAGAAGGAGCCACCGTCCGTGATCGTCATCGCCCACCTCAGCGACGTCCACCTCGACGGCGACGCGCGCGCCGCGGACCGCACCCGCACCGTCATGGAGTACCTGGAGGAACTGCCCTACGACCTGGACGCGGTACTGGTGAGCGGTGACATAGCCGATCACGGGACCTCCGCCGAGTACGAGGAGGCCCGCAAGGAGCTGGCCTCCCGTCACCCGCTCGTCGTCTGTCCCGGCAACCACGACGAGCGCGTGGCCTTCCGCCGCGACCTGCTCGGGGAGGCCGACGCGACGGCGGCCCCCGTCGACCAGGTGCTGCGCGGCGAGGGCTTCGTGCTGGCCGTCTGCGATTCCTCGGTCCCCGGCGAGCACCAGGGCTTCCTGGAGGAATCCACGCTCGTCTGGCTCGACCGCGTACTGACCGACACCCCGCCCGAGGTGCCCGTCCTGGTGGCCTTCCACCACCCGCCCGTCGCGCTGCACATCCCGTACGTCGACGGGATCCGGCAGTTCGGCGAGGAGCGGCTGGCGGCCCTGGCCGAGCGGCACCCGCACCTGAAGGCGTTCCTGTGCGGGCACGCGCACACCGCCGCCGCGACCACCTTCGCGGGGCGCCCGCTGCTCGTGGCGCCGGGAGTGGTGTCCACGACGCGGCTTCCGTGGGAGGCGCGGAGCGGGGACAACGAGTACGTCCACCTCGACGAACCGCCGGTCGTCGCCTTCCACGTGATCGGCGACGACGGACGGCTGACGACCCACTACAGGGTGGTCGTGGCCCGCCGGTAGCGGCTGCCGTCGCGGGTACGTTCGAGACGGCCCGAGGTGATCAGGTACCGCCGCAGTGCCGAGCAGTCCTCGTGCACCGTGCGCAGCGCCTCGTTCACCTCGGGCTCCGTGTAGTCCCGGTCCGCCGCGAACAGGGTCTCCGTGAGGTGCGCCAGCAACTGCTCGCGGCGGGCGGCCTTGCGCGGGATCGCGATGAGGCGGCCGCGGGAGAAGAGGTCGTGGACGCCCCGGGAGGTTCGAGGCGCGTCGGCTTGCGGATGCGGTGCGGTGCTCTGTGACATGCCCCGCAGCTTCCCCCGGTCCGCGGCCGCCGGGCAACGGAATTTTCCCGACGCCCACGCGCCTGTCCCCAACTTCCCTCACCGATAAGGAAAGTGACGGTCGCTCACATTACCCAGCGGTAGTCCCGCCAGTACCCTCCCCGTGACCGGTTCCTGCCCCCCACGGAGGAGCACGTATGCGACGCCCCACCGCCCGCCTGAGAACCGCCGTCGCCGCCGCAGTCCTGGCACTCGGCGCGGGGCCCCGCTGTACGACGCCCTGCGCGCCTCCCTCACCGTCGACGAGGCGCCCAACGCGGGCCACGGGCCCACCGGTTCGCATGCCGGATCGGCTTTCCAGTACGGCTGGTGGAGCTATGCCGACGAGGACCTGCGCATGGTGCTCGGGCGGCCGGTCGCCGATCCCCCGTCCCGGGTGTACTGCGGCGGGGGAGTGCTCTCCGCCTGCCGGGACGCGCTGCTCGCCACGCTGAAACAGGCGGCCGCCGCGACCCCCGCCGAGGTCTACCCGGCCGACGGGACCTGCGCGGCCGGCAACCAGTGGTGCGCGGACTCCATCGTGCAGCGGCCGGTGGGCGGGCTGAGCCACCCGCAGGTCAACTGGCAGAACCGGCCCACCTATCAGCAGGTGGTGGAGTTCCCGGCACACCGCTGAGCAGGAGCGCGAAAGGCCCGCCGGCCCCGGATCGCCCCGGGGCCGGCGGGCCCGTTCGTACCCGGCGGCCTCAGGGGCCGACGGTGATCTGCTGCGCCGGGTCGGTGGTGTCGGCGACCTTGTAGACGGCGTTGAAGAGCGAAGAGGTCGCGCTCGTCGGACAGCCGAAGCCACCGGTCACCGTGACCGGCACGCTCGCGTTCGTGAAGGTCAGGCTCGACGGGGCGCCGTTCACCCAGGTGCCGCCGACGTTCGCCGGGGCCGTGGGCGCCGCGGTGACGGTGCAGTTGGCCAGGCCGCTCGTCGTCACGACGAGTCCGCCGACCGGCACCTTCATGGTGGCGGTGATGGGTGAGCCGTTCTGCATCGACACCGTCCAGGCACCGCTGGTGGTGACCGTCGGGGTCACGCCCGGCATGCTGGACGTACAGGAGGAGTACGTCGGCGGCGAGATCGGCGAGGAGACCGCTCCAGCGGGGTTCTGGTTGCCGGGCGCGGCCGGGACCGTACCGGTGGAGACGGAGACCGTGCAGGTCACGGTGACCGACCCGGCCTTGAGGGTGGCCTTTCCGCTGAGGGTGGCCTTGAAGGCGTGCCCGGCCGGGGTGACGGTGGTCGATCCGGCCAGCGGTAAGGGCGCGGCGGTGGCGGTGGCCGAGGCCACCGTCAGGGCTGCGGCCGCGGCCATCCCGAGGGCGAGCGCGGTGCGCGTACGGCTCATGGCTGTGCTCCTTGGGGATCGTGGTGCGGGGTGGAGGCGCGGGTGGGGTCCGCGCCGGCGTCCGAGTCGGGGTCCGCGGGGTCCGCGCGGTTCGTCGCGGGGTCCGCCGCGGGGTTCGTTCCGGGCTCCGCGACGGGGGCGGCGGAGCCCCCGGAGCGCGGGTCGTCGTACGGCTGCCAGGCGAAGATCAGCCCGCCGCTGACGATGCCGAGCAGGGTGCCGATCAGGAACCCGCCGAGGTTCGACAGGACCAGCGCGGCGGTGGCGATGAGCGTGGTGAGGATCCCGGCGAGGGTGCGCTGCTGGGGCGAGAACCAGGCGGTGAGCCCGAGGACGACCATGACGATCCCCATCAGGACGGACGGGATGCCCGCCACCCCCTGCTGGAGCATGATCTTCAGTGGTGCCAGCGGCAGGACGCAGATCCACACCCCGGTGAGGATGGCGAAGAGCCCGCCCCAGAAGGGCCTGCTGCGCCGCCACCGCCGCCAGCGGCTCAGAAGCATTCCTTCTTCCCCTTGCTGATGTTCATGCTCAGCCCGGAGAGCTTGAAGGTGCCGGCGTTCGTGGCCCACGCCGTCTGCTGCAGACCGGTGATGCTGACCGTGTCCGCCTGCTGGGCGAACAGGTCCTGCATGCCGACCGCCTCCGCCGGCCCCTTGTCGAGGGTGGAGGCGTCGCGCCCGATCTCGATGTTGGAGAAGACCGCGTCACCGGAGAGCTGCGTGGCGTCGACGAAGAGGTTGCTGGCCTCGACGGGGGTCTTCTTGCCCGCGCTGAGGTTGAGCGAGATGTCCCCGATCATCGGGAGGGTGGTGACCACCGACTGGCAGAGGCTGTGCAGCTTGGCCTCCTTGATGGCGGTGACCGCCACCGGGATGAGCTCGTTGCGCGCATTGACGTCGACGCTGCCGTACTGGGCGAAGCCCTCGCCCTCCAGGCTCTCCGCCGACACCTTGAACTGCTGCCCGGAGACCGCGAAGGAGGCGGCGAGCGCTCCTTGGGCGAGGGCTATGCCGAGCCCCGCGGTCACGGCCATGGCGGGCACGGTCAGGAGGGCGAACTTGCGCCAGCGGACGCGGCCGTCGCCTCTTCGGGCGGCTCCGCTGCCGTCGCCCCCGGTGCCGGACGGTTCGGATAAGTTCGGGGAATCTGCCATGAGATCGTCCCTTATCTCAACTGTGCACCTTTGTTACCGACGAGTTGAATGTAAGAGTGCCAATGAAGGTTGGCAAGGTTGCTCGAGCGTACCTTTTCGGCCGACTCCTACTCGCCGGTTACTGCTCCGCGCGCAGCAGTTCCGCGACCTCCGCCGCCACCCGCCGCTCCATGGCGCGCGCGAACTCGGAGGCCACGACCTCGCCCGCCACGGGACGCAGCGCCGCCACCGCCTGCGAGACGTGATCCAGCTGGCTGGCCGAAAGATGCTCCAGCCCCTCCGGCCCGATCACATGCCGCCGGAACAGTCCGACGAACCGGTCCGCGATCGCGGCCGCCTGCCTCTGTACGAAGTCCCCCGCGTCCAGGATCTCCGCCAGCGGCACCCCCTGCCGCACCAGCGCCAGCGTCGCCTCCAGCAACCGCCCGCTCAGGTGCGTGACCCGGTCCCCGTCGATCCGTACGTAGCCCAGCTCGGCCGCCCGCCGGGTGTCCTCGGCGGTCGCCGTCGGCCCGAACAGCGTGCGCAGCTCGGCCAGCGTCATCGTGACCGGCTCCTCCTGCACCCAGTCGCGGGTCATCTCCCGCTCCAGACCCAGGAGTTGGGACAGCCCGCCGCCCCGCTCCCACGCGTCGAGCAGCTCGGCGATGCCGTTCACGGTGTAGCCGCGCCCCAGCAGGTCGCTGATCAGCCGCAGCCGGGCCAGGTGATCGTCGGAGTACCAGGCGACCCGGCCCTCGCGGCGGGGCGGGGGCAGCAGCCCGCGCTCCTGGTAGTAGCGCAGGTTGCGCACCTTCACGCCCGCCGCCCGGGCCACGTCCTCCCGGCGGTAGCGCCCGCCCGCGCTGCGGTCCTGTTCCCCCTGGCTGCTCACGCGGCAGAGTGTAGGACGTACCGGCAGGTCACATGGGCTCTGCGCGGTCTTGCGAGGGGGTCGGTTTCCGCTCGGTGCCGCTCAGTACCGCTCCATGCGCTTGACGGCCCGCAGCACCACGAACTTCGGCTCGCTCGCGACGACTTCGCTGTTGCCGAAGAGCCGCTTCAGGTGCGTGTGGTAGCCCATGTGCCGGTTCGCGACCACCCACAGCTCGCCGCCCGGCCGCAGGGCCTTGCGGGACTGCGCGAACATCCGCAGCGCCGTGGCGTCCGTCGTCGCCTGGTGGGAGTGGAAGGGCGGGTTGCACAGCACCAGGTCCACCGAGCCCGGGTCCAGCATGGCCACCCCGTCACCGACGAGGAAGTCGGCCCGCTCCCGCTCGTGCGTGACGTTGGCGCGGAACGTGGCCTTCGCCGAGGCGATCGCCTGGTACGACTCGTCCGTGAAGATGACCTCGGCCTTCGGGTCGGCGACGGCGACCGCCGTGCCGACGACGCCGTTGCCGCAGCCCAGGTCCACGACCCGGGCCCCGTCCGTGTTGGTCGGGATGCTCTGCAGGAAGAAGCGGGTGCCCACGTCGAGCCGGTCCGCGCAGAAGATCCCCGCGTGGTTGACCACGGTCAGCCCGGCGCCCGAGCCGCCGTCCTCGTCCACGACGTAGGTCAGCGGCCACGGCCCGGGGGTCACGGGGTGCGTGGCCCCGGGGGTGCCCGGCGTGCAGAAGATCAGCCGGGCCTTCTTCTCGGCGAGCGAGGTTTTCGTCGGCCCCAGGATCCGCTCGAACAGCCGCAGCGTGGAGGTGTGGATCTCCTTGACCATGCCCGTACCGACCACGACCGTGCCCGCGTGCACGTGCGGAGCGAGCCGGTGCAGCTGGTCCTCCAGCAGCGCCAGACTCTTCGGGACCCGGACGAGGAGCACGTCGATCCGCTCCGGCGGCGCGTCCTGCGTGGTCAGCAGCCGCACGGTGTCCTTGGCCGTGCCGATCCCGGCCCGGTCCAGGTTCGCCGCGGTCGCGGAGCGGGTCAGGGCCGAGTCGGTGATCTGCGTCGGGCGGAACGCGGCCAGCGCCGTCGTCAGCGCCCCCCAGCGGTCCCCGACCACGGTGATCTGCCGGCCGCCGCCGAGGTCCACCGGGCCGCGGTCCCCGGTCCCGGAGTCGAGGTGGCGCAGCAGGTACTCGTCGGCGGCGTCCCAGGCGCGGAGCCGGTCGCGCGGGTCCTGGGGGAAGCGGGTGAGCTCGTAGGAGCCGAAGGGCGTGGTCAGACGGTTCATATTGGACCCAGGCTAACCGAGACGGCCGCCCGGCCCCGCATGGGCGGGGCCGGGCGGCGCGCTACTCGGGGAACTCTCCCGCCATGGCGGCGGCGATCCGCAGGTACGCGGCCGCCTCGGCGGGCCGGCCCTGGCGCTCCAGCGTGCGGCCCAGCAGCAGCTGCGCGTAGTCCTCCACCGGCCAGCGCTCCAGGATCGCGCGCAGCTCCTGCTCGGCCGGGGAGAGCCGGGCCGAGTGGTAGTAGGCGCGCGCCAGCAGCAGCCGGGGCGCCAGCTGCTCGGGGGCCTCCGCCGTCAGGGGCTCCAGGATGCCGGCGGCCGTTCCGTACTCCTTCGCCTCGAAGAAGAGCTGGGCGCGCGCCCAGCGCTCGGCCGCCGTCCCGTGCCCGTAGTACTCCGCCGGCGCGTTCATCGCGTCCCTTCCTCCGTTCAGGTGCTCTGTCCGGTGCTCCAACACGGGGATCCGGCCGAACATTCCGCCGAACGCGGGGCGGGGCGGGGCACTAGGTTGTGCCCCATGAGCAATCTCGATCGCCAGCCCGCTCTCTCCGCCTGCGGCGGCCGCGGATTCGTCGTGGCCGAGCCGGTGCGCGAGCTCCTCAGCCCGCGCACCGTCAAGCTGGGGGAGTCCACCGAGGTCCGCCGTCTCCTGCCGAACCTGGGCCGCCGCATGGTCGGGGCCTGGTGCTTCGTCGACCACTACGGCCCGGACGACATCGCGGACGAGCCCGGCATGCAGGTGGCGCCCCACCCGCACTCGGGGCTGCAGACCGTGAGCTGGCTCCACGAGGGCGAGGTACTGCACCGCGACAGCGTGGGCAGCCTGGAGACGATCCGCCCGCGCGAGCTCGGCCTGATGACCTCCGGCCGCGGCATCAGCCACTCCGAGGAGAGCCCGCGCCCGCATGCCCGCTTCCTGCACGGCGCCCAGCTGTGGGTGGCCCTGCCGGACGCCCACCGCGACGTGGACCCCCACTTCCAGCACCACGCGGAACTCCCGCAGGTCACGGCCCCGGGCCTGACGGCGACCGTGATCCTGGGCACCCTGGACGAGGCGACCTCGCCCGGCGCGACGTACAGCCCCATCGTCGGCGCCGACCTCGCACTGGCGGCGGGCACCGAAACCCGGCTCCCCCTCGACCGCGACTTCGAGTACGCGGTCCTGTCGATGTCCGGCGAGGCCGAGGTCGACGGCGTCCCGCTCCTGCCGGGCTCGATGCTCTACCTGGGCTGCGGCCGCACCGAACTCCCCCTGCGGGCGGTCTCGGACGCGGGCCTGATGCTCCTGGGCGGCGAGCCGTTCGAGGAGGAGATCGTCATGTTCTGGAACTGGATCGGCCGGTCCCAAGAGGACATCGCAGGCTTCCGCGAGGAGTGGATGAACGGGACGCGTTACGGCGAGGTGAAGGGCTACGACGGCCCTCCGATTCCGGCCCCTGAGCTTCCTCCAACTCGCTTGAAGCCTAGGGGAAGAGTGCGCTGAACTGCATGTACGCCCTGAAGGCGGGCTCGGTGCAGTGGCCATGTCGCCACTCCGCTTCCGGAGGCTCGTCGGACGTCGGCGAGGCCTCTGGGAGTGCTTCCTGGTCTTGAGGTCGAGTGTCATGTGAAGCAGGCTGTGGTCAGGTCTAGTTGAACGAATGCTGACCTTTTGCTCACTTTACTGACGAGTAGCCAGATTCTTGGGGAGGGAGTGCGGGCACGCCTCTCGGCAGAGGAACCTCATGCCGAGAGGTCTGGCCCCCGGACTTCTCGGCCGCCGCGGGCAGCTCCAGGTAGGTGCTCCTCCGGGATCGCAGCCGGCCGTTGGTCTGTGGTGGAAGCCGGTGCGCGGTGTTGTGGGTAGTCAACAAGCGGGGTGTTGAGGCAACTGTCATTCGGCAGGCCTCGCCGGATCTGTGGCCTGTGCCTTAGCTCGCACGCCGTCGGCTTCGAGGCGCGGGTGTACGAAGCGGCGCGGGAAGGTCGAGGCGGTCGGAGTCGGGATCGGTGCGTGTCCGGGGAAGCTCGGTCGTTCGCATACGCCTCCGACCGCGGGGCCCGCTCGGCCAGCGGGAAGCGCTATTCGCAGTGCGCGGTATTCGCCCATGGGGAAGAAGGCGTCCGCCCTGCTGCCGCGGTCCGGTGCACGCAGACTGGCGCCAGCCGCGGCGATCGGGGTGCCGGGATGTACGCGAGCGACGCGGCCTCCTGGTCGGGCACCGCCGGTGGCCGGACGCGGCACGTCGGATCCCCGTCTTCCATGGGCTGCCTCACCTGCCGCTGCCTCGGCATGACTGCCGGTGGTTCGCCCGAACTCGCATCGAGGTACGCGGCGTGGTCCGTGGTCGGGGTCCAGAACTCGAACGCGGTCCGCTTCACCTTGACGATTGCCCGCACGTAGAGGCCGGAGGCGGCATCTCGGATGAACTCATCGAAGGGACGTTCCGCGGGCCGGGTGGTGGGGTGCCAACCCCCGCACTTGCCGGTCCGCCCTTTCGGGCACGGCCCGGGGAAACGCTCGTCGTACCTACCGCGCGCGTGCGGCCTCGCTCGGCCAGGACTGCAACGCCCAAGCCACGGCCACGACTTCATCGCGGCGATCCGGTGTCATGGCCAAGAGCGGTCGGCGGGCGTGGCGATCCGGGCCCGGGCGTCGCAACGCCCTGGGACCCGGCGTCACGGTGTGAGGCCGGGTCCCAGGGGCAGGGGGCGGTCTGTGGTGGTGGGTTCAGAGCAGCTCGATGGCCAGTACGTCGTTCTCGTCCGTGTTCTCGTCGAGGCTGCCGTCCAGAGAGAGCGCGTAGACCAGGTCGTGGTTGACCTTGTCGCCGCGGACCAGGTCGACATCGACGTCCAGGCTGGCGGTGGCCTCGGCGCCGGCGTTGTCGGGGTCGAGGTTGGTGCCGAGAGCGGCGTCGATCCGGTCGAGCAGCCCTGCGCTGAGCTTGACGCCGTGCTGGGCGAGCTTGAGGGTGGCGACCGTGGTGTCCCGGGGCTTGACGATCTCAGCGGTGCCGGGCTTGTTGACCGTGCCGATCCTGACGTTGGCCGTGCCTCCGACCTGGGCGGTGATGGCGCCGCTCCTGATGTCGACCGTCACTTTGGAGATCACGATCTTCTTGCCGCCCTTGGCCAGTTGCACGCCGCCCGTGAGGACGACCTTGCCGGCGACGCCCCGCTTGCCGTGCTCGTACGTGAGTGTGCTGCCCTTGCCGACCTTGAGCCGGACCTCGTCGTCCTCCGTCACCGCGCCGTTGACCGCGGACGTCGCGACGCCCTGTCCGTCCAGGTCGAGCGCGCGTTCCAGGTCGATTGCCAGGCCGGGGCCCGCCAGCGGGCTCTCGCTCGGCGCGGCGGTCTGGAGGAGGCCCGTCAGGGCACCGACGGGCGCGGTGTCGTTCGTGGCGGCGGAGGCGGGCCCGGCCAGCGAGGCGAGCGCCACAGTGGCGACGGTCAGCGCCGCGGCCCGGTTGTGGAGATGGCTGGGGCGGGGGTTCAGTGGCATGGCGAAGCCCTTCACACGCGAACGGTAGGTGGCGGTGAGTGATTGTGTCATCACTTTTGGTGTCGCTCTGACGGTCGCTGAGCTGGCCGGGTGCTGACCGCCGCAGCGGCGATCCAATGGATGACGGCAAGCGCGCGGAGCACGTTCGGCGCCGCGCTGGAGCGCGGCCGGGGCGAGCTGCCGAGCCTTTCGGCACTCGACACCGTCGCAGCCGAAAGCCCCGTGCCTTGGTCTCGGTGCCCGCTCGGGTGGGAGACGGGGGGCGGAAGCTGGGCCCGCGGTGCCTCAAGGAGCGCCTGGTAGTTCCTCTCAGGGCTGTTGGACGGTCCAGGTGGTGTTGCGGACATCGATGACGGGGATGGCGGCGGCGTGGGCTGCGGCGATGCCTTCGGCCGTGTTCTCGAACGCCAGGCAGCGCTGGGGGGCGACAGTGATTCTCTCGGCGGCGAGGAGGTAGGCGTCGGGTGCGGGTTTGAGGTGGGCCGACGTGTTCCCGGCCGATGAGGACGTCGAAGAGGTCGGTGAGGCCGACTGCGGTCAGGGCTGCGTGGACGACTTGTCCGTCGTTGGCCGAGGCGATCGCGACGGGAACGGTGAGGGCGAGCGGGCGTGCGGCGGCCGCAACGCGCGGTACGGGTCGCACCGTACGGGCGCGGATGATCCAGTGAGTGCCGGTGCGGGCGTCAACGGCAACCCGGGAGCCACGCTGGCCTACGCGGCCACCGCCCTGCCCGTCGGCCTGGCCCTCGACGCCTCGACCGGCGCGATCACCGGCACGCCGACCGCGGACGGCAGCTCGGCCGTCACCCTCACGGCACCGGACTCGGCCGGAGCCGTCGACGTGGTCTCGTTCTCCTGGCTCGTCTACGCCCCCGGCAACTGCGCCACGACACAGCTGCTCGACAACGCCGGCTTCGAGTCGGGGCCCAAGGCCTGGCAGGCCAACAGCAACTCGTCGTTGATCACTGCCGACAACTCCTGGCTCCCCGCCCGCACGGGCTCGTGGAAGGCCCTGCTCGGGGGCCACGGGAGCTCGGTGACCGACACCCTGACCCAGACCGCTTTCATCCCGTACGGCTGCCGGGCCACGGTCGGCTTCTGGCTGCGGGTCGTCACCAGGGAGGAGACCACGACCGTCCCGTACGACACGCTGGCGGTCCATGTGAACGGCGCGGGTCCGGTGACGTTCTCGAACCTGGACGCGAGCGCCGGCTATGAATGGCGGAGCATCGAACTCAAGGGCATGGAGGGGCAGTTCGTGACCCTGGCGTTCACCGCCAGGGAGGATCTGGCCGCCCCCACCTACTTCGTGCTCGACGACACCGCTCTCCATATCCATCGCTGAGTCCCGCGAAGCGGCGGGTCCCGTACAGGCCTGTGTGCGCCTGCGCTCCTCCGGAGGCGCACACAGGCCGTGTCGTCAGGGCCAGGGGGTCAGGGGCAGTTGACCATCGTGTCGCCGGTGTCGCGGGTGCAGGAGTCGAACGCGGGTCCGCCGTCGAGGCTGTCGTTGGCGTTGACGCCGTCGGCGCCGACGAGGGTGTCAACGCCCTCCCCGCCGTTCAGGGTGTCGTTGCCGTCCTCGCCGGTCAGCGTGTCGTTGCCGGCGTCCCCGTTCAGCGTGTCGTTGCCCTCGTTCCCGTTGAGGGTGTCGTTCCCCGGCCCGCCGCTGATGGTGTCGTTGCCCCCCAGACCGAAGATGGTGTCATTGCCGGGGCCGCCGTTGATGGTGTCGTTGCCGGGGGTCGCTGCCGTGAGGCCGGTGGCTCCGGCCGGTTCGTCGCCGACGAGGCGGTCGGCGTGCGGGCCGCCGTTGAGCCGGTCCTTGCCACTGCCCCCGTACAAGGTGGCCGGGGCGTCGACGTTGGGGGAGACCGTGATGGTGTCGTCGCCGTCCTGGCCGCGGGCCTGCACGTCCGTGGGGAGCGGGCAGGCCACGGTGTCCTGGGCGCGGGGTGCGCAGGGGGCCGGGGCGCGTACCTCGGCAGCGGTGTCCGAGACGAGGACGATGTCGCCCTGGCGGCGGACGGTGATGTCGTTGTCCACGCCCTGACCGGCGGTGATGAGCAGGGTGCCTCCGGACATCTCGACCACCGTGGCGCCCGCGAGGTCGCGCGACGCGGAGGTGAGCGGCGCCGCCGAGGCGCCGGTGCCGGCCGACGCGGCGCACAGAAGTGCTGCCGCGGTGAGTAAGGCGCAGATGTGTCGCACTGCCATGTTCGTGTGTCTCCCTCGTCGTCGGTACGCGTTCGTCACGGGCATTCGGTGACGCTGTCGCCCAGGTCGGCGCGGCAGGTGTCGCTCTCGTCGCCGCCGCGCACGTAGTCGTTGCCGCCGACCTCGTCGACGGCGTCGAGGGTGTCCCGGCCCGGGCCGCCGTCGACGAAGTCGTTTCCGGTTCCCGCGATCACCTGGTCGTTGCCGTTGCCGCCGTTCACCACGTCGTTCCCGGCGCCCGCGTTGATGAGGTCGGAGCCGCCCCGGCCCTCGATCGAGTCGTTGCCGGGGCCGCCGAAGAGGCGGTCGCGGCCGCTGGATCCGGTGAGCGTGTCATTGCCGCCTCCCCCCGAGAGGAAGTCGGCGCCCTCGTCGCCCTCCAGGGTGTCGTTGGCGCCGCCGCCGTAGAGGCTGTCGTCTCCCGCGCCACCGACGAGGGTCACCCCCAAGCTCTCCAGGAACGATGTGACGTCGTCGGCCTGGTCACCGGCGTGGACGACGAGCTCGGTCAGGCTGCCGGCCCCCGGGCAGACGGCCTCGTGGGCGTCGACCGCCCTGCACCCGCCCAGGGCGGTCACGGTGTCGCCGGTGTCCCTGACCCGGATGGTGTCGCCGGCCTGCCACACCGAGATGGTGTTGCTCAGTCCGACGGCGGCCGTCACCGTGAGGGACGTGCCGGTCCTGGTTACCAGCGTGCCGTCCGCCGATGCTTCGGGCGTGTGCGCGCCGGGCGCCGCGGCCGCCGGGCCGGCGAGGGCCAGAGTGAGGCCGAGTACCGCGATCACGCATGCGAGGGCGCGGGGTAACGCCTTGTCCATGGTCTACCTCCTGGAGAGCGTTCGGGCAGATCGGAGATCGGATGGCCTGAGCGCCCACCAGGGCATGGGAACGACGTACGCAGGCGTCGACCACCCGAGAAGCAACCATGATTCAACGTGTGCGAACAAAATCAAACGTTGGATCGGGATGAGACTGGGGGGCCGAGGGATCGGTGTCAAGCAGTCCCTGATCCGTCCCCGCGCCCGTCCGAGTCTGCGACCTGCGTCGATCCGTCGAGAGCGGGGCTCATGAAGAACGGGCTTCGGCCAAATGTCGGCTCGATCGGGTGGGCATCAGCCGCGGGCGGCGGCGCCTGCCGCGCGGGCGGCCCTGCGCCTGCGGCGGAGCAGCCACCAGGCGGCCGACAGGAGGGCCAGGCATGCCGCGAAGAGCCACGGGACCTTCAGGAAGCTGTCGGTTCCCGAAGCGCGGACGTCGTCCGCGCTCGCCATGACGGTGACCTGTCCCCAGCCAGCGAAGGGGGCTCCCGCCCAGGTCTCGGTGAGTCGGACCTTCTGCCCCGGGAGCAGCTCGGCCGGTACGTCGGCGAGCCGCCGTTCGCCGGGCCCTCCCACGACCACGCCGCCGACGCGCAGCGAGACCCTGGGGGTGAGCTTCACGTTTCCCGTGTTGTGCAGGGTGTAGGAGACGGTCGATTCGCGGGTGCCGGTCCACGGTATCCGCGGGCTGCGCGCCGTGAACCGTACGTCCTTCACGGCCAGGCCGGGCTGTCGCGGCCCCTCGACGCGCAGATAGATCCTGGCTCCGACACCGCGCCGGACGCCGAGGTGGGAGCCGTCGGCAGGCCGCACGCGGGTGTCGACCGCGACGAGGGCGCCCACGTGGTCGCCGGGCGGGGCGTCGCGGGGGACGGTGAGGGTGAGGCCGACCGTCACCGCCGAGCGGGCCGGCACCGTGACGGTGTCGTGCTCGGGCTTCCCCCAGGCCCCGACGTCCCGTTGGGCCTCCTCGATGCCGCGTACGGCCAGTCCGCCGTCGCGTTCCGTGTTGTGGGCGTCCGCGACGTAGAGGCGGAACGTCAGCTCCGCGGCGGTGGTGTTGGTGACGACCGCGCGGTCGGTGAGCGTCGTGCCGGGCCGGGCGGGCAGCTCGAAGGCCGCCCTCGGCGTGATCGCGGAGTCCGCGGGTCGGACCGACCATTCGCCGTTGTCCGCCGCCCCGGCCGGTGTGGGGGAAAGGCTCGTCAGGAGGAGAAGGAGCAGGGTAACGATGGCGGTGCGCATGGCTCGTCGGCTTTCCGGGCGTCGCGGGCCGGACGCGTGGCGTCCGGCCCGCGGGCGCCGTCAGAGGAGGGTGAGGGAGAGGATGCCGGTGTAGTCGCCGACGGGGGTGTACTTCGGGATGTCGAGGGACACGGTGGCGTCGGCGGTGAACTCTCCGCCCGTCACGTCACCCGCGGCGGCGGAGGCCAGGGTCGCGCCGCCCGTTCCGACGACGCCCGGGCTGCCCGCGGCGCACGTGCTGGGGCTGTCGCTCCGGGTGGAGCAGACGGGGGTCCACGTGAGCCGGTCGGCCCCGATCTTCCCGCGCGGTCCGGCGAAGTCGGTGACCTTGCCGGTGAGTGACCAGCCGGCCGTGCCGCCGCGGAAGTCCTTCACGGTGACGGTGCCCAGCGCTCCTGCCGAGGTGCCGCCGGTGCCGAAGTCGACAGGGGGGAGCCGGACGGGGTCCGCGGTGGTGGCCATGGTCAGTACGCCGGCTCCGACCGACGCGGTGAGCTGCCGTTCGGCCGTACCGGGGGCCGGCGGGTCGGTCGGGTCGCTCGGGTCGCCCGGGTCGGCCGGGCCGGCTGCGGCGGAGACCTTCCAGGCCTGACCGGGCGAGTCGTCGCAGGCGGACTGGACGATCCCGGCGCCGGCCGTCGTGGATCCGTCCCGGACGGCAAGGCACTTGCTGCTGTGCTTGGCGACGATGCGGACGTACCCGTCGGGGAGGGTCTCGAAGCGCCAGCGCTGGTTGTCCCCCCAGCCGCAGTCGTACTGCTTGACCTCGGCGCCGTCGGCGGTCGACTTGTCCGCGACGTCCAGGCACTTGCCGCTGTGCTGGGCGAGGACGCGCACGTAGCCGTTGCTGTTGTCGGTGAACCGCCACTGGCTGTTCAGGGTGCCGGCGGCGCAGGTCTGCTGGGTCACCGGCACCTGGTTGTCGGAGGAGCTGCCGGGCACGGCGGCGCAGGCGCCGCTCCCCTTGTTGGCGACCGTCCGAGGGTCCCCTCCGGAGCCGGATATCCGGCCCGTCGCGGTGTCGATCGAGACCTGGGGGTACCACGGAAGGGTCATGGTCGTGGCCGTGGGGAACGCCAGTGGGAGCCACACGTACGTGGAGTCGTTGACGTGCTTCGGGTCGGACCACACGCCCGCCCAGCGGTCTCCCATGTAGAGGAAGGAGGTGGTCTCGCTGCCTTCCACGGGCAGGACGAACGCCGTCTGGGAGTGGTGGCCGTCGTGGCTTCCGACGTCCTTCATGGGCGACCACGGCCCCGCCAGGCTGGTGGCGGTGGCGTACTTCTGCTGGTTGGGGTCCCAGTAGCTGGTTCCGGAGGTGAGCATGAAGTAGACGTCACCGCGCTTGAACAGGGCCGGTGACTCGCGGTGCCGGCCCGGCCAGGGGTTGGCCACCAGGGCCTTCACCTGCGTGTAGTCGTCGGTGAGTTCGTAGATGTGCAGGTCGGCGTTGTAGTTGGCCGAGGAGATCATGTAGGCCTTGCCGGCGGCCTTGTCCTCGTACACGGTGATGTCGCGGGACATGTGCTCGGCGCCGGAGGCGTCCTTCGGCCGGAAGGACCCCTTCCAGGTGTAGGGGCCGTCGATCGTGGAGGACACCGCCACGGCGGCGCGAGCCTCGGCGTAGGAGTCGTCCGCCTCCTTGTGCATCCACATGACGAACTGCCGGGTCTTCTCGTTGTAGAGGACCTTGGGCCGCTCGATCACGGCGGAACGTATCTCGGGGTCGGTCTCCTGTGTCAGGACGTGGCCGCGGGGCTCCCAGTTCTTCAGGTCCTTGGAGCGGTACGCCGAGACGTAGCGGAACTTGTTGTCGTCGCCGCGGTCCTCACCGAACCAGTAGTAGTAGTCGTCGACTTTGAGTACGCCGCCGCCGTGGGCCTGCACCCCTTGTCCCGCGGTGTCCGGGAACCGGGTGCCGGGTTCGGTGGTGACGGGCGCCGCCAGCGCCGTCGGCGCCCCACCCAGTACGGGGAGGAGCAGGCTCAGGCCGACGAGGACGGATCTCACTCTTCGCATGCAGATCCTTGATGTCACCGCGCGTGCGCCGGTACCCGGCACATGGGGGAGTCCCGCCCCCCATGTGCACAGGAACCAACATTTCTGCGCGTGAACCAACAACTTTGAGCAGAGGCTGGCGCACGCATCACCTGAATGTCAACGGCTCGTAAACAAATTCGACATTCCGTGCATGACCCACGACCACAGCGTCACCTCCGGGGTATGGCGCCCCGGTTCAGATCGTGGTCGCCAGCGGGACGGAGATCTGCTTCAGCCAGGCGCCCGCTGCGAAGTCCCGGGCCCTGATGACGACGCGGTCGCGGTGCACCTCCACCTGGAGGCCCTGGTTGAAGACGCCGGGGACCGTGCTCTCGCCCCCCTGGCCGTTGTCGGCGAAGCCGGTCTGCACGGCCCCCGTGTTGATCACCGAGAACCCGTCCAGGTTCGCCGTTCCGGGTACGACACGCCGCACGTACCAGTCGGACAGCGCCAGGTCCCAGTGCGTGTGTCCGCTGAACAGGAACACGTCGCGGTGGCGCCCCAGCAGACCCAGGAGCGCGTCCGCCTGGAGGTAGTCGGTGGCGTAGAGCTTGTTCCGTGTCCCCGAGACCGTGTTCGGCAGTGGGTGGTGCGCGATCACCATGACGGGCTTGCGGCGTGCGCTCCAGTGGCGCAGACGCTGCTCCAGCCACCGCAACTGCGCCTCGCTCAGCCATACTTCGTCCCAGAGCTTCGGGTCGTGGTAGTGCATGTACCGCTCGGTGCCGATGGTGAGGACGGGGATGCCGCCGAAGGTGGTCTCGGCGTACACCGTGCCGCGGCCGGCGAACCGGTGGAAGCTGCGGAACAGGGAGTCCTCCGTGGTGCCGTTGGGCCAGGTCGCCAGGGAGAGCGTCTGCGGATCGGCGTACTTGGGTACGTAGAACTCGTGGTTCCCGATGGCCCACGCGACCTCGGGCGGGCGCGGGTCGCGTTCCAGTACCTGCCGTACCGCCGCGTATTCGAAGTCGTAGCCGCGCGGAGTGATGTCGCCGGCGACCGCGAGCCCCGAGCCGTGCGGGGCGGTGGCCCGGATGTCGCGCAGGGCGACGGCGAAGTCTCCCAGGTCGCCCTGGATGTCGCTGATGACGTTGAACGTGGAAAGCGGCGCGGTGGGGGCCTGGCCGAGCGGCTGTGCCGAGGCGGGCGAGGAGGTCGCGGTGCCGAGGGCGACGGCGCCGGCCGCCGCGGTGATCAGAGACCTGCGTTTCATGGTGTGCAGCCCTTCCGGTGGTGTGGGGCGCGATCGAGCGCCCCGTGGGCGAGACGGCACATGTTTACGCAACCAATGCGGCCGGCGCGTGAATGACGGGCAACGCTTCCCCCGCCCCCGCCCCCGCCCCCGCCCCGGCGCCGCCGGCGACGGGCCGCAGGGTCCGCCACCGGCAGTGCGTGCCACACCGTCGCGGCTACCCGCCCGCCGGGTCCGCGCGGAAGGTCCAGGACTGGTTGCGGCCCGTGTTGGGCCGGTAGGTGCCGACCGGGGCGCCGTCGGCGGTGGAGGCGCCGGTGACGTCGAGAAGGGTGCCGGTCGCTCTGTTGATCAAGGTGTGGTGCCCGTCTCCGGAGGTGGACAGCATCCATTGCTGCTGCGCGGACGGTTCCGCAGGGAGCAGCGCGAGTTCACCGTCGGCGACAGCGAGGGCCCGCCCGCTGCCCGCGTTCGTCACCCGGTACGAGGCCGTGCTGCTCCAATCGCCGGGCGCCGACCTGGTGAGCGTCCACTGCTGTGCGGTGTCGGACGGGTTCGGGGGGTGCTGGATCACGGCGCTGCCGGCCCCGGCCGGGGCGGCCGCGAGGGCCAGGCCGCTGTGGTCGTTCACGAGGAGCCGGGGACCGGCCGCGGGAGCCGCCCGCTCGGGGTCGACGCCGGACGCGCCCGGTACGACGAGGGTCGTGACCGAGTGGGGGGCGAGGGTCACGGTGAGGCGCTTGCCGGTGACGGCGACGTCGGCCTCGCGGTGGATGTTGCGGGTCGCGTCCGTGGTGTAGCGCTGCACCGGTGCGGGGGAGACGTCCTGGAAGCCGGTGAGGTCCAGGGCGATCGTCCGGGCCGAATCCGTCGGGTTGGTGTGCACCACGACCGCGCCCCGGCCACCGGGACGCACCGCCGCCAGGGTGTGGTCGTCGTCCGTGCCGATGACGCGGGAACCCGGCCGGATGAACCGGCTGTACTGGGCCATCGCCCAGTACTTCTTGTTCTTGCGCAGCGGCTCCTTCGCGGCGTCGGCCGGGGTGAAGTCGGTTTGTATGAGGCCCCAGTTGGAGTCCTCGTGGGCCGGGGTCATGTTCTCGTAGTCCTCCACGGCCTGCCACAGCACCCAGGCGCGCGGTTCGAGCTGTGTGAGGTCGTCGGTGATGCGCTCGGCGAGGTCCAGGGCCGGGCTCATGTCGGTGAAGCTCTGCGGGACGGTCCCGCCGAGGTCCACCTCCGACATCCACAGGGGCTTGTGCGCGCCTTTGGCGATGTCCCGTGCCCCGCTGCGCCCGTTGGTCCCGTAGGTGTGGGTGTTGAGCCGTCCGACGGCGGAGCGGACCGTGCTGCCGTAGCTGTCCCAGTCGGCGCGGAACATGTCCGGGTCCGTTTCGTCCATCGCCGCGACCGGCGTGCGCAGTCCGCTGCGGTCCAGTTCGGCGCGCAGTGCCGTGATCATGCGGGCCTGGGAGCCGCGGTCCCAGTGAGAGCCTTCCTGCCGGCCGCCCGCGCGCCAGTAGGCGGTGCCCGGTTCGTTGACGGGCGACACGGAGGCGAAGGTGACGCCCGTGCTGTTCTGCACGCGCTGCAGGGCCCCGGTGAGGTAGGCGGCGAAGGGCTCGTACTGGTCCGGGCGGAGGTTGTCCTGCGTGGGGTCGACGGCGCCGGAGACGAGTCCGCTGCGGGTCATGAAATAGGGCGGTGAGTTCGAGAACGCCTCGAAGGTGTCGGCGCCCCGGGCTTTGGCGGCCTTGAGCCACCAGCGCTGGTTCCCGTCGGCGTACGGGTCCCAGTGGGCCGGGTGGTCCGGGTCCCACCCGTCGGGCGCCCCGGGGCCGGACCTGCTCCAGTGGCCGGGTATCGCTGCCCCGGCGCGCATGTAGGGCGTGGTCTCCGGGCTGTCACCGCCGCCGATGTTGTAGCGGGCGATGGTGAGGCCGAGCCCCTCGGCGCCGTAGAGGGCGTCGGCGAGCCGGTTGCGCTGGGCGTCCGGCCAGCCGCCCGTGACGTTGGCGAACCAGGAGAGTGCGGTGCCCCACCCCTCGAACGGGGCCTGCTGGTAACCGGGATCGAGGCGGACGGGGACCGCTGCCGGCCGGTCGGCGGCAGCTGCGGCCCCGGGTAACGCCGTTCCCCCGACGAGGAGTGAGGCGACGGCCGCGAGCGAGGTCGCGAGGGCGGTGCGCATGCGGCGCCGGGCGGCGCACGGGGGCCTTCTTCTGGTACCGAGCACAGCTGGTCTCCTGTCGGGAGCGGATGTGTACGCGGGGGAGTGGCGCCCGGCCGTGCCGCGCCGGTGCAGGTGGTGCGGCCGTGGGGCCGTTCGCGGCAGTTCTCGGCAGTTCCGGGCATGGGGCGGGGCGCGTGTGCCCTGCCGGGCGCAGCAACGTGATGTTTACGTAAACATAACGGAGTGAGGAGAGTGTCGGAGCGGCGGACGGGCGTGTCAAGAGAACCGGCGAGTAGCGTGCGCGCCCGCCCTTTCGGTGCGCGGCGCTAACATCCGTACGGAGTGCGCCACGCACTCGGCTCGGAGCAGGGGTTCGGAGGTCCGGTTCACATGCCGCGCGAGGTCGGAGCAAGATCACCGAGGTCCCGTCCGCTGCGCCAGTCACCCTCCATGGCCGACGTCGCCGCGATGGCGGGGGTCTCGTCGCAGACGGTCTCCCGCGTGGCCAACAACCGGGAGAACGTCGACGCGTCCACCCGTGAGCGGGTGCTGGCCGCGATGAAGATGCTCGGGTACCGCCCCAACACGGCCGCCCGGGCGCTGGTCACCGGACGGTTCGGCACGCTGGGCGTCATCAGCTTCGACATCAGCGCCTACGGCAACGCCAGGACCTTCGCCGCGATCTCCGACGCCGCCCGCGAAGCCGACCTGTTCGTGAACTTCATGGGAGCACGGGCGCAGACCGGAGCCGCCGTGCGCCAGGCGTTCCAGCAGCTGATGGTCCAGTCGGTGGACGGCATCATCCTCATCGAGTCGCAGATCCTGGACACCCCCGAACTCCGGCTGCCGTCCACCGTTCCCGTGGTCTTCGCCGACGGGGACACCGGTCACCGCTACGCCAACGTCGACATCGACCAGGCCGAGGGCACCCGCAGTGTCGTGGCACACCTGCTGGGCCTCGGCCACCGAACGGTCTGGCACGTCGCGGGGCCCCGCGACTCCTACGCGGCGCGCCGCCGGGCCGAGGCGTGGCACCGCTCGCTCAAGGACGCGGGCGCCGTCGTGCCACCGCTGCTCTACGGGGACTGGTCAGCGGCCTCGGGGTACCGCGCCGGACGTGAACTGGCCGGCCGCCCGGAAGTGACCGCGATCTTCGCCGCCAACGACCAGATGGCCCTCGGTGTCATGCGAGCCCTGCAGGAGGCGGGTCGGCGGGTTCCGCAGGACGTGAGCGTGACCGGTTTCGACGACGTCCCCGAGGCCGCGTTCTTCCCCGCCCCGCTCACCACGGTCCGGCAGGACTTCGACGCCGTGGGTCGGCACTGCGTCGGACTGCTGCTCGACCAGATCGGCGGCGGGACGGGCGGCCCGCGCCAGGCATCGGTGGCGCCCGTCCTGGTGGTGCGCGAGAGTACGGCGGCCCCGGCCGGCTGAGCGGCCGGACGCCGGGGCAACCTCAGGACGTCCCGGCTTTCGCCGCCTTGGCGGCCCGGCGCCCCGCCGCCACGGCGGGGAAGGTCTCGCGGTCGTCCAGGAAGCCCTCCAGGGCGAAGGTGGCGGCTCCGAGGCTCACCGGGTTGTCCGGCACGGTGCTCAGCCGGAAGCTGAGCGCCTGGAGCGTCGCCGGCAGCGCGTGCGCCGCGATGACGTCGCGGGTCTGCCGCAGCAGCGGCTCGCCGAGCCGGTCGGCCACCCGGCCGCCCAGTACCAGGGCCTGCGGATTGAACAGGTTGAGGAGATCGGCCGCGGCCTCCCCCAGGTGGCGGGCGGTCCGCGCCACGGTTTCGGTGGCCACGGGGTCGCCCTCCGCCGCGGCGCGGGCGACGTTGCTGACGACGGTGTCCTCGTCGGGGTCCAGGAGGGGGCTTTCCGCGTCCAGTTCCCGTACGGTGCGGGCGATGCCGCGGGTGCTGACGTAGGCCTCGACGCATCCCCGCCTGCCGCACCTGCACTCCCGTCCGTCGCGGACCAGGCAGGTGTGGCCCCACTCCCCGGCGCTGTTGGTGGCGCCCCGGTAGAGGGCTCCGTCGACCGCGATGCCCGCGCCGACTCCGGCCCGGAGGGTCAGTACGAGGAGGTCGTCGACCTCGCGTCCGGCGCCGAACCACATCTCGGCGACGGTGCCGGCCTTGAGGGGGTTGTCGAGGTACAGGGGCATCGGGAGGCGCTCGGCGAGGAGGGAGCGCAGGGGCACGTCGCGCCAGGACCAGTAGGGCGAGAAGACGGACACACCGCCCTCGCGCTCCACGAGACCGGGGATGCTGACCCCCGCGCCGAGGATCCGCGGGGGCGTGCCCGCCGCGTCCGAGAGGCCCTCGACCCCCGTGACGATGGCGTCGACCACGTCGTCCGGCCGGACATCGGTCTGCGATAGCGGCAGCCGTACGCTGCGCAGCACCGTCAGCGCCAGGTCGAACAGCTCGACCTGGACGGACGTCTCCGCCACGTCGATCCCTACCAGCGCACCGCGCTCCGCGTTGACCGCGAGGCGGGCCCGCGGGCGCCCGCCCTTCGAGTCCTCGTGGCCGGCCTCGCGCAGGACTCCGGCCTCCAGGAGCTCGGCGACGAGATTGGCCACGGTCGCGAAGGACAGGCCGGTCGCCGCGGCGACCTCCTGCCGGCTCACCGGGCCGGAGGCCGCGAAGACGCAGCGCAGCGCGTCGAACCGGTTGCGGCGGCGGATGTCCTGGGCGGTGCGTTTCGCCATGGGTGCGTCCTTCTACGTCGTGGCAGAGACCGTCGTCGGGTACGGGCCGAGCTTATTCCATGCCTTGGACGATGTGTATTTACATGGGTTAGAAGAACTCCTAGAGTTTCGTCGCACAAGAGAGGAGCGACACCATGCACCTGACCGCACTGCCGTGCGCACCCGTGCCGGGACGTCTGACCGAGGGACCCGTCTGGCACGCCGGACGCGGCCACCTGCTGTGGGTGGACATCACGGCCGGCCTCGTCCACCGGGCCCCTCTGGTGGCCCGCGACGACGACAGCGGTCTGCCGGACCTGGGGGACAGGACGACCGTCAGTCTCGGCCGGCCCGTCGGAGCGGTCGCGCTCTGCGCGTCCGGAGGGCTCCTCGCGGCCGCCGCAACCTCCTTCCTGCGCGTGGACGAGGCCGGGGCGGCCACGGAGTTCGCCGCCCCCGCCGTCCCCGACGACGGCACGCCGCGACGGTTCAACGACGCCAAGTGCGACCCGAGCGGGCGGCTGCTCGCCGGCACCATGGCCTACGACGCGACCCCCGGCGCGGGCACCCTCTACCGCCTCGACCCCGACGGCACCGTGACGACCGTGCTGAGCCCCGTCACCATCTCCAACGGCCTCGGCTGGAGCCCCGACGGCCGGCTGCTGTACTACGCGGACAGCCCGACGCACCGTGTCGACGTCTTCGACCACGACCCCGTCACCGGCACCCTCTCGGGCCGCCGCCCCTTCGCCGACACCAGCCCCGCCGGCATGCCGGACGGCCTGGCCGTCGACACCGAGGGCCGGGTCTGGGTGGCGGTGTGGGGAGCGGGACAGGTCCGGGCCTACGCCCCCGACGGCGCACTCCACGCCGTCGTGACCGTCCCCGCCTCCCAGGTGTCCAGCTGCGCCTTCGCGGGCCCCGACCTGGACCTCCTGATCATCACCACCGCCGCCGACGGACTGACGGCCGCGCAACTCGCGGCGCAGCCGCACGCCGGCCGGATCTTCATCTGCCGGCCCGGTGCCACCGGCCTGCCGGTCACGCCCTTCGCCGACGACCCGGCGCAGCTCCCCGGGTCCTCCACCACCTCATACGACCTCCGAGGTTCCGCATGACGAGCGATCCCCTGGCTCCCGCACTCGCCGCCGCACCGGTGATAGCGATCCTGCGTTCCCAGTCGCCCCGCCACTTCGCCGCAACGGCCGACGCCCTGCACGAAGCGGGCATCCGGGCCATGGAGTTCACCCTCACCACACCGGGAGCCCTGCACGCGTTGCGCGAGTACGCCGCGTCCAAGCCGGCCGGTACCGCCCTCGGCGCGGGCACCGTCATGACCCCGGCCGACGCGATGCGCGCCGTGGAAGCCGGCGCCACCTACCTCATCACGCCGGCCGTCTGCCCGGACGTCATCAGGGAGGGCCGCCGCCTCGGCGTCCCGGTGCTCCCCGGCGCCCTGACGCCGAGCGAGATCGTCGCGGCGTGGCGGAAGGGCGCCACCATGGTCAAGCTCTTCCCCGCCTCGGCCGGAGGCCCGGAGTACCTGCGGGCCGTCCGGGCACCCCTGCCGCACGTCCCGCTCGTCCCCACGGGAGGAATCGAACTCGACCAGGCCCCCGCCTACTTCGCCGCGGGCGCGACCGCGCTCGGCATGGGCAGCCCGCTGGTCGGGGACGCCTGCGAGGGCGGCGACCTGAACGCGCTCCGGGAACGCGCCGCCGCACTGCTGGACGGCATCCGCTCGTGACCGCGCTCGTCACCCTCGGGGAAACGATGGCCGTCCTGGCCGCCGACCGGCCCGGCCCGCTCGCCTCCGGCACCCCGCTCCGCCTGGGATTCGCGGGCGCGGAGGCCACGGTGGCCATCGGCGTCAGCCGCCTCGGCCACGCGGCGTCCTGGACCGGGCGGGTCGGCGCGGACAGCGCCGGCACGATGATCCTGGACGGGCTGCGCGGTGAGGGCGTCGACGTCACCCGCGCACGCGTCGACGACACGGCCCCCACCGGACTCATGCTGCGCGAGCGCCGCACACCCGACCACACCCGTGTCACCTACTACCGGCGCGGACTCGCGGGAGCCCGCCTCGACCCCGAGGACATCGACCCGGAACTCGTCGCCCGGGCCCGGATCCTGCACGTCACCGGCATCACCCCCGCCCTCGGCGAGGGGCCGCGGGCGGCCGTACGGCGGGCCGTCGACCTCGCCCGCGCCGCCGGCGTCACCGTCAGCCTGGACCTCAACTACCGGGCCCGGCTGTGGAACCGGGAGGAGGCCGGGGCCGAGCTGACCCACCTCGTCACCCGCGCGGACATCGTCCTCGCCGGTCCCGAGGAGGCCTCGCTGGTCGTTCCCGAGGCCGACGACCCCGCCACCATGGCGCGCGCCCTGCTCGACCTCGGCCCGCGCGAAGCGGTCCTGAAGCTCGGCGCCCGAGGGGCCGTCGCGGTCACGCACGGCGGCGAGGCCGTCCAGGACATCGTGCCGGTCACCCCGGTGGATCCGATCGGCGCGGGCGACGCCTTCGTCGCCGGATACCTCGCCGGACTCCTCGACGGTACCGATCTCCCGGGCCGGCTCCTGCTGGCCGCGACGTGCGGGGCCTTCGCGGTGGCCTCGCCAGGCGACTGGGAGGGCCTGCCGCGGCGCGCCGAACTGGACATGCTCCACGGGGCGGACGTCACCCGCTGACCCGTGCGTCCACGTCACCCGCCTCACCACTCGACTCCGCCCACTCCACCCACGAAAGACCAGCCATGAACCGATTCACAGGGCGAACCGCCGTCGTCACCGGCGCCTCGTCCGGCATCGGCGCAGCCAGCGCCGTACGTCTGGCCGCCGAAGGGGCCGCCGTCGTCCTCGCCGACATCGACGAGGCCGCGGGCACCGCACTCGCGCGGAAGATCCGCGACGACGGGGGCCGCGCGGAGTTCGTGCGGTGCGATGTCTCCCGCGAACAGGACTGGCGCGGCCTGAGGGACCGCACCCACACGCTGTTCGGCCCGGTTGCCGTCGTGCACAGCAACGCCTTCACCCACACGCCCGCGCCCGCCCACGAACTGCCCGGCAGCGACTGGGACCGTGACATGGCCGTCAACCTCAAGGCGCCCTACCTGGCCGTACGGACCTTCCTCGACGACCTGCGCGCCGCCCGCGGCTCCTTCGTCGCCACCTCCAGCGTGCACGCACTGTGCAGCCTGCCGGGCTACCCGGCCTACGCCGCGGCGAAGGGCGGCCTGTGCGCGCTCGTCCGCCAGCTCGCGGTCGAGTACGGGCCGGACGTGCGGTTCAACTCCGTGCTGCCCGGTCCGATCCTCACCGAGAACTGGCAGGACGTGGACGAGGAGGGCCGCCTGCTCTCCGCCCGTGCCACGGCCCTGGGACGGCTCGGCCACCCCGACGAAGCAGCGGCCGCCGTGGCCTTCCTCGCGTCCGACGACGCCTCGTACATCACCGGCACGAACCTGACCGTGGACGGCGGCTGGTCCGTGAAGAAGGAGTCCAAGTGAAGATCACCTCCCTGCGGACCTACCTCGTCGCCCCCCGCTGGTGCTTCCTGCGCGTGGACACCGACGAGGGCATCACCGGCTGGGGCGAACCCGTCGTCGAGGGCCGTGCGCACACCGTCGCGGCCGCCGTCGAGGAACTGTCCGACTACCTGGTGGGCCAGGACCCGATGCGCATCGAGGACCACTGGCAGGTCCTGACCAAGGGCGGCTTCTACCGCGGCGGCCCCGTCCTGTCCAGCGCGGTCGCCGGCATCGACCAGGCACTGTGGGACATCGCCGGCAAGGCGCTGGGCGTGCCGGTGTGGCAGCTGCTCGGCGGCAACGTCCGCGACCGGGCACGGGTGTACAGCTGGATCGGCGGCGACCGGCCGACCGACGTCGCGCAGCAGGCCGCCGCCCGCGAGGCCGAGGGCTTCACGGCCATCAAGATGAACGCCTCGCCCCAGCTGGAACTGATCGACACGCCGCGGGCCGTCCGCGACATCGTCGAACGGGTGGAGAGCGTCCGCGCGGAGGTCGGCGACGGCTTCGACATCGCCGTGGACTTCCACGGCCGTCTCACCCTCCCCATGGCACGGCGGGTGCTTCCCCTCCTGGAGCCGTACCTGCCGTTCTTCGTCGAGGAACCGGTGGTTCCCGAGATGAGCGCCCACATCGGCGAGGTCGTGCGCTCCACCAGCATCCCCATCGCCACCGGAGAGCGGCTGTACTCCCGGTGGGACTTCAAGCCGGTGCTCCAGCAGGGGATCGCCGTGGCCCAGCCCGACCTCTCGCACGCCGGCGGGATCTCGGAGGTGCGGCGCATCGCGGCGATGGCGGAGGCTCACGACGTCTCCCTGGCGCCGCACTGCCCGCTCGGCCCGATCGCGCTGGCCGCCTGCCTCCAGGTCGGTTTCGCGACACCCAACCTGCTGATCCAGGAGCAGAGCCTCGGGATCCACTACAACGCCGGGTCGGACCTGCTGGACTACCTCACCGACCGGTCCGTCTTCCGCTACGAGGACGGCCACGTCGCCCTGCTCACCGCACCGGGCCTGGGCATCGACGTCGACGAGAAGGCCGTCGAACGCGCCGCCGAGACGGGCCATCGCTGGCGCAACCCGGTGTGGCGGCGGGGCGACGGCTCCCTCGCCGAATGGTGAGGCGTTGAGCCCCCGCGCGGTACGGGCACGGCAGCCGGCCCGGCGTCAGGAGGTCCCGGCCCGGCGTCAGGAGGCCAAGGACTCCAGCCGCCGCCGCGTGGCCGGGCCGTAGACCCCCGGCGGGTCGCCACGGACGCCGTACTTCGCCTGGAAGCGCTGCACCACGTCGGCGAGGTGCTGGTCGTAACGGCCTCGCTGGGGCAGGGTCCACAGCCCCAGCTGCCCGAGGCGCCGCTGCAGATCGACGACGTGGGGGCCCGAGTCGTGCCGGCGCAGCGTCGGCTTCTCCTCGGGCGCCGTCGGCGGCGCGGGGGAGGGCGGCACGGTGCTCGGACTGCCGGATTGCTGCCCGGCGGCCGGTGCTGCGTCCGTACCGGCGGACGCGCCCGCGGCGGACGCGCCCGCGGCGGTCGCGGACGGAGCCGACGCGGACGGGGTGCGCACCGGGCTGTTCCCGGTCGTCGGCGTGGTGCGCCGGGGAGGGCTCGGGAGCGGGCCGGGGGACCGGGACGCCTCGGGCGACGTGCTCGGTTCGTCCTCCACATCGAGTACGTCGAGCCGGCTCGCGGGGGCCTGCGCCGTCGCCTCCCCGGTGTCCTGGCTCCGGGCGAAGGCGTACGTACCCGCGATGGCCGCGGAGCCGATCAGGGTGGCGAGGGCCGCGGTGACCCGCAGCGGCCGACGCTGCTTCCCGGGCCGGTGCGCCCGGTGACTCGCCGACCTGCTCATGACAACGGGCTGGCCGATGATGTCACCGCCGGACGGTGGGCCGCTCTCGTACGCGGCCTGCGCTGCGACCCACGACACCGTGGCGGTGTCCATGGTGCTCGGTGCGCCCCCCGGCGCGGGTTCGTGCGGGGCGATGTACGGCCTGACCCAGTCGCGGTCGAACCGCGCCGGGGCGGCGGTCCGCCCGGCGCTCGCGTCGTGGTGCGCGATGGCGCAGGCGCAGCGCAAGGGGTCACCGCATCGGGGGCAGAAAGGGGTGCTCACCAAACTCCAGTCGGCTGTTCCGGGAAATGCAGAATGAGCCCTCGGCGTGCCACATCGCACCGCTCTTGAATTGCCGGGCCCTTATGTCGAGGGTGCCCCGATGGTTGTCCGATGTGGGACATGCGTGTGGGGAAGGAGGGAGTGAACGGTGAATCTACTGTGTGCGGAGCTCTTGAATCCAGCCCGGTCGGGGCCCAGTTGATAACGATCGGCTAAACGTCCGACCGGCGCCGCCCCGGCCCTCCCCCTGGAAGGACCCGCAGCGGGCGATGTCTTGAACTGTTCGAATTTCTGTCAATAGGACGGTCCGGCTCCTGCCGTGTCAGCCTTGGGGGATCGGCGGGTGCTGCGGCCGATCGCGCAAGATCGTCAGTGTTGACTTCCTTGCGCGTGTGTCTGATTCTGTTCGGTGCAAGGGTGGTTGCAGCCGCCCTTGGCGAGGCGCGCCGACCGGGGGTTCTCCCCGGCGGCGACCGCGTGCTATCCAGCCGACGGCGGGCGAAATCGAGACCGGATCTCTCTGTGCGCGGAGAATTCCGGTGGCTCGCCCTGCCCGGATAAAACACGTCCGCATTTCCGAGGACGGTTTCTTGAATTCCCGCCGGAAAGAACTATCGACGGACGTGTCGTGTCCTGAACAATAGGGCGACTTTCCCTCCCACCCAGGATGTCCCACGTGTCGACGAATCATCCCTCTGCTGTGGGTCGAATGACCGACCAGCAACTGTGTGACACCATCCGCACCGCGGACCCGGCCGCCCCGTCGGCCGAGACCGAGCTGCGCCGACGCCACGGGCCGAGGGTCTCCGCCTTCGCGCGAACGGTCTGCGGCGACCCGGCAGCGGCCCGGCGCGCCGCGGACCGCGCGACGGAGGAGTTCCTCGACCTGCTGGCCGCCGCGACCGAGGCCCCGGACCAGCCCCCTCGCCTGGCCTTGCTGGCGCTGGTGTCCGTGTCCGCGTCCGCCGCACCGCCCGCGCCCGCCGGGGCGGGATCCGTTCCGCTGGACCCGGGGCTCCGGTCGTTCGTCAGCAAGGGGTTCATCACCCTGTCGCCGCGCACGCAGTCCGTCCTGTGGCATTCGGTGGTCGAACGGGAGCCGGACGAGCATGTCGCGACGATCACCGGTGACCGGCCCGAGTCCGTACCGGACCTGGCTCACCGGGCGTTGGCCGCGTGCCGTGATGCCTTCCTGCGGGTCCACCTGCAGGCGCGACCGACCCCGCACTGTCCCGCGTACGCGCGCATGCTGGACGCCGCCGCGGGGCGCGCCGACGTGCGGGGGAACCCCGACCTGACGCGCCATGTCGACGGATGCCCCGGGTGCGCGGCCGCGCTGCGCGGCCTGGTCGCCCTCTGCGAGACCCCCGGCCCGCTGCTGGCAGGCTCCCTGCTGGGAACTGTCGGCCCGCTCTACCTCTCCGCGGCAACCCGCACGGACCAGGACGCCGACACCGAGGACACGCTGTCCCTCCCGGTCACGACCGGGACGGCGGTCGCGGGCGGGCCGGAGCAGACCGCCGGCGACCGGAAACCGTCCGTCTTTCTACGGAGGCCGGCAGGGCGGATCTCCCTGGGTGTCGCGGCGGTCCTGATCACGACGGCGGCCCTCGCCGTCGTCGTCCCGACGGCCTGGGGGCCCGAACCGCCCGCCCCGGCCCAGGAACAGCCACCGCGAGCACGCGTAGAGGCGGGCGGCGCGGGGTCGCCGGCGCCGTCGGCGAGCAGGCCGCGCCCCTCCGCATCCGCCTCGCCCACCCGTTCCCCCAGCGCGTCGCCGTCCGCGACGGGCCCGTCGCCCAGTGACGAGCCCACGCCCAGCCCCACGCCGACCACGGAGGCCGCGACGGCCGATCCCGTTCAACCCTTCAGGGCCTCGTCGTTCGTTCCGGCCGTCAATTCCGCCACCGGTCTGTGCCTGGACGTCCGCGGCGGCACCTTTGCCAACGGCGTCGACGTGATCACGGCACACTGCCGCGCCGGAGCACCGGTCCAGCAGTGGCGCCTGGACGACAAGGGACTCCTGCGCAATGCCGCCAACCCGGGCTACTGCATGGACGCACGCGGTTCCGCAGGGGACGGCGTGGGCATCTGGTCGTGCTCGGCATTCGGCCGGCCCGAGGGGAACAACCTGGTCTTCTCCACCGATGCGACAGGACGCATCAAGCCGCGGATCGCACCGGGCTACGCCGTGACCGCCGGGAGCGGTGAGCCCGGAGCGCCCGTCACCTTCGGCCGCACGGGCCCGGCGGCCGAGCAGCGCTGGAACGAGCCCGCCGGGCCATCGACGGCGCGTCAGTAGCCAAACAGATTCAGACACGTTCCGATGGAAATCAACAGGCGGGATCCGTCCAGGTCCAGACCTGCGACGCCGTCATGCCGTGCGGCCTCCCGCCCTGCGCCTTTGCCGGGTTTCGCCCGGAAGCGCTGCTGGGGCGGTCCTGTCGCGCTGTGGCGTCCCCGGAGGTCACGGGGGTGCATCAATCGGAAACCCTCGGTTCACACTGTTGACTTATGGCGGAAACGGCGCTTTTCTCTGTTGCATCAAGTTTGAAAACGGCCGACTGTGGCGGATTACCCAGTGAGGGATCCACCGCCGGGGACTCGTCGGCCGAGGCCGGACACCCCTCCCTGCGAGTCTCCAGGGACCTGCAGCCCCGGGCGGCGCTCACGACGGCGGCCGGACCCCCACCCCATCGCACGTGCCCCACTGGTCGCCCGGTGCGACCCGTTCAAGCAAAGGGATCGACATGCTCACTCACCACCACCGCCGTCCGGTAGCGGCCGCGGCCCTGGGCCTGGCCACGATGCTCGTCCTGTCCTCGTGCTCCAGTGGTCAGGAGACGACGGGCGCCGCCGCGGAGATCGGGAAGGTCGACGGGAAGATCTCCCTGACCTATCTGCAGAAGCAGGGCGACCAGGAGTACTTCATCGGCGAGGCCGCCGGCGCGAAGGCGAAGGCGAGTGAGCTCGGGATCGACCTGAAGGTGGTGAACCTGGGCAACGACGCGAACAAGACGGTGAGCGAGGCCCAGGCGGCCATTTCGCAGAAGAGCAACGGGCTGATCGTGGTCGTTCCCGACCCGGCCGTGGGCCCGCAGGTCGTACAGCAGGCGAAGACCGGCAAGGTGGCCCTCCTGACGTCGGACGACCAGATCTGCAGCACCGGCCCGGACCCCTCCGCCTGCGGCGCCGACGACCTGGTGCCCCGCATCGGGTTCAGCGGCCAGCAGATGGGCGGCGAGGTCGGCAAGCGGGCCGCCGAGGAGTTCAAGAAGGCCGGCTGGAACCCGGCGGAGACGCGGACCATATCGGCCTGGAAGCAGGACGTCACCGTGTGCACCGACCGTGTCAACGCGTCGAAGAAGGCATTCGCGGAGGCCGCGGGCACGGCGGTGCAGAACATCGACGTGCCGACGGACAACTCCCCGACGGGCGCCCAGGACAAGATCGCCGCGACGGTCACCGCCAACGCCTCCGTTAAGCACTGGGTGGTCTGGGGCTGCAACGACGAGAACGTCCAGGGCGGGGTCACCGCCCTGGAGAACGCCGGCTTCACGGCCGACAACGTGATCGGCGTCGGCCTCGGCGCCTACCTCGCCTGCAAGAACTGGAGCTCCGGCAAGCCGTCCGGGATGAAGGCCGCGCTGTTCATCAACGGCCGGGACGTCGGCGCCCTGGCGGTGCAGACGATCTACGACAAGCTCAAGAACGGCAAGGACTTCCCGAAGGAAGCCTTCGCCCCGACCAAGATGGTCGACGCCTCCAACTGGAAGGACGCGGGAGTCACCTGCGGCTGAGCCCGCGCCCGCGGCCAGGACGGGTACGGCCGCCGCACCGGCGGCCGTACCCGCCCCCGCCCAGAGCACCATCGCCGGCCGGCAGCGCCGCCGGCCCGAACGCCCCACGTAACCCCAGCTTGCGAGGCCCCCATGACCACAGCCGGTACAGAGCCACCCGTCCCCGTCCGGGATCCCGGCGAAGAGATCTCCGTCGAGAACATCACCAAACGGTTCGGTGCGGTACAGGCGCTCAGCGGCGTCACGCTCACCTTCCTCCGCGGCCGGGTGACCGCCCTCATGGGGGAGAACGGAGCGGGCAAGTCGACCCTGCTGAAGATCCTCACCGGCGACCACCAGCCCACCGAGGGGAGCATCCTCTGGGACGGGCGCCCGCGGACCCTGTCCTCACCGCACGACGCCCACAAGGCCGGGATCCGCATCATCCCCCAGGAACCCGAGATCATCCCGCACGTCTCGGTCGCCGAGAACGTGTACGCGGGGGCCCTGCCGCGCACCGCCCTGCGCCGCCTCGACCGGGCGGAGCTACGGCGCCGCATCACCGCGGACCTGGCCCGGCTCGGATTTGAGAAGGTCATCCACCCCGATCAGCTGGGATCCGAACTCACCCCAGCACAACGCCAGTTGGTGGAGATCCTGCGGGCACTGACCGGTGACGCCAAGGTCATCGCCTTCGACGAACCCACCTCCTCCCTCTCCGAGAACGAGGTCGAAGCCCTCTTCGGCCTGATCGACCGGCTCCGGGACCAGGGCATCGCCGTCATCTACGTCTCCCACCGCATGAAGGAGATCTTCCGCCTCGCCGACCGCATCGCCGTACTGCGCGACGGCACGGTCGCCGGCGTGCTGGAGGCCCGCGACACCAACGAGGGGGAGGTCGTCCGCCTGATGGTGGGCCGTGACCTGTCCTCCCTGTTCGTGCGACAGGACGTCGCCCGTGACGAGGTGGTCCTGGAGCTGGAGGACGTCACCACGGACGACGTCAGCGGGATCGACCTCCAGGTCCGTGCCGGAGAGGTGGTCGCCCTGGCCGGGCTCATGGGGGCCGGGCGGTCCGAGCTGGCCCTCGCCCTCGCCGGCGACCGTCCCATCCGATCGGGCCGCGTGTGCGTGAACGGTCGTCCCCTGCGTCTGCGCAGCCCCCGGGACGCGATCCGCGCGAGCATCGGGCTCGCCCCCGAGGAGCGCAAGGCCCAGGCGCTGTTCCTCCACCGCTCCATCCGCGACAACACCTCTCTCGTCAGCCTGGACCGGCTGCGCCGCTGGCGCTTCGTCCAGAGCCGCCAGGAGAAGGCGGTGGCGCAGGACTTCTCCGACAGGCTGCGGGTGCGCACCCCCTCGATCGAGCACGAAGTGCGCAAACTGTCGGGCGGCAACCAGCAGAAGGTCGTGCTCGCCCGCTGGCTGCTGCGCAAGCCCAAGGTCCTGATCCTGGACGAGCCGACGCGCGGGATCGACATCGGTGCCAAGGCCGAGATCTACCGCATCATCGCCGACCTCGCCCGGGAAGGGGTCGCCCTGCTGGTGATCTCCTCCGAACTCCCCGAGGTCCTGGGCCTCGCCGACCGGATCGTCGTGATGCAGAACGGCCGCATCACCGGCGAACTGGGCCGGGCGGAAGCCACCGAGGAAGCCATCCTGGGCCTCGCCATGGCGGACGACCTCGCCCCCGCCGCATCCGACCGACCGCTCACCGACTCCGCCGATGGAGACGCTCGATGACCACCACCCAGACGCCGGCCACCACCGAGACCCTCCCCGCTCCGGCGCGGAAGACCGCAGGGGCCCTGCTCACCTCGCTCGGCGGGCAGAACCTCAGCCTGATCGGCGCCCTCGTCCTCGTCCTGGCCCTGTTCGGGTTCCTCAACGACAACTACCTCAGCCTCGCCAACATCCAGGTCATCGGCGAGGCGGTGACGATCACGGGGCTGCTCGCCATCGTCCAGACGGTCGTGATCATCTGCGGCGGCCTCGACATATCCGTCGGCTCCCAGGCAGGCCTGGCGTCCGTCGTGAGCGCCATGGTCTTCACCTCCGGCGGGTCCAACCCCTACTTGGGGATGGCCGCCGCCATCGGGATCGGCATCCTCGTCGGTGTGGTCAACGGCGTCGCCATCGTCTACGGCCGGGTCAACCCCACCATCGCGACGCTCGCGGGCCTGGCCGCCTACAAGGGCGTGGCCCAGCTCGTCTCCGACGGCCGCGCGCAGGGCTACGTACTCAACGACCCCTTCTTCGTGTTCCTCGGGCGGGGGAAGATCGCCGGGGTGCCGGTGATGATCTGGATCCTGGTGATCGTGGCGCTGGCGGTGCACGTGATGCTGAAGTACACGGACATCGGCCGCAACATCTACGCGATCGGCGGCAACGACACCGCGGCGCGACTGGCGGGCATCAACATCAACAAGTACCTGGTGGCCGTCTACGCGCTCATCGGTGTGGTGGCGGCGGTCGCGGGCATCCTCCTCACCGCGCGGACCGGATCGGGGCAGCCCGTCTCGGGCAGCGAGGGCCTCGAACTCAAGGCCATCACGGCGGCGGCGCTGGGTGGCTGTGCGCTCAAGGGCGGCAAGGGCGGCATCGGCGGCACGCTGCTGGCCGTGGCGCTGCTCGGCGCGCTGGAGAACGGCCTGACCGTCGAGGGCATCAACACCTTCTGGCAGAACGTCGCCCAGGGCGCCCTCCTCGTCGCCGCCGTCGTCATCCAGCAGCGCCGAAGCGGCGAACGGGCCGTCGGACTGCCGCACTGACACGGCGAACGCGACGTACGCGACGGTGGCGCGGTCGGTCGACGAGGCCCGCCCCGCAAGGGACGGGCCTCGCCCGGCAAATGGGTCCACCGGCCTGAAACACGATCAATCACACAGAGGCCGCGGGGAATCGGGGAGAAGCATTTCGGGATGCGCCGCCGATAATTGCACGCAGGGGCAAAGGAGTGGGACGGTCACGAGGGATGGTCAATTGGATACGCATCCCGGCAAATCCGCCCTTCGGTACGAAGGTTCGGCAGGACCGGGTGCCGCGAACCCCTTGCCTGCCGTTATTGGATGCAGTGTACAATTGATCTCTGTCTGGAATTCGCTAGAGATCATTGGGTGGGACTGTGACGGAGTCGGCACCGCTGGCGGCCCAGCGGCGGGAAGTCATCCTCGAGATCGTGCGCCGCAAGGGAGCGGTGCGCGTCGCCGCGCTCGTGGAGCAGCTCGGGGTGTCCGACATGACCATCCGCCGCGACCTGGACGTGCTCGCGAGGACCGGGTCGGTCGAGAAGGTGCACGGCGGCGCGGTGAGTACCTCGGGCACCACGGGCGACGAGCCCGGCTTCGAGACCAAGTCCACGCTCGAGTCCGCGGCCAAGGCGGCGATCGCCGAAGCGGCCGCCCAACTGGTCCAGCCCGGAAGCGTCGTGGCGATCTCGGGTGGGACGACGACGTACGCCGTCGCCCACCGGCTGCGCGACATCCCCAACCTGACCGTGGTGACCAACTCCCTGCCCGTCGCGGAGCTGCTGCGGTCGTTCGGGACGGAGGACGGGGCCGCGGCCCCGACCCTGCTGGTCACGGGCGGGGCCCCCACCAAGTCCGCGTCCCTGGTCGGGCCCTTGGCGGACCAGGCGATCCGCTCCCTGCAGGTCGACCTGCTCATCGTCGGCGCGCACGGCGTCTCCGAGCGGGCCGGGGTGACCACCCCGAACCTCGCGGAGGCGGAGACCAACCGCACCCTGATCTCCGCCGCGACCCGGCTGGCCGTGGTGGCCGACCACAGCAAGTGGGGCGTCGTCGGGCTGAGCCGGTTCGCCGGCCTGTCCGAGATCGACTACTTCGTGTCCGACGACGGACTCGCCGAGCAGGCGCGCACCGTCCTCGGCGAACAGGCCGGCCGGCTGATCCTGGCGGAGACCCAGCGGGCCTGAGGGGCCCCGACCGCTCCGTCCAACGGCTTCCGGCGCCCCGAAAAACGTTCCGTGCCAAAGTTGTATTTCTGCGTTCATCGTGGCGGGTGAGAAGCCGGACCGAAATACATTGCGCTGCACGCCACTCGGAGCCTCGGGCGGCGGCGCAAGGTATTTCCCGGCACCTCTTGGCCGGATATACGGCGTGGCGTTATGGTCCGCCGTACGGGCGCGCAGGAGAAATCGCCTTCGTCGATCCGTCGGGCCTCCTCGGGCTGCGCGTCAGGGCCGACGCCTCCGCGGGCGCCGACACCGCCGGTACGCAGTACGTCGTCTACTTCTCTGCGCCGGATGCGGATGCGGATGCGGATGGGGACCGGCACCGACCCGTATTCGACACCGCCGTCGAAGGGCTCAGGCTGCCCGGCTGAGCCGACAACCAACCCTGGATTTACCGTAGTTGCCGGTCCGTCCGGCTCCCTGCCCAGCAGGGTCGCGACACTTTCGGCCGGCGGGCGAGCGCCTGTGAGCGCCGTACCGGAAGGCCGAACCCCGCGCAGCGACGGTGCGCGTGAGGGCGCCGAGCCCGTCCTGCCGTACCGGTCCCTGTCGACCGATCGTCATCACCTCCTCCTGCAAGGACATATGTACATGCCCCTCGCCATACCGCTGTCGCCCACCGGTCGGCCGGTCCGCCTCGTCGCCGCCTGCACCGGCGCCCTGCTCGTCGCCGGCCTGGCCGCCGCCTCCCCGGCATCCGCCGCCGACTCCGTGTCCTACGACTTCGAGTCCCCCTCCCAGAAGTTGCCGTTCATGGCGATCAACGGCTTCGGCCGTGTCCTCGTCGGGCCCGCGCCGGGAGGGAGGTCGGGGCAGGCGGCGCGCGTCAACATCCCCAACGACGGACGTTCGTTCAAGTCCGAACTGGTCATCAAGGGCCTGGACGCGGGCAGTCATCGGTTCGACTTCGCCAACTACCTGCCCGGCGACTGGCAGGAGCGGGACCTCGACACCATCGTCGCCCAGTGGTTCAGCACGCAGGACGACGGCGAGGGCATCAAGCCCGTCGTCGCGCTGTCGGTCCACGGCGGCAACTGGCAGCTGAAGGTCCACTGGATGGCCAACGGTGAGATACAGGAGGCCCTCATCCCGCTCGGCGCTGCGCGTCCTGGGCATTGGAACCGGTGGGCCTTCGACATCACGTGGTCCTCCGCGGGCAGGCCCGGCTCGATCCGCGTCGCGCGGGACGGCGTCACCGTCGGTTCGCACCAGGGCGCCAACAACTACCACCGCGGCGAACCGCCGCACTTCAGGATCGGCGCCTACCGCCCCAACTGGCGTCCTGAGAAGGGCCCGGAGAAGCGGGCCGGAGCAGCCGAAGCGGTCCTCTTCATCGACGACATCGCCATCACCAGCACGACCGCCGACTCCCGACCGGACGTCCCTGCGGCCACCCCGGGGGGTGCTGCCTCCCCTTCGCAGTCCCCGGCGGCGTCGACCGGCCCCACCCCGACGGGCTCGCCCTCCGCCTCCTCGTCCGCCCCGGCCGGTGAAGCGCCGGCCGGCGGTGACACCGCTCCCGGTGACACCGCTCCCGGTGGGCCCGCACACGAGGTGCGGACCGACGCGGCCGCGCACGGGAGCGCCGGTCGGATCGGCGTCGTCGGGGGTGCCGTGGGCGGCGCCGCAGCCCTGGCAGGAGGCGCTTTCGTCCTGCTGCGGCGGCGCACCGCGAAGGGCTCGCCCCGCAGCGCGCATCGCCGGGCACGCACCTGACAAGTCCAAACGTTGACTTTAGTTGTTTTCTGTTTACTCTTGTCGACGTATGGCTCGCGACAGCGCCGTACCGTACTCCGAGAGACGGGCACGTTTCCGTGAAGAGAACCTCGACGAAGCTCGCGGACGGCCGCGAGCTGATCTACTTCGACCTCGACGAGAGCGCAGAGCGCGACACGGTCGACCGGCGCGCGCTGGAACCCGTCGACAGCCACCCGGAGCTGCGCCTGGATCTGGCCACCGGTGACTGGGTCACGATCGCCTCGCACCGGCAGGGGCGCGTCCACCATCCGCCGGCCGAAGCGTGCCCCCTGTGCCCCTCGGGGAACGGGCGCCACAGCGAGATACCGGCGGCGGACTACGAGGTGGCCGTGTTCGAGAACCGCTTCCCCTCGCTGGCGGGGCGCTTCGGACACTGCGAAGTCGTGTGCTTCACCCCGGAGCACGGCGCGAGCTTCGCCGATCTGACCGAGGACCGCGCCCGGCTCGTACTCGACGCCTGGACGGACCGCACCGAGCGGCTGTCGTCCTTCGCCGGCATCGAGCAGGTGTACTGCTTCGAGAACCGCGGCGCGGAGATCGGGGTCACCCTCGCGCACCCGCACGGCCAGGTCTACGCCTTCCCCTTCGTCCCGCCGCGGACCGCCAAGATGATCGCCGTCGCCGACACCCACCGGGCCGTCACCGGCGGAAACCTCTTCGAGGACCTGCTCGCCGAGGCCCGGGCCGCCACCTCGCGCGTGGTGCTGGCGGGGGAGCACTGGACGGCGTTCGTCCCCTATGCCGCCCGCTGGCCGTACGAGGTGCACCTCTACCCCCATCGCCGGGTCCTCGATCTCACCCACCTCACGGAGGCCGAGCGCGCCGAGTTCCCCGGGATGTACCTGGAGCTGCTGCGCAGGTTCGACCGGCTGTTCCGGCAGGAAGGGGAGCCGGCCCGGACCGCCCCCACCCCCTACATCTCCGCCTGGCACCAGGCGCCGAAGACCGGCGGCCGGGAACTGGCTCTGCACCTGGAGCTGTTCACCGTGCGCAGATCGGCGGGCAAGCTCAAGTTCCTGGCCGGGGTGGAATCCGGCATGGACTCCTTCGTCAACGACATCGCCCCGGAGGACGCGGCCCGACGGCTCCGCGAGGTCGCGTCATGAGCCGGTACCTCGTCACCGGGGGAGCCGGCTACATCGGCAGCGTGGTCGTGGCCCACCTCCTCGAAGCCGGCCACCGCGTGACGGTGCTCGACGACCTGTCGACCGGTACGCCCCAAGCCGTACCCGCGGGCGCCGAGTTCGTCCGGGGCGGTCTCGGGCACGCCGCCGCCCTCCTGTCCGCCGACCACGCCGCCGTCCTGCACTTCGCCGCCTCCTCGCAGGTGGCCGAGTCCGTACGCGATCCGGACAAGTACTGGCGCAACAACGTCACCGGCTCGCTGGAGCTGATGGCCGCCATGCGGCACGCGGACGTGCGCACCCTGGTGTTCTCCTCCACCGCTGCCGTCTATGGCGAACCCGACCGGCTGCCGATCACCGACGACGCCCGCACCGCGCCCACCAGCCCCTACGGCGCGACCAAACTGGCCGTCGACCACCTGATCACCGGCGAGGCCGCCGCCCACGGCCTGGCCGCCGTCTCCTTGCGGTACTTCAACGTCGCGGGCGCCCACGCGGGCCACGGCGAGCGCCACGAACCAGAGTCGCACCTCATCCCGCTCGTCCTCCAAGTCGCCCTGGGACGCCGCCCGCACATCGACGTCCACGGCGACGACTACCCCACGCGCGACGGCACCTGCGTACGCGACTACATCCACGTCGCCGACCTCGCCGAGGCCCACCTGCTGGCCCTCGCGGCAGCCCGCCCCGGCGAGCACCTGATCTGCAACCTGGGCAACGGCGAGGGCTTCACGGTCCGGGAGGTGATCGACTCCGTACGACGGGTCACCGGCCGGACGATCCCGGAGGTCGTCCGCCCCCGCCGCCCCGGCGACCCCGCGGTACTGGTCGCCTCCGCGGCCCGCGCGCGCGAGCGCCTGGGCTGGCGGCCCCGCCACACCGACCTGGACTCCATCGTGGCCGACGCCTGGGCCTTCGCACGCGAGGTGACCGCATGAAGGAGGCCTTCCGGCGCATCTACGGCGCCTACCCGGAAGGGGTCTGGGCCGCGCCCGGCCGGGTCAACCTGATCGGCGAGCACACCGACTACAACGACGGCTTCGCACTGCCCATCGCCATCCCCCAGCACACCCTGGTCGCGGCCCGCAGGCGCCAGGACGGCCGGTTGCGGCTGCACAGCGCCCAGGGGGACGGCCCGGTCATCGACCTCCACGTCGACCGGCTCACCCCCGGCGCCGTCACCACTTGGGGCGCCTACCCGGCGGGGGTCGTCTGGGCGCTGCGCGAAGCCGGACACCGGCCCGGCGGCGCCGACCTCCACATCGACAGCACGGTGCCCACCGGCGCCGGCCTCTCGTCCTCCGCCGCCCTCGAGTGCGCCGTCGCCTTCGCCTACAACGACCTCTACGGGCTGAAGCTGAGCGCACCCGCCCTCGCACTGATCGGCCAGCGTGCGGAGAACGGCTTCGCCGGAGTGCCGTGCGGAGCCATGGACCAGTTGGCCTCCGCCTGTTGCACCGCCGGTTCGGCCCTGCACCTGGACATCCGCGCCGGCGCCCACGAGCAGGTCCCGTTCGCCCCCGAGGCCCAGGGGATGAGCCTGCTGGTCGTCGACACCCGGGTGAAGCACGACCTCGGCGACGGCGCGTACGCGGCTCTGCGCGCCGGGTGCGAGCAAGCCGCCCGGCTGCTCGGGCTGGCGGCACTGCGCGACCTCACTCCCGCGGACCTGCACGGGGCGGCCGGAGCGCTCCCCGACCGCCTGGTGCCCCTGGTCCGGCACGTCGTGACGGAGAACGCGCGGGTCACCGACGCCGTCGCCCGCCTTCGGGCCGGGCACCTGGCGGCGTTGGGACCGATCCTCACGGGCGGCCACGCATCGCTGCGCGACGACTTCCGGATCTCCTGCCCGGAGAGCGACCTCGTCGTGGACACCGCCCTGGCGTACGGAGCCCTCGGCGCGCGCATGACCGGTGGCGGTTTCGGAGGGTCCGTCATCGTGCTGGCGGAGGAGGACCGGGTGGAAGCGATCGGCGCCGCGGTCACCACCGCGTTCGGTGCGGCCGGGTACCAGGCTCCGCACCTGTTCCCGGTCTCCCCGGCCGCCGGCGCCCGGCGCATTGCGTAAGAGCACGGTGAGGCCAAGCCCTGCGACGTAGACTGTTCGTTCGTGAGGAATGCCGTGCGAATGCGGCGGCATACACGGACGACGTGCAGAGGACCGGGGACGAGATCGTGACCGAGACAGCACGCCTTGCACCGCAGCGGCGGGCTCTCATCCTCGACATCGTGCGCCGCGAGGGCGCCGTGCGGGTGGCCGATCTCGTGGAACAGCTGGGCGTCTCCGACATGACGATTCGCCGTGACCTCGACGTGCTCGCCCGCACCGGTTCCCTGTCGAAGGTGCACGGGGGCGCGATCAGCGCCTCCGTCACCACAGGAGACGAACCCCCCTTCGAAACGAAGGCCGGTCTGGAGTCGCGGGCCAAGTCGGCGGTGGCCGAGGCAGCCTCCGCCCTCGTGAAACCGGGCAGTGTCGTGGCCATCTCCGGCGGAACGACGTCCTACGCGGTGGCGGCCCGGATCCGGGGCGTCGCGGGTCTGACGGTGGTGACCAACTCCCTGCCGGTCGCCCAACTGCTGCGGCCCACCGGGGCCGAGGCCGGCCCCGCGGGTCCCACGCTGCTCCTGACCGGCGGCACTCCCACCAAGTCGGCCTCGCTCGTCGGACCACTCGCCGACCAGGCGATCCGCTCCCTCCAGGTGGACCTGCTCATCATCGGGGCGCACGGCGTCTCCGAGCGCGCCGGCGCGACGACTCCGAACCTCGCGGAAGCCCAGACCAACCGGGCTCTGATCGACTGCGCCACTCAGGTGGCCGTGGTCGCGGACCACACCAAATGGGGCGTCGTCGGTCTCAGCCGGTTCATCGCCCTCCCGGAGATCGACTACTTCGTCTCCGACGACGGCCTCGACCCCGAGGCGTGCTCCGTCCTGAGGGATTCGGTGGGAGAACTGCTCCTGGGCACCACCCAGCCCTGAAGGCCGGCACCGACAAGGTCTCAGGCGGGATCGAGGGCCCGGATCTCGTCGAGGTGGTTCTCGACCCAGTTCCGCAGCTGCCCCAAGGGCTCCGCCACGCTGTGGCCGAGCGCCGTGAGCGCATACTCCACGTGCGGCGGCACCGCCGGGTACACGGTCCGGTCGACGAACCCCTTCTCCTCCAAGCGGCGCAGCGTGCCGGTCACGTGGACCGGCCGGCCGACACCTTCCTCCACCTCGACGGCTGGCGGAGGGGCAGCGTCTGGGTCAACGGCTTCGGCCTCGGCCGCTACTGGTCCCGGGGCCCCCAGCGCGCGCTGTACGTCCCCGGCCCGGTGCTGCGCAGGGGGGCGAACGAGGTCGTCGTACTCGAACTCCACGCACCCGGCCCTGACCGGAAGGTGGCCTTCTGGGACGCGCCCGACCTCGGACCCGTCGAGGACTGACCGCCCCGGCGGCCGTGCGGGGCCGTGTCCCACGTCGCGGGTCCACACGGCCCCCACCGGTGCCGGGGCGAAGGGGCGGGGCGGGTCAGACCGCCGAGCGCAGCCACTTCTGGTTGTCGCCTCCGTTGCACGTCCACGGGACGAGCCGCGTGCCGGTCGGGCCCGCCCGGGACGTCCTCCACTTCTGTCCGGGCAGCTGGATCGCGCTCGCCTTCGACTACCTCACAGGCCGGCACCCTGACCTCGCTCCCGGATTACCGGACCTGCACACCCTGGGTCACGCACACGCAGCACTCACCCCATCACCGAACCCGGCGGTGCCGCCGGTACGGCCGAAGGATCTGAACCGATACTGGGAAATCAGGCAGCGACGAGCTCCTGCTCGCGGTCCGGCGCATCGACCTTGGGCTTCTTGTTCGGCAGCGAGAGCCGGAAGACCTTGTGCCACGCGGAGAACACCTGCTTGGGCAGCGGCCCGGTGACGTACTCCAGCTCGTACTTCTCGAACAGCGCGCGCACCCTCACCGCGACCTCGGCGTACCGGTTGCTCGGCAGGTCCGGGAACAGGTGGTGCTCGATCTGGTGCGACAGGTTGCCGGTCATGAAGTGCATGGCCCTGCTGCCGCTGATGTTCGCCGATCCCATCATCTGGCGCAGGTACCACTGGCCGCGCGTCTCGCCCTTGATCGACCGGCGCTCGAAGACCTGCACGCCCTCGGGGAAGTGCCCGCACATGATCACCGAGTGGGACCAGATGTTGCGGACCAGGTTCGCGGTGAACGTGGCGGCGAGCGTGGTGAGGAACGACGGGCCCGACAGCAGTGGGTGGATCACGTAGTCCTTGAGCACCTGCTTGCGGATCTTGCGGCCAACGGCCTTGGCCCGCGCGCGGAACTCAGGGTTCTTGCGGCGCCGCTTGTGCAGGTTCTTGCCGAGCTCCAGATCGTACGCCGCGATGCCGTACTCGAAGAAGCAGGCGTTGACGAAGTTCCACAGCGGCTGGCCGAGGTGGAACGGGTGCCACCTCTGGTCCTCGTCGACGCGCATGATGCCGTAGCCGAGGTCGTTGTCCTTGCCGATCACGTTGGTGTACGTGTGGTGCAGCTCGTTGTGCGAATGCCTCCACTGATCGGACGGCGAGACGTGATCCCACTCCCAGGTGGTGGAATGGATCTTCGGGTCCCGCATCCAGTCCCACTGGCCGTGCAGGACGTTGTGGCCGATCTCCATGTTGTCCATGATCTTCGCCACGGACAGCCCGGCGGTGCCGATCAGCCAAGCGGGCGGGAAGAACGAGAACAGCAGCACGCCCCTGCTGACCAGCTCGAGCTTGCGCTGCGCCGAGATGACCTTCCGGATGTAGGCGGCGTCCTTCTCGCCGCGGCTGGCGATGACCTCATCGCGGATCGCGTCCAGCTCGCGGCCGAGCTCCTCGATCTGCTCCGCGGTCAGGTGGGCGGTGGGGTCGATGGCGGTCAAGGTGCTCCTACCGTTCGATATCGCAGGGGCCCGCCGCGGCGGACACGCAGGTCTGGATGAGGACGCCCGGCTCGGCCTCGGTGATCGCGCCGGTGCGCAGGTCGCGGACGGCGCCCGCCTTGAGCGGTGTGACGCAGCCGAAGCAGATGCCCATGCGGCACCCGGACGGCATGAGCACGCCGGCCTCCTCGCCGACGTCCAACAACGGCGTGGCGCCGTCCGCGTCGACGGTCTTGCCGGTGGCGCTGAACGTGACCTCGCCGCCGTCACCGGCGACGACGATGCCGGGGCGGAAGCGTTCGGTGTGCAGGCGCTCTCCGACGCCGTGGCCGCTCCAGAACTCCTCGGCGGCATCGAGCAGGCCCGCGGGCCCGCAGGCCCATGTCTCGCGCTCGGCCCAGTCCGGTACCAGTTCGTCGAGCCGGGCGATGTCGAGCACGCCGTCCGTGTCGGTGTGCACCTCGGTGAGCCGCAGCTTCTCGGCCGCGACCAGGTCGTGCAGTTCGTCGCGGAAGATCACATCTTGCGGCTGTGGCGCGCAGTGGACCATGACGACGTCGTCGAACTCGATGTCACGCAGCATGCCCATCACAGGCGTGATGCCGCTGCCGGCCGTCAGGTAGAGCACCTTGGCGGGCTTGGCCTTCGGCAGTACGAAGTCACCGGTTGGCTGGTCGAGCTGGACCAGCGTGCCCGGTTTCGCCCTGCGGACCAGGTGGTTGCTGACCTTGCCGTCCGGGATCGCCTTCACGGTGATCGTGACGCGGCCGTCCTGGCGGTCTGTCGGCGAGGTGATGGAGTAGGCACGCCACAGGCGCCTCCCGTCGACGTCGACCCCGATCCGCACGTACTGACCGGCCGTGTGACCGCGCCAGCCTCTTCCCGGCCTGATCACGATGGTCGCGGCGTCACCCGTCTCGGGGTGCACGGCCTCGATGCGCCCACGCAGGTCAGCGCCCGCACGCAGCGGGCTGACCAGGTCGAGGTAGTCCGACGGCAGCAGCGGCGTCGTGATCATCTCCAGCAGTTTCCACGCCCTACTCCGGAGGGCTGCACGCGTCATGACCCCAGCTTGATACGTCTCAAGGCGTAAAGTCCTGACCGCAAGACGTGAATTTAGTCGGACGAATTGTTCGCAGGGAATAAAACATGAGCCATCCAATCCGGAGGGTCACCGAACTGGCCCTGGATCAGACAACGGTCACCGCAGTTCGGGCCGCGCTGAAGACCACCGCCGACGAGGTCGTCCAGGCGATCATCGACGAGGTCCCTCCCTACGCCAACGCCCTTTCGGGCCGCATGGGCGTCACCATCCGCCGAGCCGTCCGCACCGCCCTGGGGCACTACCTGGACCTCGCGAGCGGGAACGCCACAGGCGGCGACGCCGGTGACGCAGCCTACGAGCTGGGCCGCGGCGAGGTGCGCGACGGGCGTTCGATGGACGCCCTGCTCAGCGCCTACCGCGTCGGCGCCCGCGTGGCCTGGCGATGCCTGGCGGCGGGCGCCGTACCCGCAGGTCTGCCCGCCGCCGAGGTCGCCAAGTTCGCCGAGCTGACCTTCGCCTACATCGACGAGCTCTCCGCCGCGAGCGCCGCGGGCCACGCCGACGAACTGGCCGCCCGGGGCCGTGACCACGAGCGCCACCTGGAACACCTGGCCCGCGACCTCCTCGCCGGCGCGACCCCGGACGTCCTGCTGGCCTCGGTTCAACGGGCCGGGTGGCAGCCTCCGGTTTCGCTGACCGCCGTCTTGCTGCCCGCCGCCCAGGCCCGGCCTGCCTACCGCGCGCTCGACCCGAGCACCCTCGTCCTCGACGATCTGCCGGACGCCTTCGGCGTGCTGCTCGTCCCCGATGCCGACCGGCCGCATCTCTTGCGTCAGCTGACCGACCGCACCGCCGTGGTCGGCCCGGCCCGGCCATGGACTCGTGCATCCGCCTCGTACGCACGAGCCGCACGCGCGCGCTCCCTCTCCTCCGATATCCGCGATACCGAGGACCACCTGCCCGAGCTGGTGCTGAGTGCCGACGTGGACGCGTTCGCAGATCTGCGGGCCCGAGCCCTCGCACCGTTGAGGACCTTGCCTGTCGCGACCGCACGGCGGCTGGAGGAGACGTTGCGGGCGTGGCTGCTTCACCAAGGCAGGCGGGACGAGGTGGCGGCGGCGTTGTTCGTCCATCCCCAGACCGTCCGATACCGGATGTCGCAGCTGCGGGAGCTGTTTCCGGATCTCGCATCGCCACACCGGGTCCTCGAGCTGACGCTGGCGGTCGGTCTTCGGGTCAGCTGACGCGTACTCCACGCCAGCCGTGCCTCAGCTCGGTCATGGCGGGGTCTGGCTGGTGGTGGGTCGAGCACTTGAGTGAGGACCGGCGGTTGGAAGTGGTGCCGCGTCATGTGCTGCCACGCTCGTCGACTCTCGCCTTGGGATGCCGAAGCAGTGCCGTACCAGCCCGGCGTACACCCGAGGGCTGCGCACGACCGGCAGGCCTGGCGCCAGTACCGTGACGCCATCCGTACGAGCGGCGTCTGGGACGGTTTCGGTGGTCACACCGGGCCGGTGCTGTAGCGCCCGGATCGTGGTGCCCAGTCGTAGGGGCCGCGCATGACCGTGTGCAGGGCGTCCCGGAGATAGAGGTCCAGGGCCGTGCCGTCGGGGCGCGCAGTTCGCCTTCGAGGCTGCGGAAGCGGGTGATGCGCTCGTGCAGCATGCCGAGCACCTTCGCGGAGGCGGCATCCTGGTCCGCCCCGTCCGTGCGCTGGAGGATCAGCAGGAGGTTGTGCGGGTCCGAAAGCGCGTCTTCCTTGGCCAGCGAGTAGAGGTCGTTGTGGAGGGAGTCGATCTCGGCGGCCAGGGTGCGCAGAGCTGTCACGGTGTCCGAGGCGAAGAGGACGGCGGGCAGTTCGTAGTGGCCGATCCGTTCGGCGAGGTCGAGCGTGGGCTGCACGCCGATGGTGTCGCGGCGCAGCCGCAGGTACTCGTCCACGGTCAGCGGGGTGCCGGAGTGCCGGTTGGCTGCTTCCTGGACGTGCCCGTAGAGGTACGCCCGCCAATGGGCGGCGGCCCGCTCGGACCAGGACGGTGACATGCCCTCGCGGCTGCGCAGCCAGAGGTCGCGGAAGGCGCGGGCGAGTGGTGGTGCGTCGGGGGGCGGGGTGCTGGTCCAGGGCGGCGGCGACCGCGTCGACCACCGTGCGGGCCTGTTCGGGGTCGTCGCCGGCCGGGCCGTCGAAGGCGTCGTCGAAGCAGAAGAACCAGCTCATCTGGTCCACGCCCAGGGCCAGGTCCGGCCCGGTCGCGGCCGGGTGGAAGCGGGCGGCGAGTTCGGCGTAGTGGCCGCGGGCGTGGCGCTCGGCGGCTGCGTCGGTGGGGAGCAGGCCGAGGGACCGCGGCCACTGCAGGTGTTCGGCGGCCGCGCGTGCGGCGTCGGGGCTGATCCGTGCGGGGAACGGAAGGCGGAGGCCGGCGTCGCTCCGGCTGCCGCCGCTGCGGGTCTGCGCGGCGCGGGGCTGCGGGGACATCCGCAACAGGCTCGGGACCAGTACGGCCCCGGGCACCTCGCGGGGCGGCTCCTCGGACAGCGGGACCAGCCGCCAGCGGGCGGCGACGGTGGCGACGACCGTGGCCATCTCGGTGAGGGCGAAGTGGTCGCCGATGCACTTGCGGGGGCCTGCGCCGAACGGCAGGAAGGCCCAGCCGCGGGGGTCGGCGGTCAGCCACCGGTCCGGGTCGAACTCCATCGGGTCCGGGTAGAGGCCGGGGTCGCGGTGGATGGTGAGCGGGCTGAACAGGAACTCGGTCCCCGCGGGGCTCTCCACTCCGCAGAGGACGACGCCGGGGCGGGCGGGCTGGTGCATCAGGATCCAGGCCGGGCTGCGCAGCCGGAGCGTCTCCCTGACCAGGTTCTGGGTGAAGACGAGCTTTGGCAGGTCCTCGAAGGTGACCGGCCTCGATCCGAGGACCTCGTCGAGTTCGGCGTGGAGCCGTCGCTCGATGTCGGGCCGGGAGCCGACTTCGTGGAAGAGCCAGGTCAGGCTGGTCGAGGCGGTCTCGATCCCGGCGGCCATGACGGTCATGACCTCGTCGTGGAGCTGGTCCGGGCTCATCGGTTCACCGGTGTCGGCGTCGCGGGCGGCCATCAGCATGCCGAGGAGGTCCGCGCGGGGCCGTCCGTCGTCGAGGCGTTCGCGGATCAGCCGGTCGACGACCTTGCGCAGCTGGGTGCCCGATTCCCGGAAGCGGCGGTTTCCGGGGGTGGGGAGGCGGTCCAGCCAGTCGACGGGCGAGACGACGCGGCGCATCAGCTCGTGGACGTAGGTGGGCAGCCAGCGCCGGATGAGGCGCACCTCCTCGTTGCCCAGGGCGCTGCCGAAGAGGGCCTTGGCCACGGCCTCGCTGCCGATCGCGTACATCTCGGAGGCCACGTCGATCGTGCTGTCCGGTGTCCAGGCCTCGGAGTACGTGGTGGCGCTCAGGCGCATGACGCCGGTGTAGGAGTTGAGCTTCTCGCGGTGGAAGGCGGGGATCATCAGGCGGCGCTGCCGGCGGTGGAAGTCGCCCTCGGAGTTGGGCAGTCCGTTGCCGAGGAAGGGGCGGGACTTCTGGAAGTAGCGGCCCTTCTCGTAAGAGACCGCGTCGGTCACGAGCATCTCCCGCAGGAGCGCGGGCGAGTTCACGGCGTACACGGACAGGGTGCCGAGCCGGATCTCCACCAGGTCGCCCAGCGGGCCCGTTGGCCGGCTTCCGGCGCCCGCGGAGAGCCAGGCTAGGTTTGCCCGCTATCGGGACGGAATGCGCAACCGTCCGGGCTTCCTGCGCGAGAGTCCGCCACTGCCCGTTCTGGACTGCCGCGCAGGTATCGCGGACGGGCGAACTCGTTGGGCCGCAGGATCACTGCCGCCTCGTGGCTACGATGAGCGTTTGATCGGTCGCGTGCTGTAACGGAGGCGTCATGCGCGGTCCACTGTCCGGTAGCGGTCCTGAGCCGGGGGTATTTCCCCTGGGGCTCGCCGATGTCACTTCGAGGCCCACGGTCTTCAAATGCATGGGGCGCAGCTACAGCGCGGCCCGCTCCGACGAGGAGGTCGTCATCCAGGACGTCACGGACATTACGCATCCGCTTTCCCTGGGCCGGGCCGCACCTTGTGCGGACACCCTCTGGAGCGTTCGCACGCCCCGGGGTCTGTTGGCCGGCCATACGGACGGGACGCTCCAGGCGGTCGCCGCGCTGCGCGGGGTCTCCTGGCCGCCCCGCGACCCCGGCCCACAGGGCGGGTAGGGGTCACAGGGGCGGGCCGCCGGTGATCGGCCTTGCGGGTCGGTAGGTGTCGGTCTCCATCGAGGTGATCGCGTAGCCGAGGACCGCGAACGGGACAAGACAACTCGCGGCGGCCGCGGCGCGCGTGGGTGCATGCTGCGGGCGGCGGAGGAGCTCTTCTAGGCCCGTGGCATACATGTCACGGGTGTGGCGGCGCTGATGAAAGCCGCCCACCTCTCACCCAGGACCTTCTACGTGCACTTTCCGACCCTGAAGGCGCTGGTGGCGGAGTGCCCGCATCGGTTCGAGTCGGAGAAGTCGATCGCTGCCGACTCCAAACTGGAGCGCGAGGACCTACCCCCGGCCCAGCGGCTGCTGGCGATCCTCGCCGCCGCCGACGCTGATCCGCGGATGGCGTTTCCGTAATGCCGTCATCGAGGGGGCAGGAGAACTTCCTGAGGTTGCCCGCCCAGCGCAGCGGCGCAAGCGGCCCTACGTGATCGCTTTGTGGCCACGGCCGCAGCAGCCGGGGCGGCCACCCCCAAGCCCTCGGTAGGTAACTCGCCGTCCTCTTCGAGGGAAATGCGCCAGCAGCCTCCTGCAACGACAGGCAGGTGTTCACGGATGTCAGGCAGGCGGCCCGGACGCTGCTGGACATTGCCTTGGGCGCTGTGCCCGGGGGGTGAACGCCGACGAAGGCTGCTGCGGCTGGAAAACCTCGAGGACCGCGCACTGTCGATGTCCGCGATGGCCGCACTGTGTCTCGTTGCCCTCAGTCGCTGGTGGCCAGTCCCCGACCTGTTCCCGACGACGCGCGACGTGGCCTCGGCGGCAATGGCGGATACGTCGAGCGGCTGGGCGCACGTTCGGGTGCCTGTGCATGCCCGCCGAGATCGTCCAGTTCCGCGAGGACCGGACGAACGGCACCCGCTACGGCGAGGTAAAGGGCTACGACGGCCCCCCGATCCCCGCCCCGCAGCTCCCGCCGGGGCCGCTGAAGGCACGGGGTCGGGTGCGCTGATACCTGCTCACGCCATCCACTCGGCGACGACATGCCGACGCCGTGAGCTTGGCTCTTCCCGATCGCGTCGATCAGGTTCTCGCCGATCCTGGTTGGGACGCACTCGCGGCCACGCTCGACGAAGCCGAACGAGCAGGTTAGGAGCCGACGGCCCTGCTCCAGGGCTCCGTCAACCAGCGCGGGTTGGAGTCTGCTGACAACGTCATGGATGTCCTGGTCCGGGGCCTGCGGCGAACGGCAAATCTCCCCGCAGCGGCTGGCTCCGCACCCCATCGTCAGGGCACCAGACGGTGAGTATCCGGCAGCGTGCTTCGGAGCACACCGATGTAACAGCCCGTGCCGCTGCCGGGGTGAATCGCCGCCCGCGGCGGTGACCCATACCGGACTTGGGTGGTGCCTGGCAGCCGGAGCAGGTGAGTGGGCCGGATCGGGCGTAACGGTGAATGGGCTCCGCACAGAGCATGCACGGTCCGATCTCCCACGGCGGACAGCCCAGCCCGGTTGCAGCGACGGCGCGTTCGCGGGCAGAGACCTGATGGTCCCACGCCATTGTCACGAACCCTTCTAACCGGCGGTAACAGCGGCGCCATCACCGCCCACACGGCGTCAGGCAACTCGGCTTCTCTGACACCCGGACCAACGGTGATCGGAAAGGCACCCCTAGTCGTAGGGATCCCTTGCGTAACTCCCTGATGGCGAAACGATTTTGGCGTGCCGCGTCTCGTCCGAATGCCGAAGATGATCACTCGGAGGGATGGTTTCCCTGGTCAGAGGCGCGGGGAGCGGCCGGAGTCATGCTGTGAGGATGCCGTGCGGCAGGGAGCTGCTGGGCCTCAGGAACTCCCGGCCCTCCCCGAGTCACCGCGCGTGCGTGCGGAGACTCCATGACTACGCAAGGAGCCGACCGAGTATGTCCAACACCGTCGTTGACATCTGGGGGCCTGCCTCCCCGCAGGCCCGTTCCTCCTTTCCTCCCGCGCCGGACGCGCACGCCGAGTGGCCCCTGGAGGGCGGCACGGCCTGGGTGTACTACAGCCCGCTGAACCGCCGCCAGCTCCTTCGGCCCGTCATCCTCTCCGACGGCTTCTCGGGTGGATCGACCAACCTGGACCAGCTCTGGCACGGGCTGGAGGAGAACGGGAACTACCGCTTCATCAGTGAACTGCACGGCGCCGGCCGCGATGTGATCATCCTCGGCTACCACGACCGGACCGCCTCGATCACAGCCAACGCGGAGACCGCAATCGAGTGCATCCGCCGGGCCATCGCCGAGCGGGTGGGTAACCGGAAGCTGGCCGTGGGCGGCTTCAGCATGGGCGGGCTCATCACCCGCTACGCGCTGGCCAGGATGGAGAACGACCCCGGCCTTCCGGACCACGAGACAGCCACGTATCTCTCCTACGACACCCCTCACCAGGGGGCCTGGTTCCCCGTCTCCCTCCAGGCCTTCACCCACTACGCGACGGACAAGTGGGGAGACAATCCCACGCTGGGCCCCGTGCTGCGCCAGCTTTCCGGGCTGCTCAACAGCCCGGCGGCGAAGGAGATGGCGCGGTGGCACATCGGCAAGGTCGACGCCGAGCCGGAGCAGGCACCGGAGCGGCTGGCGTTCCTCCACAAGCTCGACGAACTCGGCGGGTGGCCGCGGACCGTCCGCAAGATCGGTGTCGCCAACGGCGTGAAGACCGGAGTCGGAAACGGCGCCGAGGCCGGCGAGATCGCGGTGCGGGGCGACGGTGAAACCCTGCAGGACACCTGGCTGAAGATCCAGGCCCAGGGCGACCAGATCGTCGCCAGGCTGCAGAAGGCCGGCGACGAGGAGACCCTGGTGCGCACCAGCGGGCTGCCCGACATCGACGGCGCTCCCGGCGGCCTGTTCACCATGCAGTCCCCGGCCGGCGACACCGGCAGCTTCGGCCTCGCCGCCCTCCTCATGAGCCTTCTGGGCAACGTGGTCGACCCGGACGTCATCACCACGTCCTGCTTCATCCCCGCGATCAGCGCCGTCGCGTCCGGCGACATCAATGACCAGAAGGCGCTGTACCGCCCGATCGCCGCGGGCGACAGCGCGCTCGACGCCTTCCACTGTGCCGGCCGCAACGAGGGCCACACCACCATGACCGAAGAACTCGGGGCGTGGCTGGTGAACGAGATCGCGGCCGAGTGACCAGCGGGGTGGGCGGGGCTGGCCCGACGGCCGTCCCGCCCACCCCGGCTCGCCCCGGGATGTCGCCGAGGGGCGTGGCTGTCGCGGAGGTGTACGGCTTGGCCGGTGTGTCGCGCAGTCGCGGGCACCTATGGCTGTCGAGCCGCCCTGATGCCGTCGTCGCGTGGCGCTCGGCCGGTGCGCACCTTCGGGCCGGGACGGCTGGGCAGCCACGCCCGACCGCCTCCTCGGCAGTCCGTGAGCCTCAAGGCCGTACGGATTCGGCCATGGGGGTGTCGTGCAGCCCCAGGCGCAGGTGCTCCACATGGAAGAGGGCCTGGTCGAGGACGTCTCCTGCGGCGGGTCTGCTCTTGCGGGCGCGCTTGGACACGTGTGTGGATCGTTTCAGGTGGTGTGGCCGACGAGGAGGTCGGCGAGCTTGTGGAGGCGCCTTGGTGGCGGGCGGACGGCCGGGGCGAGGGGCTCGGAGCGGTCGCAGTAGGCGCCGTTACGATCTCGGTGCGCGCTCCTTTGCCAGGAAGGAGTCGGGTTGCTGGTGGAACATGGGTAAGGGGAGACAGATAGGGAGTTCCCCATGGCTCACGCTTCCACCGTCTCTGTTCTCGGAGCAGGCGCGCTGGGTGCCGCGATGGCAACGCGGCTCGGAGACACTGGCCACGAGGTAAGGCTGTGGAACCGTACGGAGGAGAGGGCCCGTGCGGTGGCGGACGGCGCTGCCGGGGTCACAGCAGTGAGCTCGGTGGGCGGTGCGGTCTCCGGCGCGTCCGTCGTCGTCACCGTGCTCCGTGACGGCGATGCGGTCGCGGACGTCATGTCGGAGGCCATCGACCGGCTCGACAGAGATGCCGTCTGGGTGCAGGCGAGTACGGTAGGGCCACAGAGCGCAGGCGCCTTGGCCGGTCTGGCGCGTGATCACGGTATCGCCTACCTCGACGCACCGGTTTCGGGAAGCACCGCGCCCGCTCGGCAGGGCAAACTCGTCTGGCTGGCCGCCGGCACCGAGGACGCCCTCGCGCGGGCGCGACCCGTTCTCGACGATCTTGGCTCGTCCGTGCTCCACGTCGGGACGGGGACCGAGGGCAGCGCCGTCAAGCTTGCGGTCAACGCCTGGATGGCTGCCGCGACGGTCGGTCGTCCGGGACCGGCTGGGAGCAACGGTCGAGGCCGGCCACGACAACGACGACCTCGCTGCCGTCGACTACCTGCGGAAGCCGCCGCCGTAGTCCGCGTGTGGGCCGTCGTTCGCTGAGGCCCTGGTCGATGCGGTGAGCTATCTGGGACTCGGCCACGTTTTCGTCGCCAACATGACCGGCAACGTCGTATTGCACGCCCGGCTGGGCACGCATCGCGGTCGGCTGCTCACCGTCGCCCTCGGGGCACAAGTGCTGTTGGTGGCTGTGGCGGTGGTCGTGGCTGCGGCCACCGACGACGAGGTGACTTCGGGTGTCCAGTACGTGCTCATCGTGCTCATCGTGCTCCTCGCGATGGGCATGGGGGTCGCGATGGGCATGGGGGTGCAGAACGCTGTCGTCCGGCGCCTCGGCGTTCCCGACCTCACCACGACCGTCCTCACCTTGACTCTCACGCTGACTCTCACCGGACTCGCCGCCGACTCCACGGCGGCAGGCAGCACAGGACCGCGCGGCGGCGTGGCGGTCTGGTCCGACCAGACTCAGATGTGGGTGGCATGGCAGTGGCTGTGGGCGACTTCGGTTGGGCACGGGGCCGCGTTTGCGCCTCGGTCGGTACGCCACTCGATCAGTGCGATGCCCAACGCCGCGCAGATGGCGGCGATGCCGACGCCGACGGACGCTGCCACGGCCAGCCGGTAGTCGTCCCTGCTGGAGGCCAGTACCAGGTAGTACGTGCCGGGCAGCGCGGCCGTCCCCACTGCCCCGCCCAGCCGCTGTCCGGTCTGCAGCGCGCCGCCTGCGGCGCCCGCCATCCGCACGGGCACATCCCGCAGCGTCATCGTCACATTCGGGGAGATGACGAAGCCACTGCCGATACCGCCCACGAGGAGGGCGGGCACAGCGGCCCAGACGGCGACCGATGGCGGGGCGAACCTGAGCAGCAAGGCCGCTGTGGCGAGCCCGACGATCACGCCGACCAGGCCGAGCACGGTCAGCAGCCTGCCCATCCGCTCCACGAGCCGTCCGGCTACGACGGCCGCGCCCGCGGAGCCCACCGCGAACGGTGTCACAGCCAGTCCCGACTGCAGCGGTGAATAGCCCAGGCCGTTCTGGAAGAACAGTGCGAACACGATCCACACACCGCTGAATCCCATGAAGTAGAGCGTCGCCAGGCCGGCTCCGGTGGCGTAGCCGCGGGTTTCGGTGATCAACCGTGGATCCAGCAGCGGTTGGCCGCCGTGCGCCGCGACTCGGCGCTCCCACCACCCGAAGCCGATCAGCAGCGCTGCCCCTGCTGGGAAGAGCCACCACAGACGGCGCAGGCCGCCTGAGTCGGCCAGGACCAACGGCAGCATGACCGCCAGGACACCGCAGCCAAGCAGGGCAACACCCGGCAGATCGAGGTGCCCCCTCTTGCCCGGGGCGACGCGGGGCAGCAGCCGATGGCCGAACGCGAGTGCCACGGCGCCGATGGGAACGTTGACGAAGAAGATCCAGCGCCAGCCCTGGGGTCCGGTGGCCAAGGCGAGGATGAGGCCTCCGGTGATCGGACCGACCGCACTGGAGATGCCGACGATGGCGCCGAACAAGCCGAAGGCGCGAGCACGCTCGGCTCCGGTGAACATCTGCTGGATCAGCGCGGAATTCTGAGGAGCAAGGCAGCCGGCGGCGATTCCTTGCGCCATGCGGGCGATGACGAGCGCCGTGATCGTCGGGGCCGCCCCCGCCGCGACGCTGCACAAGACAAAGGCCGCGAGCGCTCCGAGGAAGATCCGGCGCCGGCCGATCGCGTCGCCAAGACGTCCGGCCAGTACCAGCGCAAGGGCGAACGTCAGCGCATACCCGGACACCACCCATTGCACTGAGGCCGGGGAGGCGCCCAGACCCCTTTGCATCGAGGGCAGGGCGACCGCGACAATCGTGACATCAAGAAGGATCATGAAGCCCGCCACCAGGGTGACCCACAAGGCATGCCACCGGCTCGGACCTGGCCGGCTGGCTGACGTCGCCGTGCCTGATTGGCGCCTACTCGGTTTCACGGGGGGCTCCTTTCGACGGAGAGGCAGCCCAGCGTTCCTGCGATATCCGGCATCCCGGAGGATCCGTACGCCGGTTCCCAGCCGTGGTCCAGCGCCCGCGCGCCGAAGATCAAGCGTAGCCATAGTGGTCGCGCTCGCCGGTGGAAGACGCGTGGGCGCGGCGTGGCGGTCGGCACCTGCGGCGCGGTGCGCGTCAGACCTCGGTGTTCCACATGCGGAACACCGTGCACTTCCCGTCGCTGTCGAATCTCCGTACGACGCATCTGCGTGGTCTGCCGTCTCAGCCCTGGGCGGTGGGTCGCACGACGATCTCGCTGACGTCGACCTCGACGGGCTGGCCTTCCCCACCGCGGCAGCTCTCTCGGCCTCAGGTCCAAGACCTTCAACCATCCCCTCGTCGGCCGGCTCACCCTTACGTACCAGTCCTTCGACGTCCAGAGCGCCCCCGGCCAGCACCTGTTGATCGGCACCGCGGAGCCGGGCAGCCCGGATGCCGACACCCTCGCCCTCATCGGCTCGTCCTCGTGCGCGCTCGAAGGCAGCGGAACGGGACGGGCGTGACGCCGCTGCGGGTCAGCGGTAGTGCATCTCGCTGCCATCGGCGGCAGCGACCGGTCTGGATCGGTGAGCTGTGGGGGATCTGTCAGGACGTGTTCTGGTGAGGCATACGGACCTGTTCGGTGATCCAGGATTCCGCGAACTTCGTCCAGGCGGCGGTATCGCCGGAGCCCTGGGCAAGACCGAGACTGTGCGGCCCGTGGGCGAAGACGTGCACCGTGTGCGGTACCTCGTGCGCGGCCAGTGCCGAGGCGAGGCGGTAGGTGTGCTCCGGCGGGACGGAGATGTCTTCGGCGGTGTGCCAGAGGAAGAAGGGCGGAGACGTGGTGGTCACCAGCGCGTCGAGGGATGTCCGGCGGCGCAGGTCCGGTGGAGCGTCCTCGCCGAGCAGGATCATCCGAGCGGGTCGGTAGGTCTCGGTCTCCATCGATGTGATCGCGTAGCCGAGGATGGCGAACTGGACGGACTCGCGTCGATCGTCGCCGGGTGAGAGTGCGGCCAGGCCCGCCAGATGCCCGCCGGCCGAGAAGCCGATCACCCCGATGCGGTCCGCCCCCTGCTCGCGCCTGCTGCGGATTTCGGCCCGCAGCGCCAGGAGGGGTTCGGGATGCCGCACGTGGAGCGGGTAGCGGAAGACGCTTGCCGACAGGCCCAGCGTGGAGAGCCACGCAACGACCGGCTCCGCCTCATGTGGGGCGTGCGAGGCATAGCCTCCGCCCGGCAGGACGATCAGATGTGTCGGCGGGGGGTGCATCCGCTCGGCACGCGCGCGAGATGCTGGTGCCGTCTCGAATGGATTGCTCATGCCCGCCTCCGAGCTTGCTCATGGACGCCGCCGCCGCGCGGCAGGTCGGCGGATCCACCGGACGGTCGCTGCTAGAACCAGCCGCCCACAGCAGCGGCGACGGGGTCGGCGCCCGGCTCGCGCAGGGCGTAGATCGTCTTCGCGCCGACCCACAAGAGGGTCTTGCCGTAAGGGAGGTCAGGGTGGCGGTCGACCATCGTGTGGAAGAACTCGGTGGCGGAGGAGCACTCCTCCAGGGCCGCCTCGGCGTCGTCGAGGTACCGGCGGGTCTCGGCGATGACACGGGTGGCGTCGTCGTCGAGGTCCTTGTTCTTGTGGCCGGCGACGATGTGCCGGGGTGCGAGGTCCTCGACGGTGCTGATGGCGCCCCGCCAGGCGTCCAGGCCGCCTCCGGCGGACTCGCCGATGTACATGTGGGCGCCGTTGTAGAGCGCGTCGCCGGCGACCACGAGTGCGAGGTCGGGGACGTGCAGGACGCTGGTCTTCTCGGTGTCCGTGTGGCCGACATCGACGAGGTGCAGCTCGTGCCCTTCGAGGGTGAGGGTGTTGTCGGGGACAGTGACGGCGGTGACCGGGGCGTCGGGGATCTGCCCGGGCCAGAGCCTGTCCCAGGCGAAGGGCCGGGCTCCCACGTTGCCGTGCATGACGGTGATGGTCCCGGCGGTGGCCACGACGGGCGCGTCGAACCGCTTGACGAACTCGTTGTCGCCGAACCAGTGGTCGCCGTGGCCGTGGGTGGCGACGATGGCGATGATGTTCTTCCCGCTGGCGGCCACCCATGCGGTGACCTCCTGGATCTGGTCCGCGGTGAACGGCGGGTCGACGAGGACGGCGTCCCGCTCGCCGTGGACGAGGGTGGTCGAGATCGGCTGGAAGGTGCGCCCTTCGCCGTTGGGCAGGGGTTCGGTGACGCTGATCGGGACCGGGTCGCAGACGTGTACGGCGTAGCCGAGAGATTGCGTGGCCATGGGGGCCGGCCCTTCTGTCGGGTGGACGGTGCGGTTCGGGTGGACGGGCGCGGGCTGTCCGCCGGGGGCGTCGGCCACCCTTCTGTGAAGGTCGTCGAGTCGGCTACTGCAGAGCGGCGAGGAACGCTTCGACGTCGGCGGCGAACTCCGCGTGGTGCTGGAACAGGAACCCGTGGGCCGAGTCGGGGTAGATCTTCAGCCGTGCCTGCGGGATCAGACCGGCGAGCAGGTGGGAGTAGCGCGGGAGGATCATGGGGTCGCTGTCGCCGTTGGCGACGAACACCGGTGCCTGGATCGCGGTCACCCGCTCCAGGAGCGAGACGTTGGGGATGCCCCAGGCGCAGATCGCGTCGTACTGCGCCTGGCGCGTCTGCCACGTCGTGGGCGCGTCCAGCTCGGCGCGGGTGAACATCCGCCCCATGGCCTCCTCGCCGGCCGACCGGCTCTCCGGCGATCGGGTGTAGAAGACGTCCAGAACCGATGCGGGGACGATCTCCGGCTCGCCCACCGCGTCGATGACCCATTGCGCCCAACCGTGCATACCGGGTGCACCCTGTGGCGCCGACGAGGCGAGCACGATGCGTCGTACGAGCGCGGGCCGGATCAGGGCGATCTCCTGGGCGACGAAGGAGCCCAGGGAGAAGCCGAGGAAGTCGACCTGGGTCAGGTCCAAGGCGTCGGTGAAGGCGATGGCGTCCAGTGCCATCTGCCCGATCGTGCCTGGCGTCATGCCGCTGGACCGGCCCACGCCGGTGTTGTCGAAGGCGATGACGCGCCGGTCTCGGGCCAGGGTGTCGACCAGGGCGGGATCCCAGTTGTCGAGGTTGCCCCGGAAGTGCATGAGCAGGACCAGCGGCACACCGCCCTCGCCGACCTCGCGGAACGCGTACTCGATGCCGTTGGCGGCAGACACCGTCGTGATCGGCGCCTGCGCGTAGGAGCGTTTCATCGGAGCCTCCCGTCGGGCCTGCACTGCAGGCGTCGCGGTCGACGCTCGGACGGGCGTGAACCGGCAGCGGGCCACTGAACCCCAGGAAGGTATAGCGATCGCCTTACCTGATGTCGACGCTACGCCCGTGCCCGTTGAAAGTAAAGCGATCGCTATACTTGTGGGTATGGGGGCAGCGATATCGACCACCGGGACGTCCCGCGGCGGACGCGGTGCGCGTGAGCGCATCCTGCGGGCGGCGGAGGAGCTCTTCTACACGCGCGGAATACACGCCACGGGCGTGGCGGCGCTGATCGAGGCCGCACACGTCTCGTCCCGGACCTTCTACGTGCACTTCCCGACCAAGAACGCACTGGTGGAGGAGTACCTCCGCCGGTTCGAGTCGGAGAAGCCGATCGCCGCCGAAGCAGAGCTGGACCGCGACGACTTGTCCCCGGCCCAGCGACTGTTGGCGATCTTCGCGCCCGTTGAGGGCCACCCGCCGGCGCTCATCCGCGGGTGCCCCTTCCACAACGCCGTCATCGAGGGCGCCGGAGAACTCCCCGAAATCACCCGCCTCACGGAGCGGCACAAGCAGGCATTCCGCGATCGCCTCGTGGCCACCGCGTCAGAAGCCGGAGCAGCCGACCCGGAGGTCCTCGGCAGGCAACTGGCCGTGATCTTCGAAGGAGCCAATGCTCTGGCAGCCTCGTGCAACGACGCGCAGGTGTTCACGGATGCCCGGCGGGCCGCCAAGACGCTCCTGAACGTTGCCTTGGCCGCTGCGCCCGGAGGGTGACCGCAGCGGGTCACGAGCGCGAGCGTACGTACTGGGGCATGCGGCTGGACCTGGCGGAGGAGCATCGGCCCGTGGACCCGCCGGAGCTTGCGTCCGGCACGCGGATCGTGCCCTTCGACGACAGGTACGACGCGATGCTGCTGCAAGCCCGCAACGAGATCTTCGCCGACAACTGGGGCAGCGTCCCGATGACGGCGCGGACTTGGCGCCATTCGGTGACCGGAAGCTCGTACTTCAGGCCGGAGTCCTCCTTGCTTCTCCTGCCGGAGCGGCGCCAGGAGATCCTCTGCTACCTGCTGTGCACCGAGCTGGCGGACACGCGTGCGGACCGCGAGCTGTACCTCGCCAACGCCGGTACGCAGCCTGCCCTGCACGGCAGGGGATCGGGTGCGCGGCGGCCCGTCGGGAGCGCCCGGTGCCGACGGGCCGCCCTGCGGCGCGGTGTCGGTGTCAGGAGCCCCAGCGGGAGGCCCGTGCCGCGAGTTCGAGGGCGGTCACGGCGCCGGGTTCGCCGCGTTCGCGGAGGAATTCACCGGGGACGGTGTAGCGGGCGCCGGCCTGCGGGGAGCGGGCGGCCTGCCGCACGACGTCGTCGACCAGGACGCCGGCCATGTCCAGCCGCGGGTAGCGGCCGTGGAGCGCCTCGCCCTGGGCGTCGGTGACGAACTCGGTGCCGAAGCCGATGTCGACGCCGATGCCCCGGCGGGTGAGGTAGGCCAGCACGCCACGGCGCTCCGCGATGCCGTCCGAGGTGTGCAGGGCGATCGCCTCCCAGACCGGGTCGGTCTTGTCGGCGCCGTAACCGTGCTCGGTGAGGAACCGGGCGGCCATGTCGGCGCCCTCGACCTCGAAGCGGGCCTTGCCCGGGGCCGCCGGCGAGGCCCCGAGGTCGTGCAGGACGCAGGCGTGGAAGAGGAGATCGGCATCGAAGTCGACGCCGGGCCTCAGCCCTTCGTGTTCGGCCAGCAGCGCGGCGAACACGAAGCTGCGGATGCTGTGGTTCGCGACGGGCTCGCTCTCGCTCGACCGGACGAGCTCGACGGCGGCACGGGCGACGGGTGAGTCGGGGAGCGCCGGCAGGAGGCGGGGTTCGGTGTCCATGAGGCGACCGTAGGCGCGTATCGGACCCAACCGTCAGTGGCACCCATGCCATGAGGCGATAGGATCGTGCCATGACCGGTCGGGCATCAGGCGGAGCACACCACGTGGTCGTGGTGGCCCTCGAAAACGTCCTCGCGCTGGACATCGGGATCCCCTGGCAGGTCTTCGGGAGCTGGCGGGACAGCCCGTACACGCTCACGGTCTGCGCGGAGCGGCCCGGCCCCGTCCCGATGCACGGCGGCCCTGCACTGTCCGTCGCGCACGGTCTGGACGTCCTGGCATCCGCCGACACCGTGATCGTCCCGGGCTACCTGGAGCCGGACGCGCCCGGCGACGAGGTGACCGCCGCACTGGCGGGGGCGGCAGCCCGTGGCACCCGCATGGCGTCCATCTGCACCGGCGCGTTCGCCCTCGCCGCAGCCGGCCTGCTCGACGGCCGCCGGGCCACCACGCACTGGCTGTACGCGCAGGCGCTGGCGAGGCGGTACCCCCGGGTGACGGTCGTGCCCGAGGACCTGTACGTCGACGAGGGCCAGGTGCTCACCTCGGGCGGCGTGTCCTCCGGCCTGGACCTGTGCCTCCACCTCATCCGCCGCGACCACGGCCCCCGCCTGGCGAACCAGCAGGCCCGCCTGCTGGTGGCCGCCCCGCACCGTACCGGCGGCCAGAGCCCGTTCATCGACCTGCCGGTGCGACCGGAGCCGGCCGACGGTGCTGCGCTGTACGACTGGGCCGTGCGCAACCTGCACCAGCCGCTTACCGTCGACCAGTTGGCGCGCCAGGCCGGCATGTCCCGCCGGACGCTGATCCGCCGCTTCCACACCGACACCGGCCTGCCGCCCATGCGGTGGCTGCTCGACGCCCGGCTTGCCCGCGCACGCGAACTCCTCGAATCCGGCGACCTCACCGTCGAGGCCATCGCGCGCCACTGCGGCCTGGGAACCCCAGCCAACTTCCGCACGCTTTTCAAGACACACGTCGGAATACCGCCCAGCGTCTACCGCGAGACGTTCGCCGGCTGACGGACGCCCGGGCGCAGTCTCCTCCCAGGGGTGCACAGGTGCGCTCCCAAGGAGGTTGCCGCAGCTGCTGGGCGTAGCGCGGGTGAGTGCCGTGCCCTCTGCACGTCCGTCGTGCACATCACCAGGGCACTTCGCCGGCGTCCTCGAAGAACTTGCCGGTCGGACCGCCGTCGGGCAGGGTGCCGAGTTTGACGGCGATCGCCGCGCCCTGTTCGGGGGTGCGCACGCCGCGGAAGCCGTTGAGGTCGGTGGCGACGTAGCCGGGGCAGCCGGCGTTGATCAGGATGTTCGTGCCGCTCAGCTCCCGGGCGTACTGGAGGGTGACGGCGTTCAGGAACGTCTTCGACGGCGCGTACGCGACGGCCACCGGGACCGTCGTCTGCTCGGCAGCGGTTCCTGACTGGCGGGTGAGGGATCCGACACTGCTGGACATGTTCACGATCCGCGGTGAGGGGGAGCGTCGCAGCAGCGGCAGCATGGCGTTGGTGACGCGGACGACGCCGATCACGTTGGTCTCCACGACCGTACGGATGGTGGCGGGGTCGACCAGGGTGGGTTCCTGCGGCATGCCGCCGGTGATGGCGGCGTTGTTGACGAGCACGTCGAGGCGTCCAGCCCGTTCCTCGATCAGTCGTGCTGCGGCGGTCACGCTCGCGTCGTCGGTCACGTCCAGTGGTACCCCGAACGCGTCGACTCCGGCCCCGCGTAGGCGCTCCACCGCGGCCTTGCGTCGCTGATCGTCGCGGGCGCCGACTCCGATGCTCCAGCCGAGGGCGCCGAAGCCTGCGGCGATCTCGTAGCCGATTCCCTTGTTCGCGCCGGTGACCAGCGCAATCGTTCGCTCACGTTCACTCATGGGAATCATGCTGCCTCCGGACCCGGCGCGAGGTCCAAGACCGATAGGGTGGCCATCGATACCGTCAGGGTATGGAACCGGAGTGACGTAGCCGCATGGAGACCCGGGAACTGCGATATTTCGTCGCTGTCGCCGAAGAGCTGCATTTCGGGCGTGCCGCGCAGCGGCTCGGGATCTCGCAGCCGCCTCTGTCACGGGCGATCCAGCAGCTCGAACGTCGGCTGGAGGCGGCGCTGCTGGATCGGACCAGCCGCACGGTCACGCTGACCGAGGCCGGTTCGGTGCTGTTGGCCGAGGGGCGGGCGGCCCTCGACGCGGTCGACGCGGCCGAGCGCCGGACCCGCCGTGCCGCGCTTTCCGTACCCGGCCGTCCCGGCCTGGTCCTTGTCGCGAAGGCCAGCGCGTCCAGAGAGCTGCTGGCGCAACTGCTCGACGCGTACGCCGCCGAACCCGGCGCGGTTGCTGTCGACGTCATCCTGTGTGGTCCGGCCGAGCAGGAGCGATTCCTGCGGGAAGGCCGGGCCGACGTGGCGCTGCTGCACCGTCCGTTCGACTCGACGGCCGGATTCGACACCGAGGAACTCGGCACGGAGAAGCAGGTTGTGGTCCTGCCCGCCGGGCATCCGCTCACGGCCCGGCCCCATGTGCGCATGGCCGACATCAGCGGGCTGCCCGGCTTGCCGCTGCCACGCTGGCCCGACCCCGACGGCACCTACCCGCCCGGCCCCGGCCCGCAGGTCCGCGACCACGCGCAGTTGTTGCAGCTCGTCGCCCTCGGCCGTGCCTGCGCGGTCTCCCCGGAGTCGTGCCGAGCCCAACTGCACGATGACCTAGCCGCCGTGCCCGTGCTGGATGCGCCGCCAGTCACCACCGTGATCGCGTGGCCGCCGCACAGCCGGTCCAGAGCCGTCGCCGACCTGGTCCGAACCGCGACACGTCTCCAGCCGCTGTGTTGACCGCGATCCCAGCATCGGCGTCCTCCCGACCATCGGTCTGAGTCAGGAACTGTTCATCCGTGCAGGGGAGTTGTCTACCGGCCGTTGCCGTGAAACCCTTTCAATGCTTGCGGAAAGTTCTTGCATGGCGTCACGGTACGGCTCCCATCCGGCCCGGCTCGAGTCGCTCCACGGCCGGATTCCTCCCCTGAAGAGAAGGAAGAGTTCATGTCGTTCCTGCGCAAGACCAAGCAGCGCCTGGCCGTGGTAGGCGTCTTAGGCGCCCTGGCCGGATCGACGGGCGTCGTGGCGACTGCCACTCCGGCCGCCGCGTTCGCCGGCGTCTTCATCTACGCCAACCCCAACTACTCCATCCCGGTCTACCCCAGCGGCGCTCCCGTGCAGGTCGCCGAGCTGACGGGGTCGGGGAAGGACTCCACCTCCTCCATCGGCAACAGCACGAACCTCTCCATGTGCTTCTACGAGCACAAGAACTACGGCGGTCTCGAGTTCAGGATCGGCCCCGGCGAGTGGTGGGCCACGATCCCCTCCTGGATCGACAACAAGATCTCGTCCTACCGGCCCTGCTGACCGAGGGTCACCCGCTCAGGGCTTTGGCTTCAGCCGAGTTGCCGACATGGCACGCGGCCCCGCCCGGAGTGAGCCGGCGCCGCCCAGCGGCGGCACGGAAGCGCCTCCATCCGTGCTCGATGGCTCAGCACTTTGGAAGCGGCGAAATTGGCCGCATTCGCACCTTCGTCGCACGGCCCGAGCAGACCGGGCCCGCAGATCATTGGAGGAAAGATGGCAGACAACGCACCGCGCGGGAATGTCGTGCTCGTCCACGGTGGGTTCGTGGACGGCTCCGGCTGGCAGGGCGTGTACGACGCCCTGAGGGCCGACGGGTACCACGTGTCCGTCGTGCAGAACCCCACCCTTTCCCTCGAAGGCGACGTAGCCGCCACCCAGCAGGTGATCGACCGCCTGCCGGGACCGGTGACCCTGGTCGGCCACTCGTACGGCGGCGTCGTGATCACCGAGGCCGGCAACCACCCGAAGGTGAATGCGCTCGTCTACATCGCCGCGTTCGCTCCCGACAAGGGCGAGTCGGTCAGCACCCTGATCGCCGACCCGCCCCCCGGTGCCCCCGTCCCGCCCATCCTGCCGCCGGACGAGGGCTTCCTCTTCCTGGACCGCGATAAGTTCGCCGAGTCCTTCGCCGGTGACCTGCCCCGCGCCCAGGCCGAGTTCATGGCCGACTCCCAGGTCCCCTGGGGCGTGGAAGCACTGGGCGGCGCGGTGTCCCAGCCCGCCTGGCGGACCAAGCGGGCCTGGTACCTGATCGCCACCGACGACCGCATGATCCCGCCCCCGGCCCAGCACGCGATGTCCGAGCGGATCGGAGCCCAGACCGTCGAAGTGGCCGCCAGTCACTCGGTGTACGTCTCCCAGCCCGACGCCGTCGCCGACCTGATCCGACAGGCCGCCCGCAGCTGACCCCGACGACAGCCGGCCCAGCAGTGCCTCAGCCCTGGCGGATACGCACCAACATCCGCGCACCGGAGCCCCTCCCTCTCTGTGGCGCGGCGAACGAAGTCCGTGCGCCCACGATCGACGCGGTCGGCGTGGGCGGGTCGGCCGGTGCGGCGGAGGTCCATCGGCCGACGCGACCGAGTGGGTCAGGTCGCCGTGACCCGGGCCGTGCGTAGCGGGGCCAGAGCCGCTCGCAGAGGCGCCCGAAGAGGTCCGGGTCTGACGGAGCCCGTGCACATCGAACACCGCGACCGGACCGGTCGAGGGCATCTCCGTCCGCAACCAGATCGCGGGCGCCGTCGCCCGGATCGTCGACGGCGCCGTGAGGCGTCCCTTCCCGGGGTGCCGGTGGGTGACGCCTCCGCCGTGGTCGGGGTCGGTCCCCATTCGATAGGTCGGGACGGCCAGTTCAGAGGCAGTTGCTCCTGGAGGATCTCCGCATGCCCGGACCCGCGCGCCATCGATGGCACCGTCTTCGCGCTCACCGATGAGGAACTCGGTTCGGCGGACGGCTACGAGGTCGACGACTACGCCAGGACCCAGGTCGTCCTGCGCTCCGGCACGAAGGCATGGGTCTACCTCGGCGCGTAGGTGGGTCGGAGTCCCGACGGCGACCCGAGTCGGCCGTCTGCGTCGGCGTCGTCATCCGAGAGCCGGTCCGCGCCCCAAGATCGTGGGAAGATCGGAGTACCGGGCCGTCACGCCCTTCGGGCACGGCGTGTAACCCGGCCGCACACTCGTCTTGTGTGGGTGTTGCTCGCCGCGGGGCATCGCCATCCGCCCGAAATTCAGTGGAGTCGTGCTCCCGCGGGCCGTTAGCGTGCTCCCGATCGCTGTCGCCCCTGGCAAGGACGTGCCGTTGTACACCAAGTGAGACACCCCGAGCGCTGAACCGTCGCGCGTCGCACCTGTGCGCCGCGCTCCTTTTCGCTGCGGTCTTCTCACTGGAACCGGTGTATCTCTGTGTCCAAAAACTGGGTGGTCGTGCCCACCTGCCTGCCGATCGTCCTCCGCCGTTGCCGCGGGTGCCCCTCCGGGCACTTCCGGGCGCACGGCAAGTTCCACGTCAACCCGCACCACCAGCTCCTCTACCCGGGTGTCTCGGGTCGAAGCGACCGGCCGGCCTGGCAGTCGCCGTACGGTCCGCCGTCGCACCGGGCCCACCGCGGCCGTTGGGCCCCCGTGCCGGGGGTGGCACATCCCCGGTCCTCCTTGCCGCGCGAATACCTGTGCGGCCGGTCCGCCTGAGCGGCTAGCTCTCGGGCGCTTCACCTTTACGCTCAAGGGCTGAGCTCAAGGGCTGAGTCCTTCCAACGCGGGGCCTGTCCGGCGGTATCCGATCCGCTGGGCAGGCCCTAAGGGGAGTCGTCCTCCTGGTAGGAGTGCCGCTGTTCCTTCCACGGGTCCGCGATGTTGTGGTAGCCGCGCTCCTCCCAGAACCCCCGCCGGTCCTGGGTCATGTACTCGATCGCGCGCAGCCACTTGGGCCCCTTGTAGCCGTACAGGTGCGGTACGACCAGGCGCAGGGGGAAGCCGTGCTCTACGGTCAGCGGCTCCCCGTTGTGGTGCATGGCCAGCAGGGTCCGGTCCGAGGCGAAGTCGGCCAGGCGCAGGTTGGCGCTGTATCCGTACTCGGCCCACGCCATGACGTGGGTGACCTCGGGGGCCGGCGGCGCCAGCTCCAGCAAGGCCCGGGCGGGCACGCCGTAGAACTCGTGGTCGGTCGTCGAGGGCCCCGACGCGCAGTGCATGTCGGTGACGATCGTGGTGCCGGGGAGGGCGGAGACCTCGTCGAAGGTCCAGCTGTACTTCTCGCCCGAGGCAGTGGCGCCGAAGACCTGCAGGGTCCACCGCTCGGGCCGGAACTTCGGCACCGGCCCGTAGTGCGACACCGGCCAGCCCTTCGCCAGCTTCTGGCCAGGAGGAAGTTGTCCCGATCCCACGATGCCGCCCTGTTCTCCCGCTTGCCGACGCGGTGACGGCGAACGCCTCTCCGCGGGCAGAAGTCTGCCAGCATCCGCTGCTCACCCGCGTCGGAGACGCGGAGGCCGACAGCGGCGAGCGGCCCGAGGCACTGGCGGACCTGATCGCGCGATTCACCACGGGGCGCTCCGTGGGCACGGCCGAATACCTCGCGTCCAGCTCCGGTACAGGTTGAGGGTCCAGGCCACGCCGACGGGGAGCGTGGTGAGGAGGGTGCGGGCGCGCTGCTCGTGGAGGGTGACGCCCTGGAATCCGGGTCCGGGCAGGGGCGGTGGGGTGACTTCGGCCGCGTCGAAGAGGGCTGGGCGTCCCGGCGGAAGGCGACCGCGGCCTCCTGGAGGACGGTGACCCGGCGGCGCAGCCGGGACGGCAGGACCTGCTCCAGCTTGGCGAGGGCGCGTACGAGCACGGCCCGGACGGGAATCCCGACGGGCTGGTGTTCGCCCGGCTCGTCGACCCGAGAGGCAAGCGCTTCGGTCTCTTCTCGATGCCGGCCGAGCTGCCCGCATCCGTGTAGGGCGAAAGGGGCAGCGTCGTCTCACACGCCCAGGTCCTCCCGCAGGGCCCGGGACGTGTGGGACGTCTGCAAAGCCGGACTTCTCGCGAACACGCGAGCTTCTCGGGGCTGCGGCCGAACACCACGACCTCGGTGCCGGGGCGTGCGGCGTAGACGGCGGCGTGGGCGATGGCGAATCCGGTACCGAGCAGTCCGATCTTCATGGCGGCTCCTCTCCTGAGGGGTCTGTGCGGGAATCTTGCGGTTCATCCCGTCGGTGACCTCCACGCTAGGAGCGGTTTAGGACACGACTCGTCCTTAATCCGGCGCATCGTGGAAGACATGACGAGCGATATGCCCGCCCGGATACTCCGTCTGCTGTCCCTGATGCAGATTCGCCGCGAATGGCCAGGTCAGGAGCTCGCGGACCGCCTGAACGTCACCCTGCGCACGGTGCGCCGCGACATCGACCGCCTGCGCGAGCTCGGCTACCCAGTCGAGGGGTCGCCTCGTCTTGGAGCGGCGTTTGCGTCGCAGCGCGTGCTGATTCAGCTCCGAAACGGCAGCAGGGCCCGGACCGTGCGTCGCGGTCCGGGCCCTGCCCCGTGCGGTGCCGCCCTGCGGCGGTGGTGCCTCAGCTCTGCGCGGTGTCGTCGCCCGCCTGCCCGGCTTCCTCGGCTGCGCGTGCCTTCTCGCGCATCTTGCGCACCAGCTCCGCCTTCTGGTCGGCAGCACCCTGGCGGTCGAGGTTGCGGTGCGGACCGTTGTTCTGCCGTTCGGCGCGGGACAGCTTCTTGCGCTGGCCGCCGCCCTGGCCCACGGGGTTGTTGATGTTCTTGCTGTCGGTCACGGGTTCTCCCGGTGGTGATGTGAAGTGATCTACGGATTCATCGGTGCGGGACGGGTGCGGCGACGTCGAAGGACGTCAGCGGGGCCCGTGCCCGTCACGTTCGACTCGTAAATCGGCGTCTGGAAGAACATGACAAAGACGTTACCCGGTTCCCTCGGCCCCGCGCGCCAGTGCCGGCGAGGCCGTGAGCCGCGCTCTCGGAAAGTAGGAGATTCCCGATTCGGCCACTGAGCGTCTGTTTCGCGCCGGTTAGGGCGGGTCCGGGTGTCGGGTTGTCCGATAAGTGCTGTGCTGAAGGGGCTGCGCCCGTCGGGGGCAAGCGTTCGGACAGCGTAAACAGGGGGTCTTCAGCGATGGCTTCTCTGCACTACGAAATACTCACCGATCCGGCTCCGCTCCAGGTGCCGGTCGCGGGCGAAGAACGCCAGGGATCGGTCTACATCGTCGTTTCCAATCCGACCATGGACGAGGTGATCTGGTACTCCATCGAGATACGGGTGCCCTGCGGCCAGGCGGACGGTGATCTGACGGCGCATCCGAAGACGATCACCGCGCGGGTCGAGCGGAACACGGCGACGAAGCAGGGCGAGGAGCCGATCGTCGCCTGGGACGACAACACGGGTGTCCTCACCGTGACCGCCCAGCCGAACACGCTGTTCCAGGAGGCCGGCTCCATGGCCCTGGTCCTGGACGGCTTCCCCGTCTCCAGCGCAGCGGGACTGGTGCTGCTGCGCGTGATGGAGAGGGCGGCGAACGGCGCCAGGGTGCAGAAGAACCCCATCACCTTGAGCCTGCTGAAGCAGCTGCCCAAGGTGCCGCGCAACTTCCGTGCGAAGCAGTCCCTGGTGGCCGGAGGCCAGGACGTCGTCCTGCAGTGGGACGGGCCCGACACCCTCACCTACCGGATCCAGGGTCCGGACGGCCCCCCGGAGACGGTCACGCCGACGCAGGGCGCAACGGGCTGGCAGTGGTCGCCGGCGGCGGGCCAGGAGCCGAAGCGGGATGCCACGTACACCCTGATCGCCAGCTCCCCGGGCGGGCAGCAGCCCGGGTACTTCCTCACCACCACCGTCCACCTGCGCAGCCCCGAGTTCGAGAGCGTCACCGCGACGACCGGTATCCACAGCCCGTGGGTCGAGGGCACGACGGACCAGGGTCGGATCACCTTCACCGCGCAGGGCGCCCAGATCCGCGACGCCGCGGGCGGCCTCGGCACCCTCTCCGCCGCCAGGACCGACGTCGAGACCGTGACCGCGGCGTGGGTCCGGGGGCGCGAGAGCGACGCCGGGTGGATCGGGTTCCCGTCCGACGGAATCAGGGTCGGCCGCGGCGGTGGAAGCGACTTGGGAACCGTCACGGCCGACAAGATCAGCGTGAACGGCATCAACACCCAGTGGGTGGGGGACCGGGACTCGGGCAAGGGATGGGTCGAGTTCCCGCAGTCGGGAGTGAACGTCCGCAAGGACGGAAAGCAGGACTGGGGAACCGTCGCCGCCGACCTGGCGGACCTGAACGGCATCAACACGAAGTGGGTGCAGGGCCGCACGGCTGCCGACGGATGGATCGAGTTCCCGGCCTCCGGGATGAACGTGTTCCAGGGCGCCGGTAGCCGCCAGTGGGGGACCGTCGCGGCCGACAAGGCAGACCTGAACGACCTGGTCACCCACCGGGCCCAGGTCAAGGAACGGCTCATCCTCCAGGGCGGGCTGAGCGTCGACAACGTGCTGGAGACGCAGGACGGTCCGCCGCGGCTGATCGTCCACGGCCGCCTGGATGCCGAGGGCGAGGTGACGGCCGACCAGACGGTCACTGTCACCGGAGACCTCACCACCCTCGGCATGCTGCGCGTTCAAGGTGAGTCGCGCTTGCAGGGGAAGGTGAACGCCGGCGCCCATCTGTCGGTCCGTAACGGAGGCGACTGGATCATGCACACGAACGACGGGAAGGTGGCGATCAACGGCGACCTGCGCGTCCACGGAGCATTCCGCTCCGATTCCTGACCAGGTCGCCGGGCGGGCTGCGTGACGGGCGGTCGAGGGTCGCACGGCCCACCGTCCGTCACGCGGGAAGGACCGGACCGAGGAGCCCGCCGCGTCGTCGCGACCGGCCAACAAGAACATCTACGCCGCGCTTCTCGCGGTCATCGCCGGTCGCGTACGCCTGCGGCCTTGCGGCACCGGCCAGTACGACCACGACCATGGCGCCCCCGGCGGCGCACAACGACGCCATCCGATGCACGCCCCCCATCTTCTTCTGCCGAACGCCGACGGCTGCCCCGCCGGGCGATGCCGTGGCGGTGCGGGGGACGCATGGAATCAACGCTACCGGCTGGTCCGGAGACGCGCACAAGGGACGGGAGGCGGCTACCGGTACTCGCGGGCCGACGGGGCTCGACCGCTCCGCGTGGCGGGCGTACGCGCCACCCGGTAGCGTCGAAATCGCGCGTTCCGCCCAAACCGCTGCGGCCTGGCCCGCAGGGCCGCCGCCTCTGCCGGCAGAGGAACGAGATCACATGCCGAAGCACAGCATCCCCGGGGTGACTGCCGCGGCCGCTCTGGTCTGTCTGGCAGCACTCGGCCCCGCACCCAGCAGCGCCGCGTCAGCAGCCGCGTCCGCGCTCGACCAGCCCACCGGGCAGCCCAGCCCGGCCGGCTCGTCCCGGTTCGTGCCCGGTCCCTGCCCGGAGCCGCCCGAGCCGATCGCAGCGCTGAACGGCGCTCGGTGCGGCGTCCTGGAGGTCCCCGAGAACCGCTCCCGCCCCGGCGGCCGGACCATCAAGCTGGCCGTCGCACGCATTCCTGCCGCCTCCGCGAAGCCCGCCGCGGACCCGGTGGTGTTCATGGCGGGCGGCCCCGGCGCCGACACGTTCGACGACATTCCGTTCCTCGTCGACTCCGGCCTGAACAAGGACCGCGAACTGATCGTCATGGCCCAGCGCGGCAACCTCTACGACCAGCCGAATCTCGCCTGCCCGGAGGTCGACCGGTTCAACGGGCAGGCCGTCGGCCTGGGCTACGACGCGCAGGAGGCACGACAGCTCTTCCTCAAAGCGGTGAAGGACTGCCGGGCCCGCCTGACGGCCGCCGGCACCGACCTGAGCGCCTACAACACCACGGAGAACGCCGACGACTTCGCCGACCTGCGCAACGCGCTGCGCATCCCCCAGTGGAACGTCTACGGGTACTCCTACGGCAGCAACCTGGCCCTCACGTACCTGCGTCTGCACCCCGAGGGAATCCGCGCGTTCGCGATCGACTCGATCACCCCTCCCCAGGACGTGACCCTGCCGTGGACATGGGGCAGCACCGCCGAGGGGATCCGCACCATCTTCGAGGCGTGCGCGGCGCAGCCCGCCTGCAAGGACCGGTACCCGGACCTTCCGCAGCTGTTGACGGAGCAGGTGCGCAAGCTGGAGGCCCACCCCCTGACGCTGAACGTCACGCCGCCGGACGGTGGCAAGCCGGTCAAGACCGTCCTCGACGGGGGCGCGCTGCTGAACCTGATCGTCGCCTTCACCCCCCGGCCCAAGGACATCCCGGCGGCGCTCGACGAACTCGGCCGCGGAAACCCGGAGCGCTTCGCGCAGGCCCGCGCGGGCGGCTCGGTGCAGAAGGTCGGCGAGTTCGCGCACGGCCTGACGAACTCGATAGCGTGCAGCGAGTGGGCGCCGGGGTACTCGGAGTCCGACGTGCTGAAGGCAGGGCAGAAGGCCTTCCCCGGGTGGCCGGACACCGTCCTGGCCCAAGTGCCGCAGCTGCCCTTCCAGTACCCGGCATGCGGCATCTGGAACGTTCCGGACCGCGCGAAGGTCCAGCGGGTGGCCACGGTCAGCTCGGTGCCCGCGCTCGTCATCTCCGGCACGTTCGACGTGAAGACCGGGGCGAGTTGGGCGAAGGGCGTGGCCCGCAACCTGTCCCGCTCGACCGCCATAGAGGTCCCCGGAATCGGCCACTGGGTGGTCCCGCAGTCGCCGTGCGCGCAGCGCGTGCTGGCTTCGTTCTTCGCTCGCCCGACCGATCCCGACACCTCCTGCGTGGACGGTCTCGAGCCCGAACCGTTCACGATCATCCCGAGATGACCGGGAGACCAGATGACCCGCCACCACGCGCCCCGCCACCACGCGCCCCGCAGCCGCCGCACCGTACGGCGCCTGCGAGCCACGTCGGCCGCCATGGCGACCGGCCTCCTCGTCACCGGACTGCTCGCGGCGCCCGCCCGGGGGCAATCCCGCACCGACACCACCCCCACCCCCCAAGCGCCGATCGGCACGGTCGCCCGGACGGTGGGGGACGCCCGCTTCGAGCCGGGCCCCTGCCCGAAGACGCCAGAACCGATCGAGGCGCTGAAGGGAGCCCGCTGCGGAACGCTCACCGTGCCCGAGAACCGCGCCAAACCGAGTAGCCGAACGATCAAACTCGGTGTCGCGATCGTGCCCGCCGCGACCGACACGCCGAAGCCCGACCCCATCGTATGGCTCGCGGGCGGGCCCGGTGACGATGCCGTGGGGGAGGCGAAGATGGCGATCGACGGCGGCCTGAACCGGGACCGTGACGTGATCTTCATGTCCCAGCGCGGTACGTACTCGGCCGTCCCGACGGCCCTCTGCCCCAACATCGACGAGTTCAACGCACGGGCGGTCGGCCTCGTCTCCGACGCTCCGTCCACCGAGCGCCTGCACGTCGCGGCCACGAAGGCCTGCCGCGACCAACTGGCGGCCCGCGGACTCGACCTCAGCACCTACAACGACACCGAGAGCGCCGCCGACTACGACGACCTGCGCACCGCGCTGGGCATCAAGCAGTGGAACCTGTACGGCATCTCCTACGGCACCCACCTGGCGCTGGTCTACATGCGCCTGCACCCCGAGGGACTCCGCTCGGTGGGCATCGACGGCATCCTGCCGCCGTCCAGGGCCGGGTCAGCGGCGACCTGGAGCAGCGCCCGGCAGGGCTTCGACGGTCTGTTCAAGGCCTGCGCGGAACAGCCGGCGTGCAACAAGCGCTACCCGAACCTGTCGGCCACCTTCGACAAGCTCGTCCGCGACCTCGAAGCCAAGCCGGTCACCACCACCGTCACGCTCCCCGGCAGCGACAAGCCGGTGAAGGTCGTACTGGACGGCGGAGCCCTGGTGAACTGGATGACGTCCGCCACCCACGTGGCGCCCCAGGTACCCGCCGCCCTCGACGAGCTGGCCCACGGCAAACCGGAGCGGATCGCCCAGCAGTGGGCGGGCGGCAAGCTCAGCCCGGCGGCCGTGGGCCGGATCGCGCACGGCCTCGTCTACGGAGTCTTCTGCAGCGAGTGGACGCCGTACGAGACCCAGGAACAGGCGCTCAAGGGCGGGCGGGAAACGTTCCCGACCTTCCCCCCTTCGGTGCAGGCCCAGGCCCCACAGCTGACCTTCCTCCGTCCGGACTGCGACGTCTGGAACGTCCCCGCAGCGGCGCCCTCGATCCGGGACGCCACGCGCGGTGACATCCCCACCCTCGCCCTGTCGGGCAGCTTCGACTCCCAGACCGGCGCGGACAACGGCCCGTACGTCGCCCGTACGCTGCCCAGGGCCAAGGTCGTCACGATCCCCTACCAGCCGCACGTGGTGTTCGCCACCTCGAAGTGCGCCCAGGAGATCGCCGTCTCGTTCTTCGACAACCCGGCCGCGCCGAAGACCGGATGCCTGAAGAGCCTCGAACCGCCCGCGTTCGAGATCGCTCCCTGAAACCGCTTCCCACCTCGTCGTCGGAGTCACCATGGCCCCAACCTGGGACTCACGTCACCCACACCGCTCCGGGGCCTCGCTCCTGCCGATCCTGTTTCCCATCGCGGTCCTGATCGTGGTGGCGGTGGCCGTGGGGTCGTGGCTGCAGTTCTCCGAGCGGCAGGCGCTCGACACGGTCCACACGGTCGGATCCCAAGCCGCCGACCGGGTGGACGTGGAGGCCAGCGTCCAACGCGTCGACGCCGCGGCCAGAGAGCTGGCACTGCGGGTCAGGGTCACCGCCCGCGGGACCCTCGGCGAGGAGGGCGGGACGGCCCCGGTGGCTGATCTCAGCCTCCAGACCTCCGCGCAGACCCTCGGCGACCTGGAGTTCAAGGCGCACGAGCGGCTCACGATCAGGGACGTGCAGGTCGCGATCACGGATGGATCGATCAGCGACTACCCGTTCGACACCTACGAGACCGACATCGAGTTCTGGGCACAGCTGGACGGCAAGCAGGTGCCGGTGCGGATGATGTTCTCCAACAACGACACGGTCTTCAGGATCTCCGCCACACCCACCCCGCCCGAGCAAGGGGCTGCCGGCGTGGCGCTGGGGCTGGCCCGATCGGGCAGCCTGCTCGTCTTCGCGGTCTTCATGATGATCGTGATGTGGGCGCTGGCCGCCTCCGTGCTCATCGGGGCCTGGTACCTGACGACCCGCGGCGAGGGGCTGGTCTGGCCCGCACTCGCCTGGATGGCCGCCACCCTGTTCGCCCTCTCGGCGTTCCGCAACACCGCCCCCGGCACACCCCCGATCGGCTGCGTGCTGGACTGGTTCGCCTTCCTGTGGGCCGAGACCGTCATCGCCCTCTGCCTGATCGCCGTCGTCATCACCGGCGTCCGCACCGCCCTCCGACACGACGACACCGACCCCACCTGAAGGTTGGGTCCCTTTGACGCAACCCTGGCTGATGGCTTGTCATTCGTGGTTGCTATCGCGGTAGGGGGCGGTTACGGTCACGCTCGGATGGTCAGTGCTCGGGAGTCCGGTAGGAGTGTGCGGTGGGTGACAGGTCTGCTCCTGATCCGGTGAGCACCGTACGACGCATCGTGGCCCTCCTCGACCGGGCCGGCCGTGATCGTGACGACGTGCTGCGGGTCGAGGGCGAGGGCGGGCTGTCGTACGCCTCCGGACTGCCGGCCAAGGACGTCGAAGCCCTGCTGCGCGGCGACCGGACACCGTCCGGTACGGCGGCCGGCCGGGCGAACCCGGTGGAGGCTCTGGATCGCGTACTGCGGCACATCCACTCGGGCTTGGAGCAGGCGGTAGAGCAGCGGGACGCCGACGTGCGGAGGTTCAGGAGAGCTGGACCGGCCGACGACGTGACCGGCGAGCTGGGCCTCGTCGGAAGCGCGGCCCGCTGTTTGGCCGACGTACCCGATGAGACGGCCAAGCCGATCGTGGAGCTCATCGAATCGATCGCACGCCGGGCGCGTGCGGATCGGGCGCGAGAGAACCGCGAGGCCCCGGACGCGCCGGGGGCGGCGAAGGTGGACTGAGAGGCGTCCCGTGGTTTCGGCAGCGCCGCGCTTCACTGGCATGATCTCGGAGTGATGCACGGGGGGACCGACGCGCCGGGCCGGAAGGACGGCGCCGTACCCACCGGCGTGACCGGCCGCATGCGGGCACCATCGGAAGGCTGACCATGCAACAGGGCGTCAACTTTTACGTACCCGCAGCCGCGTTGGGCGCCGTCCTGCTGGTGAAGCTGCCCGCTCTGGTGAGGGGATGGCGCAGCCCGCTGGTCCGCACCGTCAACACCCTGATCCTCCTGCACTGCGCCGGATTCTTCTTCGCCGCCCCGCCGACCGTAACGGCGGTCAACCGGATCACCGGCGTCTGCAACTTCTCGGCCCTGCTGGTCCACTGCATCCTCTGCGCGTACGCGTGTACCTGCCTGGCGCTGATGGAGAACTGGAGAGGGGACAAGGAAGGACGGGCCCGTACCAGTTGGCGCGTACGCGTCTGGATCCTGGGGCACTGCCTCGTGGTCCTGGCGGTCATCGTCTGCTTCATCCTCGGCGACGCGCCGGACGAGCGACCGAGCGACTTCGACACCTACTACGCCACCACCCCCTTCATCGGCGAGATGCTGCTGCTCTACCTGTCCTCGAACGTCATGGCCGCGGCCGGCGCCACGGTCGTGTGCTGGAGCTGGTCGCTCGCCATCCGCAAAGAGATCCGGACGGACGGAGCGGCCACGGCCGACGGGTGGCTGCGGGCCAGCCTGTACGTACTCGCCGCCGGATTCCTGTCGAACTTCGTCATCGGAACCTCCAAGCTGCTCGCCATCGCCGCCCGCTGGAGCGGACGGAACTGGGACGTACTCAACGAGAGGGGGACCTCGTTCAGCCCCCTCGGAGCCATGATCGTCACGATTGGTTTCCTCCTCCCGGTTCTCGGCCCCTGGCTCACCGAACGCCTCGTCAAGCCCGGGCGGACGTTCCTCGCGCTCGCACCGCTGATGCGGCTCGTGCGCCCGCCCGTCACCAGCGGCCCGGGCTCCCTCGCGCTGACCACACCCTGGTACGCGGGCCCCGAACAGCACCTGGTCAACCGCATGACCAACATCCAGGACTGGATACTCCAACTGCGCCCCTACTGCGACGACGCAATACGCGAACTGGCCCAGCGCGAGGCGGCCCAGAAGGGTGTGCGCCGGCCGGACGCCGTCGCGGCCGGCTTGGCAGCCATGCTGGAGGCAGCGGCTGACGCCCGCGCACGCTGCACGCCTGCCGGCGAGGACGGGAGCCGTCGCGCCGCCCACGCCCTGCGCTCGTCCGAGACCGAGTACGGCGACCTCATGGTCCGCATCTCCCGGGCCCTGCCGCCTCGGCGCGAGCCCCACCGCCACGGCGCAGCACCCATGGCCGGGGCGCAACGGCCTCCCACGTAGAATCTCCCGCTGAGGGCGGACCGTTCGTCATTGCTCTCGGGTTGAGTGAGCGGCTACGGTCACTGCTCAAAACGTCAAGGCCGTCGGAGTCTGTGGGAGTAAGCGTTGACTGACAGACCTACCGCCGATCCTGCAAGCACGCTCCAGCGCATTCTCCCCCTTCTCGACCGGTTGGGTGATGAACGCGAGGAGGCGCTGAGGGTCGAGGGCGAGGGAGGACTGTCCCACGCTTCCGGGCTGCCCGTGGCGGAAGTCGAGGCGCTGCTGCGCGGCGAGCCGGTGGCGTCCGCCGCTGCCGAGGGCGGTGCGGACGCCGTGGAGGCACGCCATCGGCGAGTGCTGGACCGGATCCTCTTCCTGCGCGCCACGCGTCTGCGGCCCTCGGCCGACGGGCAGCGACGTATCTACTCGCTGGCGGAGATCGCGGCGGGGGCGGGCACGAGCCCTCAGTGGCTCGACAAAATGATCAAGACGGGGAAGGCCCCGAACCTGGACCACGCCGCCGGGATCGCGCAGTTCTTCGGGGAGAGCATCGAGTTCCTGGTGGCCGAGCCGCCGGAGGCGCTGGACCGGGTCCTGCGCGAGATCCACAAGGATCTCCTGGAACGGGCCTTCGAGCGCCAGGACCAGGACCTCCAGCGCCTGAAGGACAGGGATGCGGCACCCGACCTGGATCCGGGAATCGGAGTGGTCGGCTACGCGGCGCGCGCTCTGGCCGAGGTGCCCGACGATACGGCGCAGCCGCTCATCGCGCTGATCGAATCGGTCGCTCGGCGGGCACGTGAGGAGCGGGACCGGGAGGCCAGGCGCAAGTAGACCCCCACCTGCGGGGACGGTACGGGATGTGATGCATGGGGGGCACAGTGGGGACGTACCGAGAGATGAAGCGGCATCGCGACGAGCTCTTCGCGGGCGTGGCCGATTCGTCGCCGACCACCCCGGTCGAGCTGCTCCAGGCGATCTGTGCGTACGTGACGAAGACCAGTGGGCGCGAGGTGCGCCTGATGCTCGAGCCGTTTCCTCAGGACACCGTCAGCGGCCTGTGGCTCGACATGGGTGACTTCGAGGTGATCGTGGTCGAGGAGAACACGTCGCCGCTGCACCAGATGGTGATCTTCGGGCACGAGCTGTGGCACCGCAAGGAAGGAAGCTGCGGGCAGCACGCCGGCGCCGCAGGCGCCGCTGTCGCGGCGCGCATGATCGGGGACCGGTGGAGCCTTGCCGAGGCTGTCGCCCATGTCGCCGCCCGCACCGATGTCGATCTCGACGAGGAGCGAAGGGCCGAGAGGTTCGGTCGCATGCTGGCCGCGAAGTTCCGCTCGCCCTTGGAGGCCATGCGCCTCGGCAAGACGCCCGCGTCCGGCGTGGCCGGACGCATCTGGGCGTCACTGGAAGGCTGACCGCACGGCACCGCAGGTGCCGGCCGGTTCACCGCCTTCGTCCCGGTACCGCTCACGGGTTCCGGGGCGCTGCTCTTCACGCTCCCGCGACGGTGGGTTCACCGTGTGGCGCCTACCGGGTCGGGTGTGCGCTTCCGTGTCGTCGGCTGCCCCTCCAGCGGATAGATCCGTTGCAGGAGGGGTCCCGTCATGATGGTGGTGATCACCGCCATGAAGACCATGGCGGTGAACATCCTGGAGTCCAGGACCTTCAGGGAGAGACCGACATTGAGGATGACCAGTTCGGTCAGGCCGCGCGCGTTGAGGAGAATGCCCAGTGCGGTCGACTCACGAGCCGATGCGCCGGTGAGCACGGCGGCGCCGAACGCGCCCGCGAACTTGCCTGCGCACGCCACCGCGACCGCGGCCAGGAGCATGAGCGTGCCTTGCCAGCCGAGACCGCCGAGGTTCACCGAGAGCCCGGTCACGGTGAAGAAGGCGGGCAGCAGGAAGAGGCTGGTCTGGTCGATACGCTCGGGGACCTCCGGAGCCACAGCGCCGATGTGCTCGCGCGGGACCACCGCGCCGAAGGCGAAGGCGCCGAACACGGCGTGCAGGCCGATCTCCTCGGTCGTCCACGCGCACATCAGCAGGCCGATGACCAGTGCGGCGTGGGTGACGGGACTTCCCGACCAACGCCGCTCGGGTGCCAGCAGCCACCGCAGGGCGGGCCGCAGGACGTAGAGCAGGCCGATGACGAACGCGGCCGCTTCAACGGCCATCCATGCCAGCGACGCCGTGCCGGTGGCGTGCACGAGGGCGACGACCACGGCGAGCACGCACCACGCCAGAAAATCCTGGACCGCGGCGCAGGTGAGCGCGATCGAGCCGAGTCGGCTCTTGTGCAGGCCACGCTCGTCGATGATCCGGGCCAGTACGGGGAACGCGGTGATGGACATCGCCACACCCAGGAAGAGGGCCGGCTCCAGCAGACCGTCCGATTGCATCTCCGAGGTGATGAACCACGGCGCGATGACCGCCGCCAGGCCCATGCCCAGGAGGAACGGCAGAGTGACCGAGCTCAGGGACACGGCCGTGACCTGGCGGCCGGCACCCCGCAGGTGTGAGAGTTCGAGCCGGTAGCCGACTCCGAACATGAAGAGCACCAGCCCGAGTTGGGCAATGATCTGCAGGAACGGCCGTACGGCGGGCGGAAAGAACAGATGGGAGAGGTCGCCCGGGAGCAGCCCGAGCAGACTGGGTCCCAGGGCGATGCCGGCGACGATCTCTCCGATCACGACGGGCTGGTGGAACCGCTGGGCGAGCCTGCCGAACACGTAGGCCACGGCGAGAAGAACCGCCAGGCCCAGCAGCACGCTGGCGGTGCCGACCGAGGCCGAAGGGGTGGCAGCGGCGGCCATCGGGACGTCCAGAGGACCGTTGAGTCTGTTCAAGGGATTCGCTTTCTCGGCATCTGTGGGTCCCGCGCTATTGGGAGGCTGCGGTCAGCCGCACGGGCGGGAGATCACGGGAGGTGGCGCGGGCGCGGTTGACGGCGTTGACGAGCGCGGTGGCGGTCGCGACGGCCGGGTCGGCATTGATGCCCACGCCGTAGGCGGTGAACGGGCCACTGCCGGCCCGAAGGTAGACGGCGGTGCGCGGGTGGGCCGCGCCGTCGATCTCGTGCTCCGTGACGGCGTGCAGCCGGACCTGGTGGCTCGTACCGCTGAGCGCGTCCACCAGGGCGTCGGTGGGGCTCTCGCCGGAGCCGCTGAACGTCTGCTCGTTCCCGCCGTGCTCGACCAGAGTGATCGAGAGGCGGCTGCGGTTCTCCTCACGCGTCGCACGGACCTCCTTCAGCAGCAGCCCGGGCCGGGGCTCGACGTAGGTATCGCTGAAGATCTCCCACAGACGGCGGGAGGTGACCTCGACACAGGTCTCGTCGGTGATCCGCTGGACGGCCTTGGCGAACTCCACCCGCAGCGCGCGCGGCAGGTCGAGGCCGTAGTGGGTCTTGAGCACCTGGGCGACACCGCCCTTGCCGGACTGGCTGTTGACGCGGACGACGGACTCGTACGTCCGGCCCACGTCCTTGGGGTCGATGGGCAGGTAGGGGACCTGCCACGGCAGCTCGGCCGCAGGGCGTCCGGTGCTGGCAGCCTGCTGTTCGAGGGCGGCCAGTCCCTTGCCGATCGCGTCCTGGTGGGTGCCGGAGAAGGCCGTGTAGACGAGATCGCCGACGTACGGGTGGCGCGCGGGCACGGGCATCTGGTTGCTCTCCTCGACCGTACGGCGGACCGCGTCGATGTCGGAGAAGTCGAGCTGCGGATCGATGCCCCGGCTGAACAGATTCAGCGCCAGAGTGGCCAGACACACGTTGCCGGTCCGTTCGCCGTTGCCGAACAGCGTGCCCTCGATCCGGTCGGCGCCGGCCATCACCGCCAGTTCGGCCGAGGCCACCGCCGTACCCCGGTCGTTGTGCGGGTGGACGGACAGGATGATCGAGCCGCGGTTGTCCAGATTCCGGTGCATCCACTCGACCTGATCGGCGAAGACGTTGGGGGAATCGGTCTCGACCGTGGTGGGAAGGTTCAGCGTCACCGGCCGGTCCGGGCCGGCCTCCCACAACGAGGCGACCGCGTTGGACAGGTCCAGCGCGAACTCCGGCTCGGTCACGTTGAACGTCTCGGGCGAGTACTCGAAGCGCAGGTCCGTCGTGCGCATCGCGGCCGCACGCGCGGCCACGTGCTCCGCCCCCTCCAGCGTGAAGTCCCGCAGTTCCTGGGCAGACATGGAGAACACCACGTCCCGCCACAGGCACGCGGTCGCCAGACACAGGTGCACCACCGCTCGCTTCGCACCCCGGATCGCCTCGAAGGTCCGGTCGATGAGGTCCAGCCGCGCCGGTGTGAACACGACGATGGTCACGTCGTCGGGAATCCTGTCGTGCGTGATGAGCTCGCGGACGAACTCGAACTCCGCGGCGCTGGCGGCGGGATAGCCGACCTCGATCTCCTTGAAGCCGGTCCGCACCAGCAGATCGAACATCATCCTCTTGCGGCGCGCGTCCATGGGGTTCGCGAGTGACTGATTGCCGTCGCGCAGATCCACCGATGCCCACAGCGGAGCCTTCATGATCTCCCGCCCGGGCCACCTGCGGTCGGTCAGCTCCTGCGGCAGCCTGCTCCCCTCACGCGCATAGCGGTGGAACGGCATCGGCGAGGCGAGCTGCGCGTTCCACGAGGGCTGTCCGGTCCCTGCCGCACCCCCCGCGCCGACCGCGGATTCCATCCCCCACGGCGAGGTCACTGCCCCTGCCACCTCAATGAGTTCGGACAATCTCAGCCAGCCTCCAAGGTTGGCCGGCGGTCAACCCTCGCCGGCGGAACATGGCTTCATTCCCCAGGAACGCCGAGGGGTTGTCCACCCTCCGGCAACCGATCTGTCAGGTCCGGAGATCGCTGGGAAAAGCCGTGCGCGGTGGTAGGTTCGAGCCGGTCGAGCGGCCCTTTCGCCGCTGTTTCTCCCGCCGCCCGCGCTGCTGTTGCCGCGGTCGTCCATGCCGGCGAACCCGGCCTGACCGGTGTTCCCAGGACTTCGAAGTACTGTCCTCAGCTCCCTCCCGTGCCGAAAGAAAGCTGGTCGAACCATGCCCGTCCAAGAGGTGCCGAGCCTGCTGAAACTGTTCAGCCCGGAGCTGGCCGCCGACCCCTACGCCTTCTATCGCGAGCTCCGCGAAAAGCACCCGGTCCACTACGACACCTGGATGCGCAGCTGGGTGGTCCTCGGCTACGAGGACATCAGCTCCCTGTCCAAGGACGACCGCCTCTCGGGCGCCCGGATCGAAAGCTTCCACGAGGCGCTGCCGCCCGACGCACGTGCTGAACTGAAGCCGCTCAAGGACGCTTTGGCGGACATGATGGTCTTCCACGAGCCGCCCCGCCACACCCGACTGCGACACCTGATACGGCCGGGCCTGACCCCCCGGTTCATCCGCGAGATGCGCCCGGTCATCGAGCAGCTCACCGATGAACTGCTGGACAGGATCATCGACCAGGGACGGATGGACGTCATCCACGACTTCTCCGAACCCCTGACCCGGGGAGTGATCGGACGACTGGCCGGAGTGCCCAGGCACGCCGAACACCTGCTGGGCAACTGGCAGGGACTACTGCTGGAGTTCTTCGCCCAGTCCCGAAAGGAGATCCCGCGTGTCACCCAGCTGCGTGCCGCATTCGACGAGGGGGCGTCGGCCCGGCGCGACGGCACCGGCACCGACTTCTTCACGCAGATGATCGCCGAGCAGCTCCAGCAGGGCGACTTCACCGAGGACGAGGTCTTCGCGAACTTCCTGCTGCTCATCGATGCGGGACAAGCCACCACCACGCACCTCATCGGCAACGCGGTACTCGCCCTGCTCCGGGAGCCGGAGCAGCTGGAACTGCTGCGCTCGCAGCCGGAGCTGGCGACGAAGGCCGCCCACGAACTGCTGCGCTACGACAGCTCCGTGCAGTTCACCACCCGGGTCGCGCTCGTCGACCTCGACGTGCGGGGGCAAAGGATCAAGGAAGGCGAATCGGTGACCCTGGTGCTCGGATCGGGCAACCACGACCCTCTGAAGTACGAGAACCCCGACCGGGTCGACATCACCCGCGGCTCCGCCGACCACCTCTCCTTCGGGCACGGCATCCACTACTGCCTGGGGGCCTCGCTGGCGGTGGCGGAGGTGGAGATCGCACTCAACAAGCTCCTCGCGCGTACCCGGGACCTCCGGCTCGCGGAACCCGGCCCCACATGGCAGGACAGCATCAACTTCCGCTTCCTGAAGAGCCTTTCGGTGACCTTCCAAGCGGCCTCCGCTGCCTCCGACCGCACCTGACAGACACCCGGACAGCCGGTGGACAAGATCGCGCGGTTCCCGGGGAATGGACCCATCCGTCCTACCAGGGGGAACCTGATCGTGAACTCATCTACTGCCGAACACTTCGACCTGATCGTGGTCGGCGGCGGCCCGTCCGGCTCGACCCTCGCCACGCTCGTGGCGATGCGCGGACACCGCGTGCTGCTGCTGGAGAAGGAACGATTTCCCCGCTATCAGATCGGGGAATCGCTGCTTCCTGCGACGGTGCACGGTGTCTGCAAGCTCCTGGGCGTGACCGAGGAGCTGGAGGCGGCGCAGTTCACCAAGAAGTTGGGCGGCACCTTCCGCTGGGGCTCGAACCCCGAGCCGTGGACCTTCGCCTTCGCCATCTCGCCGAAGCTGGCCGGCCCGACCTCGTACGCGTACCAGGTCGAGCGGATGAAGTTCGACAAGATCCTCATCGACAACGCCCGCCGCAAGGGCGTGGACGTACGCGAGGAGTGCGCCGTCACCGACGTCGTCAAGGACGGCGAGCGGGTCACCGGCCTGCACTACAAGGACGCTGAAGGCACCTCGCACCAGGTGACCGCCACGATGGTGGCGGACGCCTCCGGCAACCTCAGCAACATCCACAAGCACACCGGCGGCAAGCGCGTCTACTCGGAGTTCTTCCAGAACGTCGCCCTGTTCGGGTACTTCGAGGGCGGCAAGCGTCTGCCCGCACCGCGCAGCGGCAACATTCTCTCGGCGGCGTTCGACGACGGCTGGTTCTGGTACATCCCGCTCAGCGACACGCTGACCAGCGTCGGCGCCGTCATCGCACGCGACCGGGCGGACCAGATCCAGGGTGATCCGGAGAAGGCACTGCTCAAGCTGGTCGACCGATGCCCGGAGATCCGGGACATGCTCTCCGACGCCCACCGGGTCACCACAGGCCCGTACGGCGAGATCCGGGTGCGCAAGGACTACTCGTACTCCAACACCACCTTCTGGAGCCCGGGCCTGGTGCTCGTCGGGGACGCCGCCTGCTTCGTCGACCCGGTGTTCTCCTCGGGCGTCCACCTCGCTACGTACAGCGGCCTGCTCGCCGCCCGCTCCATCAACAGCGTGCTGGCAGGAGACGTGGACGAGGAGCGCAGCTTCGCCGAGTTCGAAAAGCGCTACCGCCGCGAGTACGGGCTCTTCTACGAGTTCCTGGTCGGCTTCTACGACCTGCACCACGATGAGGACTCGTACTTCTGGCAGGCCAAGAAGATCACCAACACCGGTAGGACCGACATCGAGGCCTTCGTGGAACTGGTCGGCGGGGCCGCCTCCGGCGAGTCCGCCCTGATCGGCGACAGGCTCTCCACCGCCGCCGAACAGCTGGCACAGGCCGTGGACTCCGCGGGCGAGGACCTCGCCGCGGGCCTGGACCGCCCGGCCCCGTTCTTCCGGTCGGAGATCGTCGGTGAGGTCATGCAGGAGAGCGCCCGTGTGCAGGCACGTGCGGCACTCGGACACGAGCTGACCGAAGAAGACCCGCTCTTCAACGGCGGTCTGGTGCCGTCCGGGGACGGCATGTCCTGGGAGATCCCGGCGAGCTGAGCACCACCCGCAGGGCCCGCCAGGGGCATGGCGGGCCCTGCGCCGTTCCCGGGGGCGCCGGCCGGCCCTGGCGCGCTCACCGGTCCGGCGGCGACGCGTGTGCGTCCGCCGCCGACTTCGTTGACTTCGTTGACTTCGCTGGAAGAAGGAAAGTTCATGATCCCGTTGTCTTTCGCGCAGCACCGGCTCTGGTTCCTGCACAAGCTGGAGGGACCGTCGGCGACGTACAACATGCCGCTCGTGCTGCGCCTGAGCGGCGGGATGGACGCGGCGGCGCTGCGCGCCGGCCTGCTGGACGTGATGGAGCGGCACGAGTCGCTGCGTACGGTCTTCCCCGAGGCCGACGGCGAGCCGCACCAGCTGGTGCTGGATCCGGCCGACGTGCGGCTCGACTGGGAACAGCGGTCCGTGACGGACGCGGAACTGCCGGCCGCGCTGGACGAGGCCGCGCGCACCACTTTCGACCTGGCCACCGAAGTACCGATCCGTGCCCGGCTGTTCGAGGTGTCGGCCGACGAGCACGTCCTGATGCTCCTCATGCACCACATCGCGGGAGACGGCTGGTCCATGGGGCCGCTGGCGCGCGACGTGGTCGAGGCGTACACCGCCCGCACCGAGGGCCGCCGGCCGAGCTGGGACGAACTGCCGGTGCAGTACGTCGACTACACCCTCTGGCAGCGAGAACTGCTCGGAGACGAGTCGGACCCCAGCAGCCTGCTGTCCAAGCAGGTCGACTACTGGAGGGAGAAGCTGGCCGGGCTCCCGGAGCAGGCCACCTTCCCCACCGACCGCCCCCGCCCCGCAGTGGCGTCGTACGAGGGTGCGCAGCTGAGCCTGGAGCTGGACCGGGAACTGCACCGCAAGCTCGTCGAGTTGGCGCGTCGTTCGAACAGCACGGTGTTCATGGTGCTCCAGGCGGGCATGGCGGCCCTGATGAGCCGGCTCGGCGCGGGCACCGACATTCCGCTCGGCGCGGGCTTGGCCGGTCGTACGGATGAGGCGCTCGATGACCTCATCGGCTTCTTCGTGAACATGTTCGTCCTGCGTACGGACACCTCCGGCGATCCGACCTTCGAGGAACTGCTGGGACGGGTCCGCGAGACCAGCCTGGCCGCATACGCCAACCAGGATGTTCCGTTCGAACATCTGGTGGAGCTGCTCAACCCGCAGCGGTCCCCGGGGCAGCACCCCCTCTTCCAGTTGGCGCTCGTCCTCCAGAACGCGCCGAGCGGGGACTTCGAACTCCCGGGCATCCAGGTACAGGCGGAGGTCCTGGGCTCCGGGACGTCCCGCTTCGACATGCTCATCTCCCTCACAGAGCTCCACCATCCGGTGACCGGACCGGCGGGTGTCGAGGTCCTGGTCGAGTATTCGACGGATCTGTTTGATCGTTCGTCGGTCGAGCGGTTGCTTGGGCGTTGGGTGTGGTTGTTGGAGCAGGTGGTGGCTGATCCGTTGGTGCGGGTCGGTGGGGTTGAGTTGTTGGGGGAGGTGGAGCGGGGGCTGGTGCTGTCGGGTTGGAATGCCACGGCGTGTGAGGTGCCGGAGGTTTCGCTGGCGGGGTTGTTCGAGCTTTCTGTCGGTGTGGATGGTGGGGCGCCGGCGGTGGTGTGTGGTGGGGAGGTGTTGTCGTATGGGGAGTTGAATGCGCGGGCGAATCGTCTGGCGCATTGGCTGATCGGTCGGGGTGTGGGTCCGGAGCGGTTGGTGGGGGTGATGCTGCCGAGGTCTGTTGATCTGGTGGTGGCGGTTCTTGCGGTGTTGAAGGCCGGTGGCGGGTATGTGCCGGTGGATATGGAGTATCCGGCGGAGCGGCGTGCGTTCATCCTGGCGGATGCGGCGCCGGTGCTGGTGCTTGATGAGGATGCGCTGGGTGGGGATTTCTCGGTGTTCCCGGATTCTGATCCTTCGGTGTCGGTGGATCTGGGGCATCCGGAGTATGTGATTTATACGTCGGGTTCGACGGGGCGTCCCAAGGGTGTGGTGGTGTCGCACCGGGGCGTGGCGAGTCTGGCCCGGACGCAGGTGGATGTATTGGGGTTGGGTCCGGGGAGCCGGGTTCTTCAGTTTGCTTCGCCGAGCTTTGACACGGCGTTCTGGGACATGTTGGTGGCGTTTGCTTCGGGTGCGACGTTGGTGGTGCCGGAGCGTGGGCGGCTGGCGGGCGGGGAGTTGCTGCGGGTTCTGGCGGAGGGGCGGGTGTCGCATGCGTTGATTCCTCCGTCGGTGGTGGCGACGTTGCCGGTTGATGCTCCGGGGTTGCTGACGGATCTGTGTTGTCTGGTGGTGGGTGCGGAGGCGGTGCCGGCGGAGTTGGTGGCGCGTTGGGCGCCGGGGCGTCGGGTGATGAATGCCTATGGCCCGACGGAGACCACGGTGATCGTCACGATGGCGGGTCCGTTGGTGGCGGGGGATGTACCGATCGGTCGTCCGGTGGCGAATTCGCGGGTGTTTGTGCTGGATGAGTTTTTGCGTCCGGTGCCGGTGGGTGTTCGGGGTGAGTTGTATGTGTCGGGTGCGGGTCTGGCGCGTGGGTATGTGGGTCGTGCTGCTCTGACGGGTGAGCGGTTTGTGGCGTCTCCGTTCGGGTCGGGTGTGCGGATGTATCGCACGGGTGATGTGGTGCGGTGGCGGGCTGATGGGCAGTTGGAGTATCTGGGGCGTGCTGATGAGCAGGTGAAGGTGCGTGGTTTCCGGATCGAGCCGGGTGAGATCGAGTCGCTGTTGGTGGGTTGTGAGGGTGTCCGTCAGGCGGCGGTGATCGCTCGTGAGGATGTTCCGGGTGATCAGCGGCTCGTGGCTTATGTGGTGCCGGATCTTGCGGTGGCCGCTGCGTCGGGTGCGTTGGGCGTGTCGGAGGGTTCGGCGGCTGAGGCGCAGGTCGAAGAATGGCGGGAGATCTACGACTCGGTATATTCCGGGCCGGACTCCGCTGAATCCGGTCTGTCTTCCGCTGGTTCTGGCTCGGATTCTGTTGCGTTTGGTGAGGATTTTTCGGGTTGGGATAGTTCGTATTCGGGTGAGCCGATTCCGTTGGGTGAGATGCGGGCTTGGCGGGGTGCGGTGGTTGACCGGGT
>NZ_JBVHTP010000007.1:0-406507 GCF_055565795.1 Streptomyces sp. NPDC028314
AAACCCAGCCCCGCCGGCGCTTGAGGCGCCCGGGCGCAGCCCGGGGCCGGAAGCGACGGCGCCGCAGGCGACCAACTCAACCGCCCGGCCAGGGCAACGGCCGGTGCTTGAGGCGCCCCGCAGCAGCCGAGCTGCAAACCAAACCCGGCCCCGCAGGGGCAGCCCGAACCCCGTCAACCGCCCGGCCAGGGCCTAGGCGGCGCGCAAGGCAGCGGCCGTGTCCTCGGTCAGGGGGCCGCCGTGGCCGAAGCAGGCTATCGACGGGTTCAGGGCGGCCAGCCGACGGAAGGAGGCCTCGGCTTCGGCGCGGTCCACGTTGAAGACGCCCAGCATCACCTGGCCCACCCCCGCCACGCAGTCCCCGGTGAACAGCACCCCGTGCTCCGGCAGGTGGATGCCGATGCTGCCCGCCGTGTGGCCCGGGGCGTGGACCACCACCGCCCCGTCGCCGAAGGGGAGTACGTCCCCGTCCTCCAGCTCCCGGTCCACCCGGGTCGGCGGTGCCTCCGGGGCCGTCAGGCCGTGCGCGTACAGCGGGAGTTCCCAGTCCAGCAGCACCGGCTCGGGGACCGGCTGCTCGCCCCGGATCACCGGAGCGTCCAGGCGGTGCGCCAGCACCTCCGCCCCCCAGCGGGCGGCGAGTTCGCCGGCCGCGCCGACGTGGTCGCGGTGGCAGTGGGTCAGTACGATCCGCTCCAGCCGCTGCGGTCGCAGCCCGAGCGAGCGGATCGCGTCCTCGATGGCCGGCGCCGACCCCGCGTACCCGGCGTCGACCAGGGTCAGGGCCTCGCCGTCGCGCCACAGGTACGCCTGGCCGATCGGGAACCGGAGCATGTGGAGCCGGTGGGGGATTACCTCGACAAGATCGATTTCGGTCATGGATCCGACCGTAGACCGCAGACCCCCGCTCCCGGCGCTCGGTTCACCGGGAGCGGAGTTCGCCCGTGGCGCAGACCTCAGACGGCCTTGGACGCCGCGTAGTTGACGAGGAACAGGGCCTCCGCGACCGAGAGGCGTTCGAGTTCCTCGGGGGAGACGCTCTCGTTCACCGCGTGGATCTGTGCTTCCGGCTCGCTCAGACCGATCAGCAGCATCTCCGCCTCCGGGTACAGCGAGGTCAGCGAGTTGCACAGCGGGATCGAGCCGCCCATGCCGCTGATCTGCATCTCCTGGCCCGGGTAGGCCGCCTCCAGCGCCGCCGCCATCGAGGCGTACGCCGGGCTGTCCGTGTCCGCCTGGAAGGGCTGGCCCTGGCCGACGATCTCGAGTTCGAGGCGTGCGTTCCACGGGGTGTGCGCCACCATGTGCGCCTCCAGCAGCTTGATCGCCTCGCGGGTGTCCACGCCCGGCGGCACCCGCAGGCTGATCAGTGCGCCCGCGCTCGCGTGCACCGACGGGGTCGCGCCGACCACCGGCGGGCAGTCGATGCCCAGGACGGTGACGGCCGGGCGGGCCCACAGCCGGTCCGCGATCGTGCCGTGGCCGATGAGGTCCACGCCGTCCAGTACCTTCGCGTCGGCGCGGAAGTCCGCCTCCGGGTACTGGAGGCCCTCCCACACCGCGTCCGAGGCGAGGCCGTCGACCGTGGTCGTACCGTCCGCCGCCCGCAGCGAGTCCAGCACCTTGATGAGCGCGGCCAGCGCGTCGGGGGCCACGCCGCCGAACATGCCCGAGTGCAGGTTCCCGCCCAGGGTGTCGATCTTGACCTTGAGCAGCGCCATTCCGCGCAGGGTGGCCGTCACGGTCGGCAGGCCGAGCCGGAAATTGCCCGCGTCGCCGATGACGATGGTGTCGGCGGCCAGCAGCTCCGGGTGCGCCTCGGCGTACTGCTGGAGGCCGCCGGTGCCCTGCTCCTCGGAGCCCTCGACGATCACCTTCACGCTCACCGGCACACCGCCGTTGGACTTCAGCGCGCGCAGCGCCAGCAGGTGCATGATGAAGCCGCCCTTGCAGTCCGCCGCGCCGCGCCCGTACCAGCGGCCGTCGCGCTCGGTCAGCTCGAAGGCGGGGGAGATCCAGGCGGCGTCGTCCAGCGGCGGCTGTACGTCGTAGTGCGCGTAGAGGAGAACGGTCGGGGCGCCCTCGGGACCGGGCAGGAAGCCGTACACCGACTGCGTGCCGTCGGGGGTGTCGAGCAGCGCCACGTCCTGGAAGCCCTCGACGCGCAGGGCGTCGGCCACCCAGTTGGCCGCGGCCTCGCTCTCGCTCTTGGGGAACTGCGCCCAGTCCGCCACCGACTGGAAGGCCACCAGCTCGGTCAGCTCCGCCTTGGCGCGGGGCATCAGTGAGGCGATGGTCTCGGCGATCGGATTCTGGGACATGGGCACGCTCCTCTTGGGTGCGACGTTGTTCTGTGTGTACGCCGCCCGCATACGCGGGGTGTGCGTACGCCGGGTACGGCGAAAGACAGTCCCGATCCTCGCACAGCGGGCCGAGGCGATCTCTCACCGTAGGATTCCTCCGGCATCCGAGCAACAGCGTGATCAGGAGCAGCAGCACATCGTGAGCAGCGACGACGACGTACACGGGGCAAACGCAGAGCAGTCCGACGCCGAGGGGACGGTAGAGGAGAACGCCGGGGGGACCGGCGAGGTGTGGGACGTCATCGTGGTCGGGGCCGGGCCGGCCGGCGCCTCGGCGGCGCATGCGGCCGCGGCCGGGGGGCGCAGCGTCCTGCTGCTGGAGAAGGCCGAGCTGCCCCGGTACAAGACCTGCGGCGGCGGCATCATCGGCCCCTCGCGCGACGCCCTGCCGCCGGGGTTCGTGCTGCCCTTCAAGGACCGCATCAACGCGGTCACCTTCTCCATGAACGGGCGGCTGACCCGGACCCGCAGGTCCCGGGGGATGCTGTTCGGACTCATCAACCGGGCGGAGTTCGACGCGGCCCTGGTCGCGGAGGCCGAGAAGGCCGGCGCGACGGTCCGTACGGGTACGGCGGTGGCCCGTGTCGAGCAGCACGGGGCGGCCGTGCCCGACCGGCGGACGGTGGCCGTGGTCCTCGCGGACGGCGAGACCGTGCTGGCCCGGGCCGTGGTCGGTGCGGACGGCAGCGCCAGCCGGATCGGGGCGCACGTCGGGGTGGAGATGGACCAGGTCGACCTGGGCCTGGAGGCGGAGATCCCCGTCCCCGAGACCGTGGCCGCCGACTGGAAGGGGCGGGTGCTCATCGACTGGGGCCCCCTGCCCGGCAGTTACGGCTGGGTCTTCCCCAAGGGCGACACCCTCACCGTCGGGGTCATCTCGGCGAAGGGCGAGGGCGCCGCGACCAAGCGCTATCTGGACGACTTCATCGGCCGGCTGGGCCTGGCCGGTTTCGAGCCGTCCGTCTCCTCCGGGCACCTGACCCGCTGCCGCAAGCCCGACTCGCCGCTCTCGCGGGGCCGGGTGCTGGTGGCGGGCGACGCGGCCGGACTGCTGGAGCCGTGGACCCGTGAGGGCATCTCCTTCGCGCTGCGCTCGGGGCGGCTCGCGGGGGAGTGGGCCGTCAAGATCTCCGAGGCGCAGGACGCGGTGGACGCGCGGCGCCAGGCCCTGAACTACGCCTTCGCCGTCAAGGCCGGGCTGGGCGTGGAGATGGGCGTCGGCAAGCGGATGCTGACCCTCTTCGAGGCCAGGCCGGGGCTGCTGCACGCCGCCATCACGGGCCTGCGCCCGGCGTGGCTGGCCTTCGCCCGGATCACGCGCGGTTCGACGACCCTGGCCGACCTGGTCCGTCAGTTCCCGCTGGCCCGTAAGGCGCTGCACGCGCTGGACGGCCGTCAGGCGCGCAAGGGCAGCGCCTAGGCGTATTGATCAGAGGACGGCGCCGGGCCCCTGCCGGGCCCGGCGCCGTCCGGCCGCCGTTCCTACGGGTGGTGCCGCTGGATGCGGGCGGTCAGGAGGTTGGGGTCGTCCGCGGTGTAGAAGGCGGCGCTGGGCACGTGGACCCTGCCGTGGCGCAACGCCACGGAGGTGGGGTTGGACAGTCCGTCGTGCCGCGTCAGCAGGATGCCTTGCGTGCCGTCGGGCCGTACCACGGCGAGGTCGCTGCTGGTGTTCAGCGCGGCGAGGACGGTGTCGCCGTGGACGAACGCGAAGTCGTCGATCCCGGCGAGCCCGGTGGCCCGGACGGTGGTCGGGCCCGCGGTGCCGTCCTTGCGGACGGGGATCCGCAGCAGGGTGGCCCGGTCGTGGTTGGACACCCAGACGGCGCCGTCGTGGACCTTGATGCCGTTCGCGCCGATGAACCCGGTCGGCGCCGGAGCGGGCCGCAGTTCGGCGCCCGTGGCCCAGGCGGTGACCGCGGCGTCGTCCAGCGAGATGCGCCAGACGGTGCCGAGCACCGAGTCGGCGGCGTAGAGCACGCCGTGGTCCTCGTCGAGCGCGAGCCCGTTGGCGAAGCCGGCCGGCGGCAGGGCCGCGAACCGGGTCGTGTGGCCGTCCGGAGTGATCCGCCAGACGCCGGTCAGGCCGGCGGTTCCGGTGAGGTAGTTGACGTACAGCACGCCGTCGTGGGTACGTACGATCCCGGACACGACCGCGGCGCCGACGAGCGGGGTGGCCGGGTTGGCCACGGGAGGCAGGGTGGCGAGGATCTCCGTGTCGCCGTGCGGGCTGACCCGGGCGACCTGCCGGGCGAAGGCGAAGGTCAGGTCGGCGGAGCCGTCGGGCTCCAGGGCGATGTTCTCGGGGGTCTGACCGGCGGCGAAGTCGAAGTGCGCGACGATGCGGGGGTGCGTCAGCGCCAGGGGCGGCTGCGAGGAAGACTGCGGAGGCGGCTCGGCGGCGGCCGTGGGAGCGCCGGGGGCGGTGGCGAGTACGGCGAGGGCGAGGACTGGGGCTACGGCGCCGGTGGCCGCAACGCGACGCGGCAGGCGGAGCTTGCGGGGCACGGGGCTCTCCTTCTCGACCGGGCACGGGATGCCAGGGCGTGATGAAGGACCAGCCAAACATGACGGGGTGTCAGGGTAGTCGCATAGCGCGGCGCCGACTCCGCGGATCGCCCGCACGGTCGAAGGCCGGACTGCGCTTCGTCCGGTCCGCTGCGCCGGCCGCTGCGCGCTGTCGCCGTCCGTGCCGGTCACTGTCCCTGCCGCTGTCCGTGCCGGCCGCTGCCCGTGCCGGCCGCCGCGCGCTGCCGCTGCCCAGCCGGTCGCTGCCCAGCTGGCCGCTGTCCGTGCCGGTCGCCGCCCAGCCGGTCGCCGCCCAGCCGGTCGTTGCCCAGTCGGCCGCTGTCCGTGCCGGCCGCCGCCCGTGCCGGCTGCTGCGCGCGCTGCCGCCGCCCAGTCGGCCACCGCCCGCGCCGGCCGTCGCCCGCGCCGACGCTGCGGTGTCCACCCCGTTTGCCGCGCCGGCCGTTGCAGCGGTTGCGGGCCCGCCCTTGTTGCTGCGGCCGCGCCGGACGCTCCCGCCGGAGCCGGAGCCGGAGCCGGAGCCGGAGCCGGAGCCGGAGCCGGAGCCGGAGCCAGGGCCGGAGCCAGGGCCGGAGCCAGGGCCGGAGCCAGGGCCGGAGCCAGGGCCGGAGCCAGGGCGGGAGCGGGGGCCGGAGCGGGAGCGGGGGTCGGAGCCGTCATCCGGCGACGGTGATGCGGAAGACCGGGTGGTCCGCGGCCGCCGCCTGGAGTTCGGCGTCCGAGGACTTGGCGGTCACGCCCTGGAAGAACCGGTTGACCTCCCAGCCCCACTTCTCCAGGTAGGCGCGCAGGATGGCGGCCTGCCGCACCGGGTCGGTGATCTCGGTGACGGTGAAGGTGCGTACCTTGCGGCCCACCCGCAGCTCCCCGCCGCCCGCGGCGCGCATGTTGCGGACCCACTGGGAGTGGCCGCGGGCGGAGACCAGGTACTGCTCGCCTTCGTACGTGTGCGGGTTGACCGGGATCCGCTGCATCTGGCCGGACTTGCGGCCGCGGACCGACAGCTCGGCGGTGCCGGCGAGGCTGATGCCGAGGCGGGCGAGCTTGCCGAGGAGGGCGTTGAAGCGCACGCCGAGGGGGCTGGCCTTGAGGTAGTACGGGGCGGGCGCGTTCATGATGGCCTCCGGGACCCATTGGGAGAGCACTGCTCTCGCTTGAGATCAGTGTGCACGGATGCGCTGGCCAAAGCAAGAGCAGTGCTCTCTAAATAGATCGCCGGTCTCGTTTCTGGGCACTGCTCCAGATGCATGGCACACTGATCCGCATGAGTACCGTGCGCGGGGCCCGGGAGCGGGCCCGCATCGAGGTCACCAACGCCATCAAGGACGAGGCGCGCCGCATGCTCGCGGCCGAGGGCGCCGCCAAACTCTCCCTGCGCGCCGTCGCCCGCGAGCTGGGCATGGTGTCCTCCGCCCTCTACCGCTACTTCCCCAGCCGCGACGAGCTGCTCACCGCGCTCATCGTCGACGCGTACGACAGCGTGGGCGCCGCCGCCGAAGAGGCCGAGGCCGCCGCCCGCACCGCCGGCGCCCCGCCCCGCGCGCGCTGGATCGCCGTCTGCGAGGCCGTCCGCGCCTGGGCCCTGGCGCACCCCCACGAGTACGCCCTGATCTACGGGTCCCCGGTCCCCGGCTACAGCGCCCCCCTCGACACCGTCGGCCCCGCCTCCCGCGTCGGCAACACCTTCATCGGCATCGTCCGCGCCGCCTACGAGGGTCGTGGCCTGGCCCTGCCGCCGCTGCCCGACTCCCTGCGCCCCGAGGCCGCCCGGATGACCGCGGACTTCGCCGAGGGCCTGCCCCCCGAGGTCACCGCCGCGCTGGTCGCCGCCTGGGCGCAGCTCGTCGGGCTGGTCTCCTTCGAGCTGTTCGGGCAGTTCAACCGGGTCGTCGAGGACCGTGCCGCCTTCTTCGGCCATGCGGCCGGCCAGCTGGCGCACGGGGTCGGACTGCCCGCCGTATGACGAAATGACGAAGGCCGGCAGCGGGCGGTGTCCGGGAACAAGGCTGCCGCCGACCGGGCCTGACGCGGATTCACATGATGAGGTGATGGATCGTTTTTCTGTTCCTCACACCAAAGCGGGTGGTTCGGCCTTCACGCAACCGCCGCCCGTCTAGTGTTCGTCGGGTCGCCCCCCGCCCCGCACCTGCCGCCGCCGGAGGAACAGCCATGGCCCGCCCCCGCGCCGTCCAGGCCCTGTACGCCGTTCTGGTCACCGTCTTACTCGCCGCCCCGGCGCCTGCCGTGACCGCTTCGGCGGACAGCGCGACGCAGGCCCCGGCGGCCCGCAAACCCGCACCCGCCCCCAGCACACCGCCCACCCCCCGGATACCCGGCGTGCGCGGCCTCGAGATCGGGGTTCCCGCGTACGTATGGGCCGACGACCGGATGCTGGCCGACCTCACCGCCACCGGCCCGGCGGCCTCCGTGGTCGTCCTCAACCCCGGAAACGGCGACTCCCGCTTCGACACCCCCTGGCAGGACCGCGCCGACGCCCTGCGCGGGGGCACCACCTCCACCGGTGAGCGGACCAAGGTGCTCGGCTACGTCCACACCGACCACGGCAAGCGCGACGTCGCCGCCGTCAAGGCCTCCGTGGACAACTACCTCAAGACCCGCGACGGCCGACTGCACGTGGACGGCATCTTCTTCGACGTGGTCAGCCGCGACTGCGGCCCCGCCAACGCCACCCGTGACCACTACGCCGAGCTCCGCCGCTACGTCCAGGAGACGATGAACGCCGTCGACCCGGCCGCGCCCGACCTCGTCGTCAACAACCCCGGCACCGCCATCGCCGACTGCTACCTGGAGCCCGGCCACCGCACCGCCGACGTCTTCGTCACCTACGAGGACACCTACGCCGCGTACACCGCCGGAGGCTGGCTCGGCGGCAACGTCTTCAACGAGCTCAGCGGCTACCGCGCCGGCACCGAGTTCGACCCGAGCGGCACCGCCTTCTGGCACCTGGTCCACGACGTCCCGGACGCCACCGCCATGCGCACCGCCCTGCGCACCGCCTTCGAACGCGGCGCCGGCTACGCCTACGCCACCAGCGCCGCCATGCCCAACCCGTGGAACGCGGGCCCCACTTGGCAGTACCGCAGCCAGACCACCTACGCGGCCACGCTGGGCTGAGGCGCGGCCCGGCCCGCGCGCCATTGGACTTTCGGCAGTGCCGCAGGCCGGGCCGGGTTCCGTAGGGTCGCCAGGGTGAGATCAACGATCGTGAAGTTCCCGGCCCGCGCGCCGGTGCTCTCCGCCCTGACGTCAGCCGTTCCGCCCGCCGTTCCGTCCGCCGTCCTGTCCGCCCTGCTCTGCGCGGGGGTGCTGGCCGCCGCCGGCGCGAGCGCGTGGAGCGGGTGGTGGGTGCTGCCGGAGGCGGCCTGCGCGTTCCTCGCGGGCGGACGGCCCGGGCGGGCGCGGTACGTGGCCCTGGCATCGGTCGCGGTGCTGGCGGCCGCGGTGGTGGCGGTGGCCCTGGTGCCGGAGTGGTTCATGTGGGCCAGCCGGTTCGTGGGGCTGGTGGTCGCGGCGATGGTCCCCTGGTTCGCGGGCCGGTTCCTGCGCCAGTCCCGCACGCTGGTCCGGGCCGGCTGGGACCGGGCCGCACGGCTGGAGCGGGAGCAGCGGCTCGTCGCCGAACAGGCCCGGCTGCGCGAACGGACCAGGATCGCCCAGGACATGCACGACCTCCTGGGCCATGAGCTCAGCCTGATCGCCCTGTCGGCGGGAGCGCTGAAGCTGGCCCCCGGCCTGCCGGACCCGCACCGGGCCGCCGCCCAGGAGATACGGGCCCGGGCGGGCGCGGCCGTGGACCGCCTCGGCGAGGTGATCGGCCTGCTGCGCGAGGATCCGGGACTCCCGCCGGACGAGGCCGGAGCCGGGGACCTCGAAGCGCTCGTCGCCCGGGCAGCTGCGGCGGGGCTCGACGTCCGGCTGCGGCTGGAGGGCGATCCGCCGCCCGGCGGGGCGCCGCCGGTCGTGGAGCGGGCCGTGCTGCGGGTGGTCCAGGAGGCCCTGACGAACGTCGCCAAGCACGACCCCGACGCCCGCGCGGCCGTGGTGGTGCGGCACACGGAGGGGTGGACGGAGGTCCGCGTCACGAACGGCCCGGCGGCCGGGCGGCCGAACGTCCCCGCCGGGACCGGGCCGCTCCCGCCCGGGCAGGGCCACCGGTTCGGGCTGATCGGCCTCGACGAGCGGGTCCGGCACGCGGGCGGCACCTTCGAGGCCGGTCCCGCCGGCGCCGGCTTCGCCGTCCGGGCCGCCCTCCCGCACCGCCCCGACAGCGCCACCCCGCGGCAGGCCGCCGGCCCCGGCGCGCGGGGCGACGCACGGGCCGCCGATGCACGGGCCGCCGACGTACGGGCTGACACAAGGGCCGCCGACGTACGGGACGGCGTACGAGACGGCGCACGGGACGGCGTTCGGGCCGGAGTACGGGACGCCGTACGGGCCGACGCACGGGACGGCGTACGGGCCGACGCACGGGACGGCGTACGGGCCGACGCACGGGTCGACGTACGGGCCGGTGTACGCAAGGCGGTCGGGGCCGCCGTGCGTGACGCCGTACGCGCCGACCCGCTGCCTCCCGAGCACCGGCGGGCCCGCCGTCGGCTCGGCCGGACCGCGGCCGCCGCCGTTCTGGTCCCGCTGCTCACCGCGGCGGCCCTCATCGGCGGCGTGCGGGTCTGGGACACCCTGACCGCCCGCCAGTCGGTGCTCGACCCGCAGGACTACGCCCGGCTGCGCCCCGGGCAGCAGTCCCGCGCCGAGGTGGCCCCGCAGCTGCCGCGGCGGCAGACGGCCCGCCGCCCGGCCGAGCCGGCTGCCAGGCCAGAACCCCCCGGCTCCGCATGCGAGTTCTACGTACAGACCGCGGACCCCTTCGACGACCGGTCGGGGGACGTCTACCGCCTCTGCTTCCGGGCCGGGCAACTGGTCTCCGCCGACACCTTCACCGGAAAGGACCTGCCGTGATCAGGATCCTCATCGCCGACGACGAACCCATGATCCGCGCGGGCGTCCGGGCCGTCCTCGCCACCGACCCCGGACTCACCGTCGTCGCCGAAGCCGCCGACGGCCACCAGGCGGTGGAGCTGGCGCGCCGGCACCGCCCGCAGGTGGTGGTGCTCGACATCCGCATGCCGGGGTCGGGCGGCATCGAAGCCGCCGCCGAGATCCGCAGGACCGTGCCCGGTACGGGTGTGGTCATGCTGACCACCTTCGGCGAGGACGAGTACATCCTGCGGGCCCTGTCCGAGGGAGCCGCCGGCTTCCTCGTCAAGTCCGGCGAGCCCGAGGAGCTCATCGCCGGGATCCGGGCCGTGGCCGACGGCGCCGCCTACCTGTCACCCAAGATCACGGCCCGGGTGGTCGCCCACCTCGCGGCCGGCGGCGCGGGAATCCGGGCCGGGCGCCGGGCCGAGGCCCGCGCCCGGGTCGAGGCGCTCACCGCGCGCGAACGCGACGTACTGGCCTTCCTCGGAGGCGGGCACTCCAACGGGCAGATCGCGCGCCGCCTGCGGCTGGCCGAGGGGACGGTGAAGGCCCACGTCAGCTCGATCCTGGCGCGTCTGGGCGTGGACAACCGGGCGGCCGCGGCGGTGGTCGCCCACGAGGCCGGCGTCACCCCGGAACCGGCGGTCGAGCAGCGCTGACGCCGCGCGCACGGCGGCGGGGCGCAGGAGCAGCACCGCCGCCACCGTCCCGGCGGCGCCGAGGGCCGCACCCGCGAGGACATCGTGCGGGTAGTGCACCCCCACCAGTACGCGGAGCAGCGCGGCCGCCCCCGCCACCGGCAGCGTCAGGCCCGCCAGCCTGGGCCGCACCAGCACCACACCCGCCGCGAGCGCGGCCGCGAGGGTGGCGTGGTTGCTGGGGAACGACCAGTCGCCCGCTCCGGGGCAGGGCGCGAGGGTGAGGGCTCCGGACAGCGCCCGGCACGGCCGCTCCTCGTCCAGGACGAGTTTCAGCGCCTCGCTGAGCGCATACGCGGCCACGACCCCCGCGGCCACGAGCGCCGCCCCGGCCAGGGTGCGCGGGTCGCGCCGGCGCACGCCGCCCCAGGCCACCCAGGCCAGCAGGGCGGCCAGCAGGAGCAACGTGCCCTCGCTCGCCGCCTCCAGGGCGCTCCCCGCCCAAGACGGCCACCCCGCCACAGCCCGGGTCAGCGTCCCGTAGGCCGCCGCCGACCAGCCGCCGGTGACGTGCACCGGCTCGGCCGTCCCCACTCCGCCGCCGGGCGCCAGCCAGAGCACCGCCCCCGCACCCGCCCCGGCCGTCGCGCCCACCGCCGACAGCCGCCGACCCCGTCCGTACCGCATGTCCGTTTCCATGCCGCCGAACGTACGGACGACGGCAGGCCCGGCACCCGGGCCGAACGGCACCCCGCACCCCCGACGTTCGTCGGGGTTGACGAAGCCGCGCGGCCGCCTCAGCGCTCGTCGTTCTCCGGGCGGCGGGGCAAGCGCCACAGCAGCTGCGTGACCCTGAGCAGGAACGCCACCGCGGCCAGGATCCCGCCCGTCACCGCCAGGACGCGGTGCGCGGCGGGGGAGAGGCCGAAGAGCGCGGCGGGCGCGAACACCGCCGCGAAGACGAGCCCGGCCGCGAGGCACGCGCTGACGAAGGCGTAGCTGATCTCGATGGTGACCGCGTCCCGGTCGGCCTGAGTCCGTCGCTCCATGCCGCCAGTCTCACCGCTCCTGGCGGACCGTCACAAGGAGCCCGCCGGGCGGCTGTTCGTCAGATCCGGCCCTTCTCCGTCCACAGCCGCGCCAGGGACTGGTCCCCGACGACCCCGGGCCCGGCCAGCGGCAGGCGGTTCCACAGCGCCGCGTACAGCCAGGAGGCGTCGCCGGTCAGCTCGCAGTCCGCCGGGCCGCCCCCGTCGCCCCGCACCGTACGGGCCGGCTCCGGCGACAGGTGTACGGTCCACACCGCGCCGGTGTCCGTGGCCCGGATCCGCAGCACCTTCGGCTCTTCCGTACGCACCCGGCTGCGCGCCCGCGCGTGGAAACCGGTCAGCAGCTCGTCCACCCCGTCCTCCCCGAACCCGGGCGTCACCGGTGCCGGGGCGATCCCCTGGGCAGCCTGCGCGTCGAACCGGTGCACGGCCGTCTCGTGCGCCTGCCGCCGGGCCCAGAACGCCAGCGGTGTGGGCGGAGCCGTCGGAAGGAACGTCCAGCACTGCACATCGGCCGGGGCCTCGGTCAGGGTCCGGACCAGCGCCGCGTGCCCCTCCCGGAACCAGGTCAGCAGCTCCGGGCCGGCCAGCACCGGCGGCTCCGGGAACGGCGCCGGCTCGACCACCGCGCCCGCGACGAAACCGGCCGCCCAGCGGTGCACCGAACCCGTGTGCTCCAGCAGGTCGGCCACCCGCCACTGCGGGCAGGTGGGCACCAGGGCTTCCGTCCCGGCCTGTTCGGCGGCGTCGGCCAGCAGTTCGCCCTCGCGGGCGAGGATCTCCACGTGCTCAACGATCTTCATAGGCGCGAGTCTGACAGCGACCACCGACAATGGGGACATGGACGGGGAACTCTTTCCGCGCGAGCGGGCCGAGATCGCACCCGGCGCCGTGCACCTGCCCGGCTGGCTGGCGCCGGAGCGACAGCGGGAGCTGCTCGCGGACTGCCGGGAGTGGGCGCGCCCGCCCGCCGGACTGCGCACCGTACGCACGCCCGGCGGCGGCACGATGACCGCCCGGCAGGTGTGCCTGGGGCTGCACTGGTATCCGTACGGCTACGCGCGCACCGCCGTCGACGGCGACGGGGCGCCCGTCAAGCCGATGCCGCACGGACTCGCGGAGCTGGGGCGCGAAGCGGTGGCCGCCGCGTACGGGGCGCGGCAGGCGGCCGGGTACGACGAGGCGTACGACATCGCGCTGATCAACTTCTATGACGGGGACTCCCGGATGGGCATGCACCGGGATGCCGAGGAGCGGTCCGCGGCGCCCGTCGTCTCGCTCAGCCTGGGTGATGCCTGCCTCTTCCGCTTCGGGAACACGGCCTCGCGCGGCCGTCCGTACCGGGACGTCGAGCTGCGCAGCGGGGATCTGTTCGTCTTCGGAGGTCCGAGCCGACTGGCCTACCACGGAGTGCCGAAAGTCCTGCCCGGCACCGCACCGCCCGGGCTGGGCCTGACCGGGCGGCTGAACATCACACTGCGGGTCGGCGGCCTCGACCGGTGAGCGGCGCCCGGTACCTCCCGATCATGCGAGGATCGCTGTCATGAACGGCAACGGGGCCCCGCCGCGGGCGGGGGACGCGACCGCGGTGTCCACGGCGACCACGCCGACGGCGGGCGCCACGGGATCCACGGCTTCCGCGGCTTCGACGGCTTCGACGGGGGCCGTGGCTTCGACGGAGGCCGTGGCTTCCGCGGGGTCCGTCGCCTCTGCGGCCTCGGCGGCTTCGGCCGCTTCCGCGCGGACCCGGCTGGAGCGGGGCCGCAGCGCGCTCGGCCCGGCCCTGGAACTCGTGCACACCGGCCGGGCCCCCACCCGCGCGGTCCTGACGGCCGAGCTCGGGGTCACCCGCGCGACCGCCGGGGCCGTCGCCGCCGAGCTGGAGGCGCTCGGCCTGATCCGCGTCGACTCCCGCCCCGGTGGCGCGGGCGGCGCACAGGGCCGGCCCTCGCACCGGCTCTCCGTGGACGAGAACGGCCCGGTGGCACTGGCCGCCCAGGTGCACCCGGACGGGTTCCGGGCCGCGCTGGTCGGACTCGGCGGCCGGATCGTGGCCACCGCTCCCGGGAAGGTCACCGTCTCCGCCGACCCCGCCCAGGTGCTGAGTGCCGTCGTCGACGCGGGGGCCGCGCTGCTCGCGGAGTCCGGCCGGCGATGCGTCGGTGCGGGCCTCGCCGTACCGTCGGCGGTCGCGGAGCCCGAGGGCACCGCCCTGAACCCGCTCCACCTGGCCTGGCCGGCCGGTTCTCCCGTACGGGCCATCTTCGCCGAACGGGTGAAGGCGGCCGGGATCGACGGCCCCGCCCTGACGGGGAACGACGTCAACCTCGCCGCGCTCGCCGAGCACCGGCACGGCGCGGGCCGCAGCGCGCAGCACCTGCTGTGCGTGGCCACCGGCCACCGCGGGGTGGGCGGGGCCCTGGTGCTGGACGGCCGCCTGCACAGCGGCAGCGCCGGGCTCGCCCTGGAGGTCGGCCACCTCACGGTGAACCCCGAGGGGCGCGCCTGCCACTGCGGGAGCCGGGGCTGCCTGGACGTCGAGGCGGATCCGCTGGCCTTCCTGACGGCGGCCGGCCGGACCCCCGGGCCCGAGGTGTCGCTGCTCCAGCAGGCCCGCGACCTGCTGCGCGCGGAGTACGCCGAACCGGCCGTACGGGCGGCCGCCGAGGAGCTCATCGACCGGCTCGGCCTGGGCCTGGCGGGCCTGGTCAACATCCTGAACCCGGACCGGATCATCCTGGGCGGCCTGCACCGGGAGCTGCTGTCCGCCGATCCGGAGCGGCTGCGCGCGGTGGTCGCGGACCGGAGCCTGTGGGGGCGCAGCGGGGGCGTGCCGATCCTGCCGTGCACCCTGGACCACAACAGCCTGGTCGGCGCCGCGGAGCTGGCGTGGCAGCCGGTGCTCGACGACCCGCTGGGGGCGCTGGGCGCCGCGGCCTGAGGGCGGTCGTGAGGCCGGCGGCGTCGGGGCGGTGGTGTCAGGGCTGCGGTGTCAGGGCGGTGCTCGCGGGCGGCCCGGACGCCGGGCGGCCAGCGGCTCACGCGGCTTCGGTGGCCCGAGCGCCCGGTGCCGGGCGGCCCGGCGGCTCACGTGGCTTCCGCGGCCCGCGCGCCGCGGTGCCCGGGCTCCTGGCCCCGTCGGGGCGGATCCGGCGGCCCGGGGCTACCCGGGCCTGGCGCCGCTCGCCACCGGCACCGGCACGCCTTTGACGCCGGCGCCCGGGTCCACGGCCGTGGACGCCGCCGGCGCGGGCTCTCGTACAGGCTTGGAAGCGATCCGGACGGTACGGGTCGGTGCGGCCGAGGCGGGCGCGTGGGCGGCCACCAGCGAGAACCACACGACCTTCCCCGGGCCCTCCGCCTTGTGCCGTGCGCCCCAGGCCTCGCTGACCGCCTCGACGAGCGCGAGCCCGCGTCCGCAGGTCTCCAGCTCCTCCGCCGCCCGCAGCACCGGCAGCCGGGGATCGCTGTCGTACACCGAGACGGTGAGGCGGCCGTGGCGGAGTTCGATCTCCACGGTGCAGGACTTGTCCGGCTGCGCATGGCGGTGGACGTTGCTGAGCAGCTCCGTCACGCCGAGCGCAGCCCGGTCTATGAGCGGATCGAGCTGCCAGTGGCGCAGCTGCGCGGAAACGATTCTGCGGACCTGGCCGATCCGAGACGGCACGACCTGCAGTTCGACGACGCAGTGCCTGCGGGAATGACTGATCACGGCTGCGACTCCCCGACATGAGTGTTACGGGTGCTGCACCCTCAGTAATGCTCCACCAGGGTCACCCACGGTGCCCCGCTGTGCAACCGAACGCGCAGCACGGCGTTCGAAAAGCGGGCGGAGGGCCGGAAGCGGACGTTCGGAGGGCCGCGGGCGCGTCGGCGCGGGGTGCGGACGGCGGCCCGCCGGGGCCTGCGCCGCGATCGCAGAGCGGTCCGAGAGCCGAGCCGAGAGCCGGTCCGAGAGCCGGTCCGAGAGCCGAGCCGAGAGCCGGTCCGAGAGCGATCCAAGAGCGGATCCGAGTGCGCCCCGAGGCCGATCCGAAAGCGATCCGCATGGAGACCCAAAGCAAGTGTTTGCGCAGGTGGGGGAGGTACATTGCGAAAGCAGGGGGCCACGGAAGGCACGAAGGAGCAAGGCGCATGAGCACCACCAGAACGACTGCCACGACCGTTGACGTCGACCGCAGCGATGCGGACTACCGCGCCTGGCTGAAGGAAGCCGTTCGCAAGGTCCAGGCGGACGCCAACCGGTCCGCCGACACCCACCTGTTGCGCTTCCCGCTGCCCGAGGAGTGGGGCATCGACCTGTACCTCAAGGACGAGTCCACGCACCCGACCGGCTCCCTCAAGCACCGCCTCGCCCGGTCCCTGTTCCTGTACGCGCTGTGCAACGGCTGGATCCGCCCCGGCCGCCCGGTCATCGAGGCCTCCTCCGGCTCGACCGCCGTCTCGGAGGCGTACTTCGCCAAGCTGATCGGCGTCCCGTTCATCGCGGTCATGCCCCGCACCACCAGCCCGGAGAAGTGCCGGCTGATCGAGTTCCACGGAGGCGAATGCCACTTCGTGGACGACTCGATGAAGATGTACGAGGAGTCGGCGGAGCTCGCGGCGCGGACCGGCGGGCACTACATGGACCAGTTCACGTACGCGGAGCGGGCGACGGACTGGCGCGGGAACAACAACATCGCAGAATCGATTTACCAGCAGCTGCGCCTGGAGCGGTACCCCGAGCCGGCCTGGATCGTGGCCACGGCCGGCACCGGCGGCACCTCCGCGACCATCGCGCGCTACGTGCACTACATGCAGCACGACACCCGGATCTGTGTCCCGGACCCGGAGAACTCCTGTTTCTTCGCCGGCTGGACCAACAACGACCCGCACGCGAGCAGCGATTGCGGCTCCCGCATCGAGGGCATCGGCCGGCCCCGGATGGAGCCGAGCTTCGTGCCGGGCGCGATCGACCGGATGATGAAGGTGCCGGACGCGGCGAGCGTCGCCGCCTGCCGGGCGCTGGAGACGGCCATAGGGCGCAAGGCGGGCGGCTCGACGGGCACCGGCCTGTGGAGCGCCCTGAAGATCGTCTCGGAGATGGTGGCCGAGGGCCGTACGGGCAGTGTCGTGACCCTGCTCTGCGACCCGGGCGACCGCTACCTCGACAAGTACTACTCGGACGCCTGGCTGGCGGCGCAGGGGCTGGACATCGCCCCGTACGCGCAGACCATCGAGACGCTGCTGACGACGGGCGCCTGGCGCGAGCCGGCGGCCTGACCGGGCCCGCTCGCAGCCGGCGTCATGGCGGCGGGCGAACTTCGCGGCATGTGTACGTGTACCGCGCCACGGATGGGGGAACGCGCTGCTGGAGACGGGAAACCCCGACGTCCGGGGGCATGCCGTCGGCACCTACGCGAAGGACACCACCATGACCGTTCCCGCCCCTCCGGCAGCCACGCACCGGCAGACCGCCCGCTCCCGTCCGGTACGCGGCCTGCTGGTTCGGACTGCCGCGGTCGGTGCGGCGACCGTCCTGTGCGCGACGGCGATGAGCTCCAGCGCCCAGGCCATCGTCCACGGCAGGGACTCCACCGAGAAGTACCCCTTCATGGTCTCGATCCCGATGACCCTGGAGGACGGCCCGGCCTCGCTCGAAGGGGTGTGCGGCGGGGCGCTGATCGCCTCCCGGTGGGTGGTGACCGCCGCCCACTGTGCCCTGGCCGGAGCCCCGTCCCACCCGGCCGGGACGGTACGGATCGGCAGTGAGAAGCGGAACTCCGGCGGCACGCTGCGCAAGGTGACCGCGATGGTGGTCCACCCGCAGTACGACCGCAACAGCGCCGATCGCTCGACGCACGACATCGCCCTGCTGCGGCTGGACCGCCCCGTCCGGCAGAAGCCGATCCGCATCGCCGACCGGGCGCCGGAGGTGGGCCGGCCCACGCGGGTCATCGGCTTCGGGACCGTGGTCGACGCGCTGAAGCCGGAGCAGTGGGTGTTCCCCGAGCGCCTCCAGGAACTCGACACCCGCCGGGCCGCCGCCACCGACTGCCGGGCCATCAACGGCAAGAGCGAGCTGTGCACCACCAGCCGGGTACCCGGAGCCATGGCGTGTTCCGGTGACTCCGGCGGCCCCCAGATCCAGCGCGCGGGCGGACGGTGGGAGCTCGTCGGCGCGACCTCCGGAGACGGCGACCACGAGGCCAACCCGCACTGCTCGGGCGGTCCCGGCATCTGGACCTCGGTGGCCGAGTACAAGGGCTGGATCACCCAGGCCATGGCCGCGCACCGCTGACGCCCGCCCAGCAGCCCCGGAGTGAACAGAGCGTTGTGTTCGCGCGGGCCCCGCTTGGCGGCCTCTTCGCTTGTCGTACAGCATGATGACGACGAGGTCTTCCTGCGGGCAGTACACGTCCCACATGGTTCCGGACATCGCGGAAACACCTCCACGCTGAGCGCAAGTCCATTGTCCGACCGGCGACGTGGGCCCGTCTGGGGATAGGGCAATCCCGTTCGGCGCTTTACGCGCCGGTCAGTGTTCCGCCGCGCGCCGTCCCGTGAGCCGGGAGTCGAGAGCGCGCACCGCCGAGCGGAACGAGTGGCCGAGGCCCGGGCGAACGGCCTTGAGAGCCACCCGGAACGCGGGCGGGCCGTCCGCAGCGAAGGTCCACCGGATCCGGGTGCCGGAGGAGCCCCCGGGCTCCGCGGGGGACAGCTGCCACTCCTCCAGCAGGGCCCGCACACCCGGGGCGTTGGTCTCGTCGACCCGGTACGCGTAGCGCCGCTCCGGGTCGGCGGCCATGATCGTCTCCTGGAACCGGACCCCTCCGGCCAGCCGGACCTCCCGCCCCGCTCCGCCGTGCGTCGGCCGGGCCAGGGTCACCGCGCCGAACCAGGCCGGCCAGCCGGTGACGTCCTCCGCGAGCGCCCGGTACACCGCCTCGGGCGAGGCCGCGACCCGTGCCGCGAAGACCAGACGGACCGGGGCGACCTCGATGAAGTCCAGCCCCACCGGGCGGAGTCGGCGAGCCATGGCGGTACTCCCTTGAGTGCGGCGGGGAACGCGTGTGCGGGCCAGCATAGCTGGCGCCCCGTCAGATGTCCCCGGCGGGCGGTCTTTCACACGGACGGGGGCCTGGGCAGCGGGCCCGCCGGGCGGGATGCTGGTCGTGTGCCGATCCCGCCCCGCGAGCGGAGGCCACCGTGCCGGAAGTCCCCCCGCCCACACCCCCGGTCCCGCCCCCGGTCCCCGGATCCCCGGTCCCGCCCCCGGTCCCAGCCCCCGGATCCCCGCTGACACCCCCGCCCCCGGTCCCCGGATCCCCGGTCCCGTCCGCACCCCCCGTCCCCGGCTCCCCGCTCACCCTTGAGCTGCTGGTCCACGGCGTCGGCGGCGCCACCCCCGGCGAACTGCTCGGGGACCCGCGCACCGTCCGGATCACCGGGGACTCCACCGCCGCCGTCTTCCGCCGGACCGAGGACGCCGACGCGGAGGCCCGCCCCGAGCAGTACGCCGGGCGGCCCGTGCCCGAGGCCTACTGCTGGTCCCGGCTCACCTCCGGCAACGCCACCCGCGCCCTGTGGCTGCTGCTCCTGCCGTTCATGGTGGTCAACCTCGCCCACTGGGCCCGCCCGGCCGGACCCGCCACGGCAGGATCGCAGCGGGCGGCGCGTGCGTACGGGCTGCTCGTACGGGTCCTCGCGCTCAGCCTGACCGTGCTGCTGATCGCGGCGGCCTGCGAGGTGGCGCTGGACCTGCTCGCCTGGCAGTGCGCGGGCTCCGGGAGCTGCCGCGGGCGCCTGCCGTTCCCGGAGCCGGGCGGCTGGTGGGGGCAGCCCGGACGCCGCCTCGCGCTCGGCGCGGTGGTCCCGGCCGCGCTGACCGGGCTGCTCTGGTTCCTGTCGGACCGCACCTGGAGCGCGTACGAGTCCCAGCCGCCGCCCGCGGACACCCCGGGCGCCACCGGCCCGGACGGCCCGGGCGACGCCACGCCCGCGCTGGGGCGGCCCGGGTTCTGGTACGGGCGCCGGCTCGTGGCCCGGCTGCGCGCGGCGCACACCGCCGCCGGGCTGCTCACCGTCGCCGTCGCCGTCGCGGTACCGGCCGCCCGCTACGACCGCCGCGCGGGGACGCCCGGGCTCGAAGCCGCCGGCTGGGTGGTGCAGTTGCTGCTCGCCGCCTGGGCGGTCGGGGTGGCCTGGGTCGTCTGCCGGCGCGGCCGCGCCGAGGTCCGGCCCGACCACCGGCTCGACCGGGCCGCCGGCACCCTGCTGCCGGGCGGCGCCCTCGGCCTGCTCGCCGCCGTGCTGGTGTACGCCGGCTGGTCCCGGCCCGGGTGGACCTCCGCCGGGCGGCTGCCGGGGGACTTCGCCTTCGGGGTGCTCATGCTCGGCCAGGGCTGCTGCGTCCTGGCCCTCGCCGTGGTGGCACGCCGCCTGTACCGGTCGGCCCCCGACCCGGCGGCCGCCCTGCGGGGGCTCGGCGGCCCGGCCGTGGCCGTGCTGGGCTGCGCGCTCGGCGGGGTCATGTCCGGCGGGGCCGCCCAGCGGGTCGCCGACTGGCTGGACGGGGGCGCCACCCCCGGCATGGCCGGAGCCACCCTGCCCGGGCCGCCCGTGCTGCTGTCCTGGCAGGCCGCCGTGCTGCCGCCGATGCTGCTCGTACTGGCGCTGCTCGCCCTCTGGTTCGGTGTACGCGGGGCCCGCGCGACGCGCCGGGTCGCCGCCACCGTGGCCGCCGAGTACCCCGGGGAGCCGGCCGAACCCGCGCGCAGCCGCCGGATCGCCGCCGCCCGGGCCGCCGCCGCGCTCACCGACTCCGCGCCCTGGTTCGTGGCGGCCGTCTCCGGGATCACGCTGCTGCTCGGCGCGGGCGCCCTCGCCGGGGCCTGGCTCAGCGGGCAGGTCCCGGGTGCGGCCGCGCGCGGCACCCACCCCGTGGTGGAGGCCGCCGCCCGGGGCGCCCAGGACGCCGGGTCCTGGCTCATCGGCTTCGGCATCGCCGCCTTCGTCACCTGGGGACGGCGCGCCTACCGGGACCCCGCCGCCCGCCGCACCATCGGCATCCTGTGGGACGTCGGCACCTTCTGGCCGCGTGCCGCCCACCCGTTCGCCCCGCCCTGCTACGCCGAGCGCGCCGTGCCCGACCTGACCTGGCGGATGACCGGCTGGACCGGCCGCACCGGAGGCCGCCTGGTCATCTCGGGCCACTCGCAGGGCAGCGTGCTCGCCGCGGCCGCCGTCTGGCAGCTCGCGCCGCGAGCGCGCCGGCGGGTCGCTCTGCTGACCTACGGGTCCCCGCTGTCGCGGCTGTACGGGCGCTGGTTCCCCGCCTACTTCGGCTCTGGGCCGCTCACCGCCCTGCACGGGGACGTCGACTGCTGGCGCAACCTGTGGCGCGCCACCGACCCCATCGGCGGCCCGGTCCTGGCCGGTACCGGCCAGGACGTGGACCGGGGCCCGCTCGCCGACCCGGTCGCCTACGGGCGCAGCCCCCGCCACCCGCTGCCCGCGCCGGTCCTCGGGCACTCCGACTACCAGGCCGATCCGGCGTTCGCTGCCGAACGCGACGCCCTCCTCGCACGACTGACCACCGCCCCACGGGCCGACGTACCGCAGCAGCGACCGCAGACCCGCCGGCCGGCCCGGTGAACGTCCGCGGGACGTGCCCGGACGCCGGGCGCGCCCGCACCGGACCGAGTGCCCGGACCGGCGCGCCCGGACCGGACCGAGTGCCCGGCCGCGGGGCGTGCTCAGGCGTGCGGCGCCCCGGGAGCCTTCAGCACGCCCCCGCCGGCAGCACCGGCAGCACCGGCAGGTCCTCGGGGAACAGCAGGGTGAGCTCGTCCGTGCCCGGGTCGGCCAACTGCGCCACCCGGCCCGCGTGGCGCTCGACCATCGACTCGAAGGTCTGGCGGGCGGTGCGGCCGTTGCCGAAGGCCGGGCCCTTGGGGAGCTCCGTGAAGTACGTCAGCAGGGCCTGCGGGGTGCCCTCGCCCAGCCGGTACTCGTGCTCCTCCGCCTGCTGCTCCACGATCCGCAGCAGCTCCTGCGGCCCGTAGTCGCCGAAGGTGATGGTCCGGGAGAACCGGGAGGCCACACCCGGGTTGACGGTCAGGAACCGGTCCATCTCCGCCGTGTACCCGGCGACGATCACCACCACCGCGTCCCGGTGGTCCTCCATCAGCTTCACCAGCGTGTCGATCGCCTCGCGCCCGAAGTCACGGCCGGAGTCCTCCGGCGCCAGCGCGTACGCCTCGTCGATGAACAGCACCCCGCCGCGCGCCCGGTCGAACGCCTCCTGCGTACGGATCGCCGTGGATCCGATGTGCTCGCCGACCAGGTCCACCCGGGACACCTCGACCAGGTGGCCCCGCTCCAGCACGCCGAGGGAGGCGAGGATCTCCCCGTACAGCCGGGCGACGGTGGTCTTGCCCGTGCCGGGGGAGCCGGTGAACACCAGATGCCGGCGCACCGAGGCCGCCTTGAGGCCCGCCTGCTGCCGCCTGCGCCCGACCTCGATCATGTCGGTGAGGGCGCGCACCTCGCGCTTGACGCTGTCCAGGCCGACCAGCGCGTCGAGCTGGCCCAGGACCTCGCCGGAGCCACGGGGCGCCGACGGCGGGGCCGCCCGCTCGGGGTCCGCCGCTTCGCCCGGCCGGGCCGCGGGAACGTCCGCCGCCGCTGGCGCGGGGCTCCGGGCCGGTGCGACGGTACGGATACCCGCCTGCGCCCCGGCGAGAGCGCCGCCCGCGGCCGACTGGGCGGCGAGCCGCGGCCCGGGCTCGTCGCTGGTGCAGCCCTCGGTGGTCGGCCCGTCCTCCGCGAACTCGTACCCGCCGCGCGCGCAACGCTCGGTGTGGCACTTGGCGAGGCTGGTCCGGGAGCCGTCGATGACGTGGAAGCCGAAGCCGGAACTGCCGCTCACCCGGCAGGCGGTGAAGGTGCCGCGGCCGCCCGCCGAGACGTAGAACCCGGCTTCGGCGGGAGAGCTGACCGTGCACCGCTCCAGGACCGGATCGGCTCCCTTGGTGACGATCACGCCCGTCTGCACGGAGTCGATGGTGCAGTTGGCGAGGGTGCCGCCGCTGCCGTGGTCACGGAACCAGGCTCCGGTCGCCGCCTCCCGGATCCGGCAGTCGTCGAGCTGCGCGGTCGCCCCGTCGCTCACCGAGACGGCGGTGTTGCGCACCTGGGAGAGGTCGCTGTCGACCACGTCGACGCGCGAGCCCCGGTCCAGCACGAACAGCGCGTCCGGCACGTCGTGGACCCGGCAGGAGTCCAGCGAGGCGGTGGCCCCGTCGCTGATCCACACCGCCGGATAGTCGCCCGTGCTGTCGTGGATCTCGCAGGACTCGGCGTCCACCCGGGTACCCGGGTCCCACACCGAGAGTCCGTTGCGGCCGAACCGGCGCACAGTGGTGCGGCTGAGCGTCAGCACCGACCGGGAACGCAGGTCCACCGCGTTCTCGGGAATGTCGTGGATGTCGCAGCCGGCGAGCGTGAGCACCGCGTCGGTGTCGAGGGTGACCCCGTCGGCCGAGGTGCGGTGTACCGCGCAGTCGGTCAGCCGGGCGGCGGCGCGCGCGGCGACCTGCACGCCGGTGCCCTTGATCTCGTACACCTCGCAGCCCAGCGCCTCCAGGCCCGAGCCCTCGCCGGTGACCCCGATGCCGGCGCCGGTGGCGTGGTGGATGCGGCAGCGCTCCAGGCGCGGGTGCGCGCCGCCGCGCACCGAGACCCCGGTCTGGCCGGCGGCCACGACCTCGCATTCCTCGAACACCCCGCCGCCACCGTCCAGTACGGAGATCCCGACCCCGGTCGGGTTCTCCACCGTGCAGCGGCGCACCAGCGGGCGGGCCCCGCTGCCGCGCACCTCGATCCCGGCCGCCGAGCGGGTGCTGACGCGCAGGTCGGTGAGCTCGGGGGAGCCGTCCTCGACGAGCAGCGCGGGCGCCGCCCGGTCCTGGCCCTCCAGGTACAGGTCCTGGACCACGGCCGAGGCGCGCACGGTCAGCGCCACCCCGTCGAGCGGGGCGATCCGCACCGAGCCCACCGCGCCCTCGGGCCCGCGCAGGGTCACGGCGTGGTTCAGGACCAGGTTCTCCCGGTAGGTGCCGGGGGCGATCGACAACACGTCCCCGTCGCCCGCGACCGCGAGCGCGGCGGTCAGCGTCGGATACTCACCCGAGCGGCGCCGCCAACGCGAAGCCCCGCCGTGTGTCACCTGGACCGTGCCCTGAGCCATGGTGCTGTCGTGCCCCCACCCTCGTATTCGCGGTATTCGCGCTGCTGAAGTGACCGAAGCCACCGAAGCCGCTCAATGAGATCGAAGCGTCTGGAGCGACTGAACTGCCCGGTCCACCGTAGCGCGCGTGGAGCCGGTGAGTTGCCAGGTCAGCTGCCCGCGCCCGCCCGGCCCCAGTCGGGTCCGGCCGCCGCCCACGCGCGGTCCAGACGTCTGTACCGCCGATGCATGAGCCGGCGTACGACCAGCCGCCGGACCGTCTCCACCAGCGCGGCCACCCCGAGGGCGGCGGCCAGGCCGGCCATCGCGGCGTGGAAGGACGCTGCCGAGGGGTCGAGCGGCCGTCCCACGAGGCGGCCGCCGGCGTCGGTCCATATCCGGAACTCGTCGCCCGGCCGCGGCGGTTCCTCCGCGGCCGGCACCGTCCCCTGATGGCTGCTGCCGTCGGGCGCCGTCCACGAGGCCACGATCCGCGTCCGCTCCGGCGTCGGCCGCTGCGCCGCCGGATCCGCCTCCGCCCCGGCCGGCGGGGCCGGAGCCGGCCGGACCACCACCGCCGGAACCAGATACCGCGCGTGCCGCTGCTCGCGCGCGGCCTGCTGCAGGGTGCCGTCCACCCGGACTCCCGCGACCCAGCCGACGGCCGGAGCCACCACCAGGACGCACACCACCGCGGCGAACGCCACCCACGCCTCGAAGAGATCGGTCGGCCTGCGCAGCGGATTGCGCCGCCAGCGCCACACTCCTGTTGCTGTCCACACGGTCCGGCTCCCCCTGCTTCTGCCAGTCTCCGTCTGCCTGCACGCCCCAGCCTTCCGCATGCCCGGTGGACGCGCACTCCGGGACGCGCGGGACGCCTGGCACCCGATCCGGTGCGCGTTCCCCCGCGCCCCGTCCGTACCGGTGCCCACACGTCCTGATTGCTCCAACGGCCCTGCCGGGCCGGTTGGTTCCAGCGGATGCCACGAGCCCCTCGAAGGTGTCATTCCGGGGGGTTCGGTCCGCTCGCGCGCCCCCGCTCACTCCAGGATGCGCACCTCGTCGCCCACGCGGACCGTGCCCAGCACCACCGGCGCCACCTGGCGACCGAAGGCCAGCGACTTCCCGATCCGCCGGTGCCTGGCCAGGGTCTTCAGGGGCTCCTTGCCCCGCTCCGCCGTCGCCTGGTCGGTGGTCGTCACGACGCACCGCCCGCACTCCCGCACCCCGCGGAACACCGCGTCGCCGACCGCGATGCGCCGCCAGCCGTCCTCCGCCCAGGCCTCGGCCCCGGCGCCGGCCACCACCAGGCTGGGGCGGAAGCGGTTCATCGGCAGCGGGCCCTCCGCCGGGTGGTCCCCCTGGGCGATCAGGTCGTTGAGGGCGTCCAGCGAGGCGACGGTGGTGATCAGCAGCGGATAGGCGTCGGCCAGGCTCACGGTCTCGCCGGGCAGCGCGTAGTCCGGGTCCACGGGCCGCCGTACGGCCGGGTCGTCCAGATGCACCAGCCGCGCCGGGAACCCGAGGTACGCGGTGAACCAGTCGGCCGCGGCGCCCGCCGCGACCACGGTCTCGATCTTCTTGCCGAACAGCACGACGGGCTCCAGCGGCCCCGGCTCCGGCACCTCCACCGTCAGCTCCGCCATCCCGGGCGCCGACAGCGCCACCCTGCCGCCCTCCAGCGGACGCGCCGAGGCGAGGGCGAGCCGGGCCTGCTGGCGTTGGGTGACGATCGCGCCCTCGGTGTCGACCACGGCCCAGCGGCGGTCCCCGGACAGCCCCCAGGGCTCCACGGCCACCTCGTCGGGAGCAGTCCCCGCCACCGACTTGACGGGATAGACGTGGAGCGACTGGACATACAAATTCGACATGAAGGCATTTTGTCAGCCGCCTTCACCGGCTCCCCATTCAGTACCGCGCCGGGCCCCGGTGCATCGGGGCCCGGACATGGTCCGTCAGTAGCCACGCCCCTGGTACTGGCGGCCGTACGGATCCTCGTACGAGGGCCCCTGCGCGGGCGCGGCCATCGGACGCGGCGCGGCCGGGCGCATCGCCTCGTACCCGGTGGCCGTGGCGACCGGGCGGGGCTGCTGGGGCTGCTGCTGCGGCACGTACCCCGCACGGGCGGCGACGGGCTGCTGCTGCGGGATGTACGGCGCGGGCGCGTTCTGCAGGGGCATGGGCATCTGCATCTGCGGCGCGGACTGCTGCTGGTACGGGTATCCGTACGCCGGAGCCTGCTGCGGCACGGCGGCCGGCAGCGCGGGCAGGGCGGACGGGAGGGCCGGGAGGTACCCACCGCTCGAGTAACCGGCACTCGGGGACTCGTAGGCGGCCGGGACGCGGATCGGGGCGATCTGCGGAGTGCCGCGTTCGGCGACGAGGGAGTCGTAGATGGGGGTGTCCGGGAAGGAGGGCGCGGAGTAGTAACCGCCGCCATAAGTGGAGCGGGGGGAGGTCATGGGACCTAAGTTAAGCCCACGACTTCACGGGGTCCATAGCGAGGTGGCGTCAACACCGCCCTGACCTGCATATTCGCAGGTCAGGGCCACAGCTTTCACTTGACGTTCACGTGCACGATTCGTCACTTGCACCCCAGCTTGTTCCTACTCGTACTCACCGGTTGGCTGTTGCACCCACTTGCTCCTGACGCAGCGTCACAACGCGGTGACCTCGGATGACGCCGCTTCAGACGGTGTCCGGCAGTTTCAGGCGTCGCTGGGGCGGGCATAGGTACGGCCCTTCCAGGCGGCCCCCCGCCCCCGGTAGTGCAGGACGGCCGAGTCCACGGTCATCAGGAGGTAGAGCAGCGCGGTGAACGGAAGCAGCGGGGCGAGCACGGCCGACTGGCGGTAGTAGCGCAGCATCGGCAGGTAGGTGCCCGCCATCAGCAGCCAGGCGAGGCCGCCGGCCCAGGCGAGGGCGGGCCGGCCGGCGGCGAGCCCGGTGGCGAGGGCCGCGGGCGGCACGAGGTACACCAGCACCAGCCCCGCCACCGTCCCCGCCAGCAGCAGGGGCTGGTGGCGCAGTTGGGCGTACGCGCTGCGCGAGACCATCCGCCACAGGTCCCCGAGCGCGGGGTACGGGCGCACGCTGTCCACGCGCTCCGCGAGACCCAGCCAGATCCGGCCGCCGGAGCGCCGCACGGCCCGGGCGAGCGAGACGTCGTCGATGACGGCCTGCCGGATGGAGTCGGGGATCCCGGCACGGACGGCGGCCCCGGTGCGGAGCAGCACGCACCCGCCGGCGGCCGCGGCGGTCCGGCCGGTGGGGCGGTTGATCCAGCGGAACGGGTACAACTGCGCGAAGAAGTACACGAAGGCCGGAACGACGAGCCGCTCCCAGTTGCTCGCCACCCGCAGCCGGGCCATCTGCGACACGAGGTCGAGCTCGGCGGAGGTCGCGGCGGCGACGAGTTCGCGGAGGCTGTCGGGCTCGTGGGCGATGTCGGCGTCGGTGAGCAGGAGGTAGTCCGGCTCGGCCGGACGGGCGGTCCGGGCCTCTGCGATGCCGTGGCGCAGCGCCCACAGCTTGCCGGTCCAGCCGGGCTCCGGGTCGCCGGGGGAGACGACGGTGACCGGGAGCCCCGGCTGCTCCGCGGCCAGGCGGCGGGCGAGGCCGGCGGTGCCGTCCGTACTGCCGTCGTCGACGAGGAAGACCTCGGCCCTGCCCGGGTAGTCCTGGGCGATGAGCGACGGCAGGCTGCGGGGGAGCACCTCGGCCTCGTCCCGGGCGGGGACGACGATGGCCACGGACGGCCAGCGCGCGGGGGCCGTGCGCGGGGGGAGGCGGACGTCGGTACGCCAGAACATGCCCTGGGCGAGGGTGAGCCAGAGCCAGGCGGCGAGGGAGACGTAGGCGGCGGTGAGGAGGAGGCCCATTGCCGCAGTGTGCCGAACCCTGCGGGGCGTGTCGCGCATTCGAGGCGTGGCGGCCCGGGCGGGGGTGGTCGGGGGTGGTCCAGGGGGCCGTGGCGCCGAGTGAGGCCCGTCACGGGCTGCCGCGCCGCGTACGCCCGCTCCTGCGGGCTCGTGGTGATCGGTACGGTCGCGATCGGTCCGTGTCGGCAGGGCGAGTCGGACCGGCTTCCGCCGCTCCGCGCTCTCCGGGGGCCCGATCGAGCCCGGCGCGGCGGCGTCGCACGCGTGGCCGGGAGTGACGTGTGGGGGCCGGGTTCGAGGGGCTCGTCGATTAAGGTGACCAGGTGAAGATCGCGCTCATGGACTCGGGAATTGGCCTCCTCGCGGCGGCCGCCGCGATGCGTCGGCTGCGGCCGGACGCCGATCTGGTGCTCTCCTCCGACCCCGACGGGATGCCGTGGGGGCCGCGTACCCCCGCCGACCTCACCGGCCGGGCCCTCGATGTGGCCCGGGCCGCCGCCGCGCTCCGGCCGGAGGCGCTGATCGTGGCCTGCAACACCGCCTCCGTGCACAGCCTGCCCGCCCTGCGGGCGGAGCTGGAGCCAGGGATCCCGGTCATCGGAACCGTGCCGGCGATCAAGCCCGCCGCGGCCGCGCGCGGGCGGGTGGCCATCTGGGCCACCCCCGCCACCACGGGCAGCCCGTACCAGCGGGGCCTGATCGGCGAGTTCGCCGCGGGGGTCCCGGTCACCGAGGTGCCCTGCCCCGGGCTGGCCGACGCCGTCCAGTACGCCGATGAGGAGGCCGTCGTCCGGGCCGTCGCGGCGGCCGCCGAGCTGACCCCGCCGGACGTCACGGACGTGGTGCTCGGCTGCACGCACTACGAGCTGGTCGAGGCGCCCATCCGGGCCGCCCTCGCCGAGCGCACCGGCGGGGGCGAGTTCCGCTTCTACGGTTCCGCCGAGGCCGTCGCCGTCCAGGCGCTGCGCCGCATCGGCGCCCGCCCCGAGCCGGACCTGCCCCGCACCGGGAGCCTGAGCGTGCTGCTCAGCGGCCGGCCGTCCGAACTGCCGGCCACCGTGCTCGGGTACGCCGAGGGCAGGCTGCTCGCGGGCGAGAGCGCGCCCGTCGGCGGGTGACCCTCAAGGGCGCCGCGCCGGGCCGTACCCGGTGACCTCCGAGGGTGGCGAGCCGGTCGCGGCCGTCATCGCGCCGGCTCGCACTCGGTGACCTCCGAGGGCCGGGAGTCGGTCGCGGCCGTCGCCGCGCCGGCCCGTACCCGGTGACCTCCGAGGGTGGCGAGCCGGTCGTGGCCGTCGCTGCGCCGGCCTGTACCCGGTGACCTCGGAGGGTGGCGAGCCGGTCGTGGCCGTCGCTGGGCCGGCTCGCAGCCGGTGACCTCTGCGGGTGGCGAGCTGGTCGCGGCCGCCCCCGTGCCGGCCCGTACCCGGTGACCTCCGAGGGTGGCGAGCCGGTCGTGGCCGTCGCTGCGCCGGCTCGCAGCCGGTGACCTCTGAGGGTGGCGAGCTGGCCGTGGCCGTCGCGGTGCCGGCCTGTACCCGGTGACCTTCGAGGGTGGCGAGCTGGCCGTGGCCGCCCCCGTGCCGGCCCGTACCCGGTGGCCTTCGAGGGGCGTGAGCCGGCCGCGGCCTCCCCCGCGCCAGCCGCACCCGGTGGCCTCCGAGGGCCGCGAGCCGGTCGCGGCCGTCGCCGCGCCGGCCCGGACCCGGTGCCGCGGTGAAGGGCACACCACCGCAGCGGCGGTCCGCGCCGCCGACGGGGGGATCGCCGGATCCCGCGACGGGCTGCGGTCCGTGACGGGGGCGGGCCTGCGTGCCGGTGCGTACGGCCGGGCCGACCGGCAGGCCGGCGCGGCTCCCGGTCCCGCGGTCGCTCCCACCGGATCCCGCTGACGAGACGAAACGTCTTGCCGTATCGGCAGGCTCCGGCTAAGGTCCCATAGCGAGACGAAACGTCTCGTCTATCCATGGGAGCCATGGAACGCCGATGTCCCCGACGGAAGGAACCGCCCTTGCGCGCCCCACTCGCCCCGACCCAGATCGTCCTGTCCGAGGTCTCCAAGCGCTACGGCACCCAGGTCGTGCTGGACCGGGTCAGCTGCACGGTCCGGCCCGGCGAGCGGGTCGGTGTCGTCGGTGACAACGGCTCCGGAAAGTCCACCCTGCTCCGCCTGCTCGCCGGCCGCGAGCGCCCCGACCACGGCCAGGTCACCGTCACCGCCCCCGGTGGAACCGGCCACCTCGCCCAGACCCTCGACCTGCCGCCCACCGCCCGCGTCGGCGACGCCGTCGACCTCGCGCTCCGCGACCTCCGCGCCCTGGAGCGCCGGATCCGCGCCGCCGAGGCCCGGCTCGACGAGGGCGGCCCCGAGGAACTGGCCGCGTACGGAGACCTCCTCGCGGCCTGGGAGGCGCGCGGCGGCCGCGATGCCGAGCGGCGGGTGGCGACCACCCTGCGCCGGCTCGGCGAGCGCACCGCCCCCGACCCCGGCCGGCGGCTCGACAGCCTCTCCGGCGGGCAGCGCTCCCGCCTCGCCCTCGCCGCGGTGCTCGCCGCCGAACCGGAGCTGCTGCTGCTCGACGAGCCGACCAACGACCTCGACGACGAGGCCGTCGGCTGGCTGGAGGAGCGGCTGCGCGCCCATCGCGGCACCGTCATCGCCGTCACCCACGACCGGCTCTTCCTCGACCGGGTCACGACCACGATTCTGGAGGTGGACCAGGACCACCGCGCCGTACGCCGCTACGGCAACGGCTACGCCGGGTTCCTGACGGCCCGCGCCGCCGACCGTGCCCGGTGGGAGCGGGAGTACGAGGAGTGGCGGGAGGAGACCCGCCGCGCCGAGCGGCTCGCCGACACCAACATCGGGCGCTTCGACGGGATCCCGCGCAAACTGCCGCGCGGCTTCAGCGGCGCCGGCGCCTTCCGGGCCCGCTCCCGAACCCACGGCGCGGCGAGCCGGATCCGCAGCGCCCGCGAGAGGCTGCACCGGCTGACCGAGAACCCGGTGCAGCCGCCACCCGTCCCGCTGAGCTTCACGGGGAGGTTCGAAGCGGGAGCCGCCGGGGTCGTCGAGGCGGACGGGCTCGGCCTGCCCGGGCGGCTGGCGCCGGTCTCCTTCCGGCTCGAACCGGGGGAGAGGCTGCTGATCACCGGGCCCAACGGGGCCGGGAAATCGACCCTGTTGCACCTGCTCGCGGGAGAACTCGCCCCGGCGCGGGGTCTCGTACGGACACCCGCGGGTCGGGCTGCTGCGGCAGGACGACCCGTGGGTGCGCGAACTCCGCTCCGTTACACAGGTGTTCGGGCCGGAGTACGCCGACCGGGTCGCGGCCCTCGGCCTGCTCGCCCCGGCCGACCTCGGCCGCCCCGTCGGCACCCTCTCAGCCGGCCAGCGCCGCAAGCTGGAGCTCGCCCGCCTGGTCACCGAGCCGCTGGACGTGCTGCTGCTCGACGAGCCGACCAACCACCTGGCCCCGGCGGTGGTGGAGGAACTGGAGGCCGCCCTGGCCCACTTCACCGGCACCCTGGTACTGGTCACCCACGACCGGCGGCTGCGCTCCGCCTTCCGGGGCCGGCGCCTGGAGCTCGCGGCGCAGGCCCCGCCCGCGGCGCAGGGTCAGCCCGCGGCGCAGGGCCGGCCCGCAGTGCGGAGTCAGCCGGCGGCCGCGAGCCGCTGAGCCAGCTCCCGCAGCGCGGCCGCGTCCAGGACCCGGTCCCCGAACCCCGGCAGCGGCACGTGCAGCGGCCCCGTCCAGGCCGCCGGGATCGCCCCCTGGCCGTACCGGGCGCCGGCCAGGGCTCCGGTGACCGCCGCAACCGTGTCGGTGTCCCCGCCCAGGTCCACGGCGGCCCGCACGGCCTGCGCGAACCCGGTGGTGGTCCGCAGCGCCCACACCGCCGATCCGAGGCAGGGCCACACCGCCCCGTTGAACTCGGTGGCCAGGTCCGGGTGCCAGTCGGGGTCCAGTACCCGCGCGTAGCGCTCGCGGTGGTCCGCGTGCACCGCGTCGAGCGTCGCGGGCAGCGCGGCCAGCGGATCCACACCGTCCAGGGCCACCCGCACGAGCTCGTGCAGGACGGCGGTGCCCTCCCAGGCGGCCCGGTCGCCGTGCGTGAGGGCCGCGATGCGCCGGGCCGCGTCCATGGTGGCCTCCCGCCCGGCGGCGGCGAAGTACACCGCCGAGGTGGCGGCCCGCATCAGCGAACCGTTGCCCGCGGCCCGGGCGTTGACCTGAAAGTGCACGGTGGCGGCGAGCTGCCAGGGCTTGCCGTTCGTCAGCACGTCCTCGGTCTGGAGCCCGATGTCCTTGGGCCGGCCGGCGGCCCAGCGCTGGAAACGCCCGAAGACGTCGGGGAGTTCGAGACCGCCGCACTCCAGCAGGGACTCGCCGACCAGCACCGCCATCTGCGTGTCGTCGGTGGCCTCGCCCGGGTCCCAGCCGCCGCCCGCGGCCATCTCCTTGCCGAGCGCGGACAGTTGACCGGCCGGGCCGAACTCGTAGGGCGCGCCCAGTGCGTCGCCGACGGCCGAGCCCAGTACGGCTCCCACCGCCCGGTCGAGCCGGCCGGTCACGGCGCCTGCTCGGGGCAGATGCCGTCCAGCAGGCCGCGCGTGAAGCCCTCCAGGTCGTCCAGGCCGGCCGCGGCCAGGGTCTCCGGCGCTCCGGCGAGCAGGTGCGGGATCGCCCCGTGCAGCGCGAGGGTCAGCGCGCAGGCCCGCTCCGGGCCGCCCGGCAGTCCGGCGGCGGCCAGCAGGTGCCGGTGCGCAGCGAAGTCGGACGCGCCGATCGGGTCCAGCAGTGCGGCCAGCCAGGGCCGCCGGGTCGTCTCGGTCTGGAGCTCCAGGTAGGCCAGTACGCGCGGCCGCCCGGGCCCGGCCACGTCCCGCAGCAGCGCGGCGAGGAAGGCGGCCAGTCCGGCCCGGCCGGCGGGGGGAGCCCCGCCCGCCAGGGAGGCCGAGAGGGCCTGGTACTGCTCCAGGCACCGCTGGGCGACGGCCAGCAGCAGTGCGTCGCGGGTCGGGAAGTAGTTCTTGGCCGTGCCCACCGGCACCGCCGCGGCGGCGTCGACGGCCCGGTGGGTCAGTCCGCGCCCGCCCGCCTCGGCCAGTACCGCCATGGCCGCGTCGCGCAGCCGGTCCCTCCGGTCCTGATTCACCCTGGCAGCTTAACCGCAATTGTGGTACCACAGATGTAGTACCACGGGTGTGGTGCTCCCTTCAGGGGAGTCCGGCGAACGAGGGGTGCAGGTATGAACACGAACGCGGGCCCGGCAGCGGGTACCGGGACGGCCGTCGTCGTCGGGGCGGGCGTCAGCGGACTCGCCACCGCCATCGGACTGCGCCGGGCCGGCTGGACGGTCACGGTCCTGGAGGGCCGGACCGCCCCGGACCGGTACGGCACCGCCTTCGGCATCCACCCCACCGCCCAGGCCGCCCTCGACCGGCTCGGTCTCGGGCCGGCCCTGCGGGCGCGCGCGGTCCCGTACCGCAACGGGCGGATCCGCCGCCCCGACGGCAAGGTGCTCGCCGCCCTGCCGCTCGAACGGATGGAGCGGAAGGCGGGGCGCCCCGAACTCCTCATCGCCCGGCCCCATCTGATCGACGCCCTGCTCGCCGAGCTGCACCGGCTCGGCGGCACGGAGATCGCGTACGGGCAGCGGCTCACCGCCCCGGCCTCCCTCGACGCCGACCTCGTCGTCGGCGCCGACGGCATCAACAGCGTCGTCCGCACCGCTCATTTCGCCGCGCCCGGCGGGGTGCGCGCCATCGGCACGGTGGCCTGGATCGGCATCGCCGGCTTCGAGACCGGGATGTACGGCGAGACCTGGGGCGAGGGCCGTTTCTTCGGCATGACCCCCATCGAGCCAGGCCGCACGAACTGGTACGCCGCCGTCCCCGCGGCCACCGCCGCGGGGGCGAGGAGCTCCGCCCCGACGGCCGCCGCCGTCCAGGCCGCCACCGGAGCCACCGCCGCCCGGGCCGCCACCGCCACCCAGGCCGTCCCCGCGGACACCGCCGCCCGCACCGCCACCGAAGCCCAGGCCACCCGCGCCGCCACCGCCGCCGCCACCGCCGCTGGAGCCACCGGGACCGCCGCCGAGGAGCTGCGGGCCGCGTTCGCCGGCTGGCACGACCCCATACCGCGGCTGCTCACCGAAACCGATCCCGCGACCTGGATCCGGTACGAGATGCGACACCTCCACCCGGCGCTCCCCACCTTCACCGCGGCCGGCCGGATCGCCCTCGTCGGCGACGCCGCCCACGCCATGACCCCCAACCTCGGCCAGGGTGCCTGCACCGCCCTCCTCGACGCCGAAGCCCTCACCCGCGCCGTCACCGCCCACGGCGCCGCCGGGCTTCCCGCCGCCCTGCGCGCCTACGACGCCGAACGCCGCCGTAGCGCCCAGCGCGTCGCGTTCGGCTCACGCAACCTGCACCGCTTCATGAGCGTCAGGCACCCGGCCCTGCGCGACGCCCTGCTGCGTCTGCTGCCCGGCTGACCCCGCCCGCCCCCGCCCACCCCCGGCCGCCCCCGGTTGGCCCGGCCCGGCGGGGGCAGGCAGGTCAGCAGGGGGGAACGGCGCTGAACCGAGTGGCGGAGAGGCAGTGGCGCCCGTGCCGAACGTGAGTACGCTGCTACCCATGACGGGTCACCCTCCGGGTCCGCTCTGGACGGGCCGCGCCTCCAACCGCGCACAGTGGCTGCTCGCCGGCGCCGGTGCCGCCTGCGTCGCCCTCGGCATCGAACTCGCCGTGGACTACACCTGGGACGCGGGGATCATCGCGCTGCTCATGTCCGTGATCGGCTGCCTCGCGGTGGGCCTCCTCATCCTCTTCGGCACCCTCGCCTTCGTCCACGTCGCCGTCACCGTCGACTCCCAGGCCCTCGAAGTGCGCTGCGGCCACATCGGTCTGCCCCGCCGCACGATCCGGCTCGCCGAGGTGGCCTCCGCCGAGTTCGTGCCGCGGATCACCCCGCACCAGTGGGGCGGCTGGGGCTACCGCTGGCGCCCCGAGAGGGGCACCGCAGTCATCGTCCGCCGCGGCGAGGGGCTGGTGCTGCGCCTGGACGACGGGAAACTGTTCACGGTCACCGTCGACGACGCCGAGAACGCGGTCCGGGTCATCCGCACCCACCTGCGCGCCCTGGCCCGCTGACCCCGTCGCCCGAAGGCCCGCCGAGCCGGTTTCCCGGCTCCGGCGTGCGGGGACGTACACTCCGCCAGATGAGCAGCAGTGTCACCCGAGAGGCCGGGAACGAGCCCTCGCAGTCACCCACCGCCGCAGCCGCCACACCCGGCGATCCCGACGGCGGCGGGCGTCCGGCGGCCCGCGCGGTGCGGGGCGCCGTAGGGAAGGCGGGCTGGCAGGTGCGTTCCGTACTCGCCGCCCTCGCCGGAGTGCTGCTCTACCTCAGCTTCCCGCCGCGCCCCCTGTGGTGGCTGGCCCCCTTCGCCCTCGCCCTGCTGGCCGGCTGCCTGCACGGACGCCGGGCCCGGGCGGGCTTCGGCCTCGGGTTCCTCTTCGGCCTGGGCTACCTGCTGCCGCTGCTCGTCTGGACCAGCGAGGGCGTCGGGCCCGTCCCCTGGCTGGCGCTGGTCACCCTGGAATCCCTGCTGCTCGGCCTCACCGGCCTCGGGATCGCCCTCGTCGGCAAGCTCCCCGGCCGGCCGCTGTGGGGCGCCGCCGTCTGGGTCGCGGGCGAGGCCCTGCGCGCCCGGGCCCCCTTCGGCGGGTTCCCCTGGGGCAAGCTCGCCTTCGGCCAGGCCGACGGCTTCTTCCTCCCGCTCGCCGCGCTCGGCGGCACCCCGCTGCTCTCCTTCGCCGTCGTCCTGTGCGGATTCGGCCTGTACGAGGCGCTGCGCATCGCCCGCAGCCACCCCACCCGGACCGCCGCCGCCCTCGCCGCGCTGACCGTCGCCGCCCCGGTGGGCGCGGCCCTCGCCGCCCGCCCGCTCGTGTCGGACGCCGCCGAGGACGGGACCGCCACGGCCGCCGTCATCCAGGGCAACGTCCCGCGCGCCGGCTTCGACTTCAACGCCCAGCGCCGCGCCGTCCTGGACAACCACGCCAACCGCACGATCCAGCTGGCCGACGACATCAAGGCCGGCCGGGCGAAGCAGCCCGACTTCGTGGTCTGGCCGGAGAACTCCTCCGACATCGACCCGTACGCCGAGCGCGACGCGCACGAGGTCATCGACAACGCCGTCCGGCGCATCGGCGTGCCCGTCGCGGTCGGCTCCGTACTGGCCCCGGAGACCGGCCCGCTGCGCAACACGATGATCCTGTGGGACCCCGTCAAGGGCCCCACCGAGACCTACGACAAGCGCAAGATCCAGCCGTTCGGGGAGCGCATGCCGATGCGCTCCTTCATCCGGATCTTCAGCAAGGACGTGGACCGGGTGCGCCGTGACTTCGGCCCCGGCAAGGAGCCCGGCGTCTTCGACATGGCGGGCAGCGGGGTGGGCATGGTCACCTGCTACGAGGCCGCCTTCGACGACGCCGTCCGCTCCACCGTCCAGGCGGGCGCGCAGGTCATCGCCGTACCGAGCAACAACGCCACCTTCGGCCGGACCCAGATGACCTACCAGCAGCTCGCCATGGACCGGGTCCGCGCCGTCGAGCACAGCCGGACCGTGCTCGTTCCCGTGACCAGCGGGGTCAGCGCCGTGATCCGGCCCGACGGCGAGGTCGTCCAGCAGACGAAGATGTTCACCGCCGACGCGCTGGTGGCCGAGATCCCGCTGCGCTCGACCCGGACTCCGGCCACCCGGCTCGGTCCGCTGCCCGAGTACGCGCTGCTCCTGGTCGCCGCCGGCGGCCTGGGCTGGGTGCTGACCCGCCGGATTCGGGCCCGCCGGGCCGCATGACGAGGGTGGCGGCACCCGGGCCTCGTAGGGTCGGGGCATGACCACACCTGAGTTCATCCGCGCGATCCGCGCCAGCGCCGGGCACCAGCTCCTGCTGCTGCCCGGCGTCACCGCCGTCGTCGTCGACGACCGGGGCCGCGTGCTGCTCGGCCGCCGGGCCGACACCGGGCAGTGGGCGGTGATCGGCGGGATCGCCGAACCGGGGGAGCAGCCCGCGGAGACGGCGGTGCGCGAGGTCTACGAGGAGACCGCCGTACGGTGCGTCCCCGAGCGGGTCGTCCTGGTGCAGATGCTCCGGCCGATCGTCTACCCCAACGGGGACATGTGCCAGTTCCAGGACATCACCTTCCGCTGTCGGGCCACCGGCGGCGAGGCGCGGGCCAACGACAGCGAGTCGCTGGAGGTGGCCTGGTTCGAGGTGGACGCCCTGCCGCCGCTGGACGCTTTCGCCCTGGACCGCATCCACCGCGCCCTGGCCGACGGGCCGACCTGGTTCGAGGCCCCGTCCGAGGGGCTCGTCGAGGGCCTCGCCGCCGCCGAGGACCGGGAACCCGGCGCCGACGCCTGACGGGCACCCGCGCGGCGGCGCGCCGGCCGGTCACCCCGCCGGGACGGCCGCCTCGCGGTAGAGCTCCAGCGCCTGGTCGCCCATCACCGCGCTGTACGAGACCTCCGGCACCGTTCCGCCGCCCTCGTAGCCGCCGAGCACCCCGGCCAGCGCGCCGTCCGCCAGCCAGGGGCTGCCGCTGGTGCCGCCGCTGAGGTCGGGGCACTCGATCCGGCGCTGGGTGTCCGAGAACAGCGTCGTCTCGTTGGTGCAGCTCAGCGGGGTCTCCTCGCTGCTCGGGTAGCCGAGGACCGTCACCGTCACGTCCGCGGGCTGTTGGGTGGCCACCGGGAAACCGCCCACCAGGTCCTCGACCTGCGCCGTCCCTCCGTCCACGGGGTCGACCGTGGCGAAGGCGATGTCCTCGTCCGGGTCCTCGCCGTCCGTCCAGCCCGGGGCCACGTACACGCCCGTCACCTTCCACACCCCGTGCGGGGCCCGCCCGTCCCGGTAGCCCGGCGCGAACACCGTGGAGTCGGGGTTGTCCAGGCAGTGGGCCGCGGTGGCGATCACATCGCGGTCGGCGCTGCGCACCACGGCCGCGGTGCAGAAGTGCCCGCCGTCCAGCCCGCCCGCGAACAGGGCTCCCACCCGCTCGGCCGCCGTGCCGGGCGCCGCCTGCGTGGTGACGCCGGGCGGCGGGACGGCCGTGGCGTCGGGCAGGTCCAGGCTCAGCAGCGCGGCCATCGCGGCGAGCGCGAGCAGGATCCGGGATGCCCGCCGGGCACGGGCGCGGCCGGTGTATCGGGGAAGCACGCGGTGGATCATTTTCCGAGCCTCCCCGTCGAGACTGTGTCCGGAGCTCGATATTCCATATGAATCCGCTGTGAATCACGGTCCCGGCCGCCCGGGACGGCGCGTGTCCGCCCGGGCGGCCCGTGAACCTGCCGCCCGGAATCGAGTCTCCCGCGGGCGGCCGCTCGCCGCCCGCGGGAGACTGGCAGAGGCGAACGGGCCGCAGGAGGTGTCGCCCCATGACCGTGTCGCACCGCACCCCAGTGATGTTCATCCACGGGCTCTGGCTGCATTCCACGAGCTGGCAGGGCTGGGCCGACACCTTCCGCGAAGCCGGATACGAGCCGGTCCTGCCCGAGTGGCCCGGGGTCCCCGACACCGTCGCGGACGCGCGCCGACGCCCCGACGACCAGGCCGGGGTCGGACTGTCCGAGATCTCCGAGGCGCACGCCCGGGTCATCCGCGAGCTTCCCGTCCCGCCGGTGCTCGTGGGGCACTCGGTCGGCGGTTTCATCGCCCAGCACCTGCTCGGCCAAGGCCTGGGCACGGCCGCCGTGGCCATCTGCCCGGGCCAGATCAGGGGGGTCAAGGCCATCGCACCCGCACAGGCGAAGTCGACGTTCGCCTTCCTGCGCGACCCCGGCAACATCAAGCGGGCGGTGGCGCTGAACACCGAGCAGTTCCGCTACGGCTTCGCCAACGCCGTCTCCGAGCGGGAGTCCGCCGAGCTGTTCGACGAGTGGGCGATCGCGAGCCCGGCCCGGCCGCTGTTCCAGCTGGCGCTCGGCAACTTCACCCCGCACTCGGCGGCCAGGGTGAACACCGCCAGCGAGACCCGCGGCCCGCTGCTCCTGCTGTCCGGCAGGCTCGACCACACCGTCCCGGACGTGCTGACCCGCTCCACCTACAAGCAGTACCGGCACTCCCGGGCGACCACCGAGTACCAGTGCTTCGAGGACCGCGGCCACTCCCTGATCGTCGACCACGGCTGGCCGGACCTCGCCCAGGCCTCGCTCACCTGGCTGGACACCCACACCCTGGCCGACCGGTCCTGAACGGCGCACCCGGGCGCCGGCGTCCCGTCAGCGCCGCTCGTACACCGTCACCCGGCGCCCCCGGACCTGCCGGTCCGCGACCACCGTGAAATCGGCCTTCAGCACGGCCGCCTTCGCCCGGTCCCGCTCCGCACCCGACGGTTTCGCCACCTCCGCCGCGTCCGTCACCAACAGCACCCGCCGCTGCCCTCGCAGGGCCTTCCGTATCCGGGCCGGGGCGGCCTCCTCGCCCTTGAGGGTGGAGGAGGCCACCGCCAGGACGTCGTCGACGCGGCCGGCCGGAGCCCGCCGGGCGAGCTCGACCGGCAGCAGCGCCAGCACCCCGATCCCGACCACGCCCGGCACGAGCGGGGCCGACGCCCTCGGGAACCGCGGCGCGAGCACCCGTACGGCGGCCCCCAGCGCGGCGCCGATCAGCAGCGCCAGGCCCAGCATGCCGAACAGCACGTACCGGTCCAGGAACAGCGGCTGGACCAGCAACAGCCCGATCAGCCCCGGCTGAGGCGCCGCCAGCAGCGGCAGCCCCACCGCGGCCACCGACAGCCGGCCCGCGCGCGGCCCGTTGCGGCCGTCCGCCCAGGCCCCCAGGGCGCCGATCGCCAGCAGGATCCCTGCCAGGTCGCCGCCTCGTCCCGCCACACACTGTCCTGCCGGGACATCCCCCACAGGCCGAACGCCAGGGTCCACAGGACGGGACGGGCCCTACGAGAAGCCCGCGTCGGGCCGCGGGTATGTGGCAAAGCATGAAGGCGCTGGGGTTCTCGGTCTGGTGTTCGGGCTGAAGGCACCAGTCTATGGACGACACGGAGGGTTTCCGGACCGCCTGTTGTGCACCGCGGAGCGTGATCGCCGGGCCCGGCCGCCCCTAGCCTCGCCGCAGGAGCACGAACGAGGGGCGGTACCCGGTGAACTGGCTCATCCACGACTACCGCGAGAGCGATCTCGCAGCGGTGGTCCACCTGATCGACACCACGGCCGAACTCGGCCAGGAGTCCGTCTTCTCCCTCGCCGAGTGCATCAGCGCCCTCACCGACCGGCAGCCCTGCGTGGTCGCCGTCCACCAGGGCGTCCCGATCGGCGCGGCGCTGGCCTGCGTCACCGGCGAGCGCGCCTGGGTGATGCGGATCGCGATCGCCGCCGGCTGGCGGGGCCGGGGCCTGGCCAGCGCCCTGCTCGTCGAGCTGGAACGGCGGCTCATCGCCGCCCGCGTCGGCCGGATCGCCTACGTCCTGCCCGAGGAGGACCTGCTCGGTGAGGGCCTGCTCAACGCGGGCTACACCCGGCAGCCCGCCGTGGCCTACTTCGAGAAGACCGAGCCGCTGCACGGACCGGCCGCCGGGCTCCTCGACGACCTCGGCGGGCGCTTCCTCCCGAACGACCTGTGGGCCAAGGTCGCCGGGATGGAGAAGGAGAAGGACCTCATCGAGCGCCGCGTGGTCCTGCCGCTCGCCGAACCCGAACGGGCCGCCGCGCACGGCGTGCGCCCGCCGCGCGCCATCGCCCTCTTCGGCCCGCCCGGCACCGGCAAGACCACCTTCGCGCGCGCCATCGCCTCCCGGCTCGGCTGGCCCTTCGTCGAACTGCTGCCCTCCCGGCTGGCCGACGAGGGGAACCTGGCCGCCGCCCTGCGCGACGCCTTCGCCCGGATCGCCGAGCTGGAGCGGGTGCTCGTCTTCATCGACGAGGTCGAGGAGATCGCACCCGTGCGCACCGAGCCCGCGCAGCCGGGCGGGATCCACGGGGTCACGAACGAACTGCTCAAGCTGATACCCGGCTTCCGGGAGGGCGACGAACGGCTGCTGGTCTGCGCGACCAACTCCATCCGCTCCCTCGACCCGGCCTTCCTGCGGCCCGGGCGCTTCGACTACCTGATCCCGATCGGCACCCCGGACGCCGGGGCGCGGGCCGCGATCTGGTCCCGCTACACGGCCGGGCGCGCGGACGTCGACGTATCGGCCCTGGTGGCGGCGAGCGAGCTGTTCACCCCGGCCGACATCGAGCACGCGGCGCGGAGCGCGGCGCAGGTGTCCTTCGAACGGGACCTGGAGGCGGTCGGGGCCCGGGGCGCGTCGGCCGCGCAGCTGGGGGCGAGCACCGAGGACTACCTGGCGGCGGTGGCCCAGTGCCGGCCGTCGGTGACCCCGGCGATGACGGGCGAGTTCGCGGCGGACATCACCGCCCACGCCCGGTTCTGACTGACCTGCCACGGACAGGTCGGCAAGGCGGCCCGCAGCCACTCCCCAAAGCGGCTGCGGGCCTCCCCGCGCGGACTTGGCATCCGTGCGGGACGACCACGGCTCCGGTTGGGGTGTTCGCCGGCTGGAGCGTGGCACGCAGGGGTGCCGGAGGACGTCCTGAGCGTCCTCGTCAACACGTTCCAGTCAAACAGCGGGCAGGGCGGCGGCGCCTCGGCCGGACGGCCACACCCGGACCGGCCGAAAGAACGGGGCGCCAGGTCCCGGCGCCCATTCGACGGCAGGGCCTAGGGAAGGCAGCGGTACGTGAACTCCACGGCGGCCGTGCGCGGCGTCGGGGAAATCAGCTGGAGCTCGGCCCGCGCAGGGTAGGTACCCGCACCCCGGAAGGTCCACAGCAGATGCAGCCGGGCCTCCTGCCGCCCGCTCGGCACCCGCTCGGTGAGCTGCTCCGACTGCGTCCCGTCGCTGCGCAGCCACCGGTACGTCAGGGTCCCCGGGCGGCCGTTCGTGCGTACGACCGCCACCACATCGGCGGCGGAATCGCAGCCCGGCCCCTTCGGATCGGTGCTCACCGCCACGTCCCGGACCTCCACGGCGGGCCCGAAGCGCTGCCAGCCCAGATACCCGAGCACCGCGGCCAGGACCACGGCCGCGAGGGTGTAGCGCCGCCACTGCCCCCTAGGGCGGGGCGGCCCGGCCGCCGGCCCGGCGACGACGGGGAACGGCGCCCGGACCGCCGCCGTCACCCCGGGCCCGAACCGCAGCACGGCGCCCTCGACCCGGTCGGGGGCCGCGCCCGGCGTGGTCTGCGGGGTGTCGGCGCGCCGGGTCGGAGGGCTGTCCGGGCGCCGTGTCGCCGGCTCCTCGTCGAGCCGCTGCGTCGCGGGCTCCTCGTCGAGCCGCTGCGTGTCGGAGGGCTGCGACGGCGGGCCGCTGAACCAGTGGCTGCCGAGGACGGTGGCGCTGTAGTCGTCGCCCTCGGGGGCGCGGGGATCGCTCATGAGATCGTGCACCGCCTGACGTAGGTCTGGGCCGTTGCCGGGCCCGTCCCGGCGGCGGGCTTCGTGGTGGCCCGTACGCCCCAGTAGCAGCCCGCGCCGGAGAAGGTGTGGGTCCTGGTGAGCGGTGCGCGGACGCCCTGCTGGTAGGTGAAGGTGTCCGGGGCGCCGTCGGCGGAGCCCAGTTGCCCCCGCGCGTCGCCGGTGAACCATTCCAGCGTCACCGTCACCGGTCCGCCCTTCGCGTCCACCGAGACGGTCGCCTCGCCCAGGGCAGTCCCGGTCTGGCGGATCGTGACGCTCACCGATCCGACGACCACCGTCGGCTTCGGCGAGGGCGGGGGAGACGTCGTCGGCGGTGGGGTGGTCGGCGGCTTCGTCGTCGGCGTCGGGGCCGTCGGCGACACGGACGTCGTGTGGCTCGGGCTCGCCGTGGGCGACTGCGATGCGGACGCGGACGGGGACGCCGTGGGGCTCGCCGACGCCGACACCGAGGCCGACGGGGAACCCGACGCGACCGGGCCCGGGGCCGGGGAGACGGTCGGGTCGCCCGGACTGGTCGTCGCGAAGGCGCTCAGCGCCGCCGCCCCGCCCCGCTCCCCGCCGACCGCGTTGTACGTGAACAGCACCATCAGCCCCGCCACCAGCGCCGCACCCGCCGCCAGCGCCCCGCGGCGGCCCGGCAGCCAGCTCGCCGGGGGCGGCTTCAGCGCGGTCGTCGCCACCGCCGTGGTGCCCGCCGCCGGAGCAGCGGCCGAGGGGAACAGCAGCGGCAGCAGGGCGGCGAGCGCCGCCAGCTTGCGCTGCCCGCGCTCCTCCCAGTCGGGCCCGTACGCGGCCAGCGCCACCCCCTCCAGCTCCGTCACGAACGCCTCGGCGTTCTCCGGGCGCCGCTCGGGCTCCTTGGCCAGGCCGCGCCGGATCAGCGGGCGCACCGGCTCCGGGGCCTCGGTCTCCGGCACGGGCGACTCGATGTGCTGGACCGCCAGCTCCGCGAAATTGCTCCCGTCGAAGGGCTTGCGGCCCGTCAGGCACTCGAAGAAGGTCGCCGTGGCCGCGTACACGTCGGCCGCCGGGGACGCGGGCCGCCCCTGCCACTGCTCGGGCGCCATGTACGCGGGCGTACCCGCCACGCCCGGGGTCGTACCGCGGCCCGCCGCGATCCCGAAGTCCACCAGCTTCGACGAGCCGTCCGCCCCGACCAGCACGTTCTCCGGCTTGTAGTCCCGGTGGACCACCCCCGCCCGGTGCGCCGCGGCCAGCCCCAGCAGGGAGCCCTTCAAGACCACCAGCGCGGCCTCGGCATCCACCCGGCCGGACTGCTTCAGCAGCGCCCGCAGGGAGATCCCGTCGACCAGTTCCATCACGATGGCGGCCCCGCCGGGCGTCTCCACGTGCTCGCAGTACTCGTACAGCGCCACGACGTACGGCGAGCGCAGTCCGCCCAGCAGCCGGGCCTCCGCGCGGAACTCCCCGACGAAGGCGGGGTCCTCGCGCAGCCGGTCGCTGAGGTACTTCACCGCGACCGCGGTGCCCGTCGCGTCGTGGACCGCGAGCACCACCCGGCCGCTGCCGCCGGAGCCGAGCTCCCGGACCTGCGTGTACCCGGGTACCGTCCACGCGTCGTTCATCGTTCGCCCCCGTTCCGTGGCGTCACCGCGCCCAGTGCCGGTCGTCCCCCGACCGGCCATCCCCTGGGACACGGTTTCCGCCACGGCTGGTTCCCAACCCTGCGGGGGTGTCTCTGTCGGGGTGTCAGGCCGCGGCCCGCTCCGCGCCGATCATGGCGTGCAGACGGTCGGCCGCGGCCCGGCCGAAGGCCGGATCGTTGATGTGGGTGTCGTAGTCGTAGAGCCGGGCGGCGCTGCCCCGCAAGCCTTCGCGCAGCGAGGAGAACAGGGCCCCGTCGGCGCGGGGGTCATGGTAGGGGCCGCCGGGGGCGCCGAGCGTGGACAGTCCGCGGAGTGGGACGCACACGGCCGTGGGCCCGGTGGCCGCGCGGAGTTTGGCCGCGACCCGGCGGCCCAGTTCGGCGCACTCCGACTCGGTCGTACGGATGACCGTGATCGAGGGGTTGTGGACGCGGACCCGCCGGTAGCGGGCCCGTTCGGGCAGGCTCTCCAGCGGGCCGAACTTCACCATGTCCAGCGCCCCCAGGCTCACCACCTGCGGAATCCCGGCCCGGCCGGCCGCGCTGAGCCGGTCGGGGCCCGCGGTGAGGATGCCCCCGCACAGATCGTCGGCGAGCTCGCTGAGCGTCAGGTCCAGCACCCCCGAGAAGATCCGCTGACCGGCCAGTTTCTCCAGGGTCCGGCCGCCGGTGCCGCTGACGTGGAAGACCAGCACCTCGTAGCCCAGTTCGGTCAGCCGCTCGCGGGCCGCGTCCACCCCGATCGTGGTCACGCCCGCCATGCTCGCCGCGATCAGCGGCCGGGATCCCGCACCCAGCCGGGCCGGGCGGCCCTCCAGGGAGGCGCGGGCGTAGCCCTTGGCCATGCCGGCGATCGCCTCGACGGCGTTCGCCAGCACCGGGGCGGAGATGCTGTTGATCCCCGCGATGTCCACCACGCTGTACATCATGGTGATGTCCGAGGATCCGACGTACGGGGCCACGTCCCCGGACGCCATCGAGGAGACCATCACCTTCGGCACGCCCAGCGGGAGGGCCCGCATCGCCCGGGTGGCGATGGACGTGCCGCCGCTGCCCCCGATCGCGAGCACCCCGTGCAGCCGGCCCTCGGCGTGCAGCCGCAAGAGGGTCGCCTCGGCGCCGTGGGCCATCGTGGTCACGGCCGCGCCCCGGTCGGCGGCCGCGCGCAGTTGCGACAGTTCCGTTCCCGCCGCCCGCGCGACCGCTTCACGCGGCACGTCCGCGGGCACCCGGGGCTCGTCCATGATTCCTGTGTCGACCAGTACCACCTCGACGCCGGCCCGCAGCAGCCTCTCGCGCAGCCAGCCGTACTCCACACCCTTGGTGTCCAGGGTTCCCACCAGCACGACGTTCGTCATATGTGCAATGTCCACGCAGGTGGGGTTTGTTGGCAAGTCAAGGTCGGGTCAACCCTTCAGAAGTCCCAACAGCCGCTCCAGGAACGGAACTTGGCTTGGAATCAGCTTGGTCCTGGCCGCTTCGGGAGTGAACCAGGCCACCTGGTCCAGCTCCGGGAACTCCCCGGTCCGCCCCGAGTGCGGCGGCCATTCCATCGTGAAGGTCCCGGGCACCATGAGCGCCGGATCCAGGTCCGCCCGTACCGCCCAGATCGTCACCAGCTTCCCGCCGGGCATCCGGATCTCGCCGCCCAGCGGAAGGTAAGGGCCCTCGGGGGGCGGCAGCCCGATCTCCTCGGTGAACTCCCGGCGGGCGGCGTCGAGCGGGGTCTCGTCGGGTGTGTACTCCCCCTTGGGGATCGCCCAGCCACCGGCGTCGCGGCGCTCCCACAGCGGGCCGCCCATGTGGCCGAGCAGTACCTCGACGTCGAACTCCTCCTCGCCGGCCCGTCGGAAGAGGAGCAGGCCGGCGCTGCGCTTCTGTGTCATGGGGGCATGTATGCCCCGCGCGCAGGGCCGTCAGCGCCCCGTGCCGCCCCCAGCGGCCGGCGGCGGCCGTCAGCGGGCGTCAGTGGGCGTGCGGGCCCTGGCGGTGCACCGGTCCGTGGGCGTCCGCGCAGTGCCCGTCCCGGGCGGGCGGCTCGCCCGCCCGGCCGACGGAGAGCAGGGCGTCCTGTACGTGGTCCACCTGGAGGGTGGTGTGGGTGATCCCGTACTCCTTGTCCAGCAGCCCTTCCAGATCGCGGCGCACCGCGTGGCAGTCGCCCGCAGGCTCCACCAGGACGTGCGCCGAGAGCGCCGCCTGACCGGAGGTGATCGTCCAGATGTGCAGGTCGTGCACCTCGCTCACCGGCGGGTGCCCGGCCAGCCGGTCGCCGACCGCGTCCGGGTCCATGTGCGCCGGAGCGGCCTCCAGGAAGATCCGGCCGGACTCGCGGACCAGCCCGTAGCCCGCCTTGACCATCAGCACCACCACGATCAGCGAGGCGATCGCGTCGGCCTGTACGAAACCGGTGGTGAGCACGATCAGACCGGCCACGGCGGTCCCGATGAAGGCGAAGAGGTCGTTCAGCACGTGCTGGTAGGCGCCCTCCACGGCCAGCGACGTGCGGTTCGCCCGCGAGATGCACCAGGCCGCCGCGACGTTGACCACGATCCCCGCGAGAGCCGTGACCAGGACCGGCCCGCCCTCCACCGGCGGCGGATCGATCAGCCGGCGCACCGCCTCGTACGCCAGCCAGACGGCCAGCAGGAGCAGCGTCAGCCCGTTGGCCTGCGCGGAGAGTATCTCCGCGCGCTTGAGTCCGTACGTGAACCCGCCCCGCGCCGGCCGGGCGGCGAGCCGCATCGCGATCAGCGCGAGGACGATCGAGACGGCGTCGGTCAGCATGTGCGCGGCGTCGGAGATCAGGGCCAGCGAGTGGGCCATGACGCCGATGACCACCTCGACGGCCATGAAGCCGGCGATCAGGCCGAGGGCGATTCCCAGCCAGCGGCGGTCGGCATCGGGGTCGACCCCGTGACTGTGCCCGCCGTGACCACCGTGCCCGCCGTGGCCGTGGCCGTGACTGTGGCCCTGCTGGTTCGCGTGGTCGTGCCCGGTCATGGCATCCCCCGTTTGTTCGGTTCCGACGCGTGAAGTGAAGCGCACCTCGGCGAGATGGGCAAAGGCTGCAACGGGGACCGTTGTCATTACCCATAAGAGGCCTCTGACCTGCGGTTATGCCGGGCCGGTCGGATCGTGGGAAAATCTGACCATGGTCCAGCGCTCCGGTGTGCCGACCGCACCCGAACTCGTCCTGGAGACGGCCTCGGGCTCCACCACGATGAGCCCGGTCCGCACGTACCACGTGGGCCGGGACCCCCTCTGCGAGATCTGCCTGGACGACACCCGCGTCTCCTGGCACCACGCGGTCCTGCGCCCCGACGGCGACCACTGGACCGTCGAGGACGAGAACAGCACCAACGGCACCTGGGCCGACGGGCGCCGCATCCGCCGCTGGACCGTCGGCGCGGGCAGCGAACTGCGCTTCGGCAGCGCGGACGACGGCCCGCGTGCCGTCCTCGTCGGTCCCGGACCCCGGCTCGCGGTACGGCCCGAGCCGCCGTCCCGCCCCCTCGCCGACGCCCGGCCCCCGCGCCCGTCGTCCGTGTCGAACCCCGGGCTGACCGGCACCTTCGCCCGGCCGACCTCCGTACGTCCACTGCCCGCGCGGACCGCCGTACGCATCGGCCGCGCAGCCGACAACGACCTCGTCGTCGACGACCTCGTCGTCTCCCGCCGGCACGCCGAACTGCACGCACTCGCCGACGGCACGTACGAGATCACCGACCTCGGCAGCCACAACGGCACCTACCTCAACGGCGCCCGCGTCGACCGCTCCCCGATCGCCCAGGGGGACATCGTCGGCATCGGCCACACCGCCTTCTGCCTGGTTGGCGACCAGCTCCAGGAGTACGTGGACACCGGCGAGGTCTCCCTGGACGTCCAGGACCTCGCCGTCGCCGTCGACCACGGCCGCAAGGTCCTGCTCGACCACGTCTCCTTCCCCGTCGGAGCCAAGTGCCTGCTCGCCGTCGTCGGCCCCAGCGGCGCCGGCAAGTCCACCCTGCTGGGCGCCCTGACCGGGCTGCGCCCCGCCGACCAGGGCAGCGTCCTCTACGACGGCCGTGACCTCTACCGCGACTACGCCGAACTCCGCAGCCGCATCGGCCTCGTCCCGCAGGACGACATCCTGCACAGCCAGCTCACCGTCCGCCGCGCCCTCACCTACGCCGCCGAACTGCGCTTCCCGCAGGACACCGCGAAGGCGGAACGGCAGGCCCGCGTGGACGAGGTGATCGGCGAACTGGGCCTGGGGCAGCGCGCCGACCAGCCCATCCACAGCCTCTCCGGCGGCCAGCGCAAACGCGTCTCCGTCGCGCTGGAACTGCTCACCAAACCCTCGCTGCTCTTCCTCGACGAGCCCACCTCCGGCCTCGACCCCGGAATGGACCGCTCGGTGATGCACATGCTGCGCAGCCTCGCCGACGACGGCCGCACGGTCATCGTGGTCACCCACAGCGTCCTGAGCCTCGACGTCTGCGACCGGCTGCTCGTCCTCGCCCCCGGAGGGCGCATCGCCTACTTCGGGCCGCCCGGGGAGACCCTCGGCTTCTTCGGCTTCGACCAGTGGCCCGAGGCCTTCGAAGCCTTCGAGAGCCAGCAGGACCGCGACTGGGCCGGACAGTACGCGGCCTCGCCCCAGCACCGCCGGTACGTGAGCGGCGCCGCCCACCAGCCCCCGGCCGAAGGCAGCCGGGCGGGCCAGGCCGCAGCCGTGGCCCCGCCGCCCAAGGCCCAGAGCTGGGGCGCCCAGCTCTCGACCCTGATCCGGCGGTACGCCGCCGCGCTCAGCGCCGACCGGACCTTCCTCGCCATCATGATCGCGCTGCCCTTCGTCATGGGTGCGATGGCCCGCGCCCTGGCCGGCAGCACCCTCACCCAGGAGACGGCGATCAACGCCCTGCTCATCCTGTGCGTGGGCGGCGTGCTCACCGGAGCCGCCAACGCGGTACGGGAACTCGTCAAGGAGCGGACCATCTACCAGCGCGAGCGCGCGGTCGGCCTGTCGCGTTCCGCGTACCTGATGTCCAAGGTCGTGGTGCTGGGCGCCATCACCGTGGCGCAGGCCGTGGTCCTGACCCTCGTCGCCCTGTTCGGAGTGAAGACGAACGCCCCGGACGGCAAGGGCGTCCTCCTGCCGCCGCTGGTCGAGATCACCATCGCCGTCGCCCTGTTGTCCTTCACCGCGATGATGCTCGGCCTGCTGGTCTCCGCCCTGGTCCGCAAGGAGGAGGTAACCATGCCCCTGCTGGTCCTCCTCGCCATCGTCCAGGTGGTGTTCTGCGGAGCCCTCCTCCAGCTCGACGGAGTGCCGGTGATCGAGCAGCTGGCCTGGCTCGTCCCCTCGCGCTGGGCGCTCGGCGCGATGGCGGGCACCATCGACCTGGGCGCGATCGTGCCCGGCAGACTGACCGACGATCCGCTGTTCGCCCACTCCGCCGGGGTGTGGCTGCTGAACCTCGGGATGCTCGTCGCCCTGTCGGTGCTGTTCGGGGTGCTCGTCTCGCGGCTGCTGCGGCGGCACGAGCCCGCGATCATGCGGAAGTAGGCCCCATGACGAGCCCCGAGGGGATCGCGGACTTCCGGCCCACGCACGTCGTACCGCGGGACGGGCTGCCCGCCTGGGAGGCGCCGGACGTCTCCCGGCCCACCGCCTCGCTGGACGCCTTCCTCCCCGTGCAACTGGTGTCCCGGCGCGGTGAATGGGGGGAGGTCCGGTGCTCCAACGGGTGGTCCGCCTGGGTGGACGGACGGCTGCTGGTGGCCGTGCCGCAGCCGCCGCCGACGACGGGCCGGCCGCTGTCGCGCACCGAGGACCCCCGGCCGCTGCTCGCCCGGAGCGCCGACGTCCTGGAGCGCTACCGCCGGGCCGCCGAGGAGCTCGGCTCCGGGCGGGTGGACGCCGAGGCCTTCCGGCGCGGGACCCGGGGGCTGCGCGCCGGGGTGGTGCTCGACGGGGCGGAGGTCTGGCTGTACGACGAGGCCAGCGGGCGGTGGATGTACGGCGACGGGAGCCGGCTGGCGACCTGCGCGGTCGTGTCGGGACCGGACGCCCCGCCCGCGCAGGGGCCGCCGGAGGCGGAAGCGGACTCCGGGCCGGCGGCCGACGTACCACCGCATGCGCGCAGTTCACCGGCACGGGCCGCCCCGGCCGCCCCCGGCGACGGCCTGCCCGACGCGCCGCCCGACGTACCGCCCGACGCGCCGCCCGATGCCGCGCCCGGGACCCCCTCCGGGCACGATCCGACGCGCATCGCGGACGTGCCCGAGGGCGGGGGACGGTGATGTCCGCCGCCGGTTCCCTGGGCGGACGGCCGTCCGGCCTGCTGGGCAAGCGGATCGCCGGGTACCAGGTGGAGAGCGAGATCGGGCGCGGCGGGATGGCCGTCGTCTACCGGGCGCGGGACCTGCGCCTGGAGCGGACCGTGGCCCTGAAACTGCTCGCCCCGGAGCTGGCCCGCAACGACACCTTCCGCCGGCGGTTCGCGCACGAGTCGAAGGTGGCGGCGGCCATCGACCACCCGCACATCGTTCCGGTCTTCGAGGCGGGGGAGACGGACGGCCTGCTGTACATCGCCATGCGCTACGTCGCCGGACAGGACCTGCGTGCCCTGCTGGACCGCACCGGTCCGCTGCCGGTGGCGACGGCGGCGCGGATCGCGGGGCAGGTGGCGTCGGCGCTGGACGCGGCGCACGACCACGACCTGGTCCACCGCGACGTGAAACCGGGCAACATCCTGGTCGCCGGGGGCACCGACAGCGAACACCCCGAGCACGTGTACCTGACGGACTTCGGCCTGACGAAGAAATCGCTGTCGCTGACCGGGTTCACGAGCGTCGGGCAGTTCGTCGGGACGCTGGACTACGTGGCGCCCGAGCAGATCTCCGGGAAACCGGTGGACGGGCGGTGCGACGTCTACAGCCTGGGGTGCGTGGTCCACGAGATGCTGACCGGCGGACCTCCCTTCCGGCGCGACGACGACATGGCCCTGCTCTGGGCCCACCAGTACGATCCGCCGCCCGCGGTGACCTCGCGGCGGCCGGACGTACCCGTGGCGGTCGACGCGGTACTGGCGAAGGCGCTGGCCAAGTCCCCGGAGGAACGGTGGCGCAGCTGCCTGGAGTTCACCGGGGCGCTGCGGCGGGCGGGGGAGGAGCCGGTGGCGGGCGCCGAGGGGTCCGCGGCGGGCCGCCGCCACCCGCCGACGAGGGTGGCCGCGCCCCCGGGTTCCGGGGGCGCGGCCCCGGCCCCCGCGTCGGCGTCGGCTTCGGCTTCGGTGGATCCCGGGCCACCGCCTCCGCCGCCGCGCTGGGCGATGCCGGTGTTCCGGCCGAGGGACCGGGAGTGAGCCCGTACCGGGGCGAGGTCAGGGGCCGGGGTCACCGGGGGCGACGAGGCAGAGCACGTACGCCCTGACGTCCGCGTGCGAGGCGGAGGCGTACCAGCCCTTGCGGCCCCGCCCGTCGACGACGGGGTGGCTGGCGAGGAGGGGGCCGGTCTTCCCGTTCTCCAGCGAGTAGCCGCCGGACTGCGCGAGCAAGCCGTCGGGACAGTAGACCGCGCTGACGGACACCTTGCGGGAGCTCGCGTCCTGCGCACCGACAGGACCGGCCAGATAGCGGGCCCCGGTGGGCGTCGCCTCCGTGGGGAGAGCGGTGGACAGGGTCAGGGCGACAGCGGAGACGGCAAGCAGGCCGCCGGCGTGGAGCGGCCGGAACAGGCCTTTAAACGTGTTCACGGAGGTGAGGTTGGCATGCAGAAACGATGCCCCGATGAACCGATATCCACCCGTTCACCCGTACGGACCAGCGGTTTCCGGAAGTAGCTGCGTTCGGCACCAAGTTGAGGCGGAAGAAGCGGACGAGAGACGGCCTAGTCCACCCGGCCGGCGCGGCGCAGGGGACGGGCCGCCAGCGCGCCGAGGAAGCCCGCGGCGGCGCCCCACAGCAGCGCGAGGCCCACGTTGCGCCAGAGATCCGGGGTGAGGTCCACCTTCCCGCCGAGGCCGCCCACATCGCCGATGCCCAGCAGGGACAGGCCGAACCGGGCCTGCGCGCCGGCCAGCAGGCACACCGCCAGCGTGGCCAGCGCGAGGGCCACGCCCAGGTGGAGCGCGTGCTGCCAGGCGCGTACGTGCGCGGGGGACCGTACGGCCGCCAGCGCGCCCGCACCCAGCAGCAGGACGGCGGCCACCGGGACCAGCCACCACGCCCGGGAGTCGTGCTCCGCGAGCGAGGCCACGTCGACCGTGGACAGGTCGGGCCCGCGCAGCACCTGGTCCAGCAGCTGCGGAACCGGCAGCCCGAACGGCCCTTCCACCCGGCCCTCCCACGATCCTCCCAGGCCCAGGGTCAGCCCGAGCCACGCCAGGTTGGGCAGGCCCAGCAGGATCACGGCCAGCGTCCGCGCGGCATGCCCCTGGGTCGCCGCGACCACCAGAGCGACGACCAGGGCGAGGGCCACGTAGGTCAGGAGCAGGACGACGGTGGCGAAGGCGGCCGGGCGCACCGCCGTGTGGAAGCGCACCAGAGCGACGGGCAGCGGAGCCCGCCGGGACGCCAGCAGGGCGACCAGCAACAGGCCGAGGATCCACAGGAGTCCGAAGAGCAGGGTGGTCGGCAGGTCAGCCCTGAAGCCCACGGTCGGGGCGGAGTCGAGGAGTTCGCTGATCTCTCCGACGGGGGAGTCGCCGGTGGAGATCCCGAAGGTCTGCCGGGCGAGCAGCGCGGCGCCGGTGAGGGCGAGCAGCCACAGCACCACCAACGGGACGGCTCGGCGCAGCAGTTCGCCCGGTCCGGCCACCGCCCGGTTGTGCAGGGGCCGCAGGAAGCAGAAGGCGGCGGTCAGGGCGCCGGCCAGACTCACCGACAGCGGCAGTACGGACAGGCTCGCGTCGGCCCCGGCCAGGAAGCCGGCCTCGCCGGACACCTCGACCGAACCGCCGGCCGCCATCACGACCACGGCGGCGACCACCCGGGGGAACGCCCCGCCCGGAAGGTCGCCCGCGCCCGCGCAGGCCAGTCCCGCCGCGGCGACCGCGGCCATCACCACGAAGCCGGCCACGGCGGCGACGAGGGCGTCACGCCAGGCCCTCGCGGAGCCACCGGATGAGGTTGCTGACGTTCGGCTCACGCTGCAACCGTAGGCACCCTCGGCTTGCGGCCACCACCTGGACACCGCACACAATGGTCCGCAGGAGTGCAGTAAATCCGGAGATTTCCGTACAGCGCCCGGGGAGTGCGGCGCCGACGGGACGTCCACCCGGGACCGGAACTCCTCCGCCTGGGAAGAGGAGCCCGTGACCACGCAACCCTCCGGCCAGGAGCCGCCGCGGCCCCCGCAGTCCTCGCAGCCGCCGAACGGGTCCTCGCAGCCGCCGTCCGAGCGCCCCACGGGGCCTCCTTCCGGCCCGCTCTCGGGCGGCCGCCAGGGGACCCCGCCTCCGACGGCCCCGCCGCCTCCCGGAGGGCCCTCGGAGCCCGGCGGAGCCGGCGGCCCGGGCGGGCCGCCGGCCAAGGGCCCGTGGTGGCGGTCCGTGCCCCGGCTGGCGGCAGCGGTCGTCGCGCTGGCGGCGGTCGCTGCGCTGGTGGTGGTCCTGACCCGGCCCAGCGGAACCTCCACCCGGCAGGGCGGCGGGGAGGTCTTCCTGCAGCCCGCCGCCGCGACCGGACCCGACCCGTTCACCGAGTCGACGGCGGCGAAGGAGGCCACGCCACCTCCGGAGAGCCCGCCGCCACCCGGTCGGAGTACCGCGCCGACCGGCACCACCGGTACGACGGTCACCCGCAGCGTCAGCGGCGCGTCACCCGGCCTGTACGGCGGCACCCGGAACATCGCCAGCTGCGACGTGGAGAAACAGATCAGGGTGCTCTCCGCGCAGCCCGCCAAGAACGCCGCCTTCGCCTCGGCCCTCGGCATCCGGCCGGACGCCGTACCGGGCCACCTCCGCTCGCTGACCCCCGTCCAGCTCCGGACGGACACCCGGGTCACGAACCACGGCTACCGCGACGGCCGGGCCACCGCCTACCAGGCGGTGCTCCAGGCCGGGACGGCGGTGCTGGTGGACGGCCGCGGGGTGCCGCGGGTGCGCTGCGCCTGCGGGAACCCGCTGGGCGAGCCGGTGGCGCTGAAGGCCGAACCGAAGCGCACCGGCCGGTCCTGGCCCTCGTACCGGCCGGCGGACGTCGTGGTGATCGCGCCGTCGGTGAAGATCGTGAACACCTTCGTGATCTACGACCACCACGACCAGGTCTGGTACGAGCGGGACCGGGGAGACCGCCAGGGCAAGCACGACCGGCCCGTGCCGCCACCGGTGACCCCGACCCCCACCCCGACGCTCACCGAGCCGCCCGTGACCAGCTCGCCGCCGGTCCCCGACACCCCGACGGACACCCCCACCGGCACCCCGGAGGAGTCCTCCTCCGACACGCCGTCCGGCACGCCCTCCGACACCCCGGAGGAGTCCCCGTCCGACACCCCGTCCGGCACGCCGGAAGGGTCCCCCTCCGACACCTCGAAGGACACCTCGGAGGCCTCGCCGCCCCAAGCCCTCGTCGACCCCTCCGGCAGCCCGCCCGCCGAGCCGCCGTCCCCGGCGCCCCCCTCCGGGCCGGGCACGCGGCCGGACTGAAGACGCCACCCCGCGCGCACCGCAACGGCAGGCGGTCCGCAGGCCGGTGGCGCGGGAGGCGGCGAGGCCGGCGGCCGTCACGGCGGGGGTACGGTCCGCGTGCCGTCCGCGTGCCGTCCGGCGGGGAAGAGTGAGACCCTGGCTGCATGGACCAACGGGGACGAAACACCCCCGAGGTCGACTGGCCCGCGCGGCCCGACACGAGTCTCGCGCTCAACCGCATGGGCACCTTCGACTGGGACCTCGACAGCGGACAGATGCATCTGGACCCCACCGCCCTCGAGGTCCTCGACCTGCGCCCGGACGAGTTCAGCGGGACCCCCGAAGGGCTCCGGAGCCGGGTCGTGCCGGGCGAGGAGGCGCGGCTCGACGCACGCGTCGCGCAGGCGCTGAAGGACGGGCGCAGCCACTACGGGGCCTACTTCCGCAGCCGGCGGCGCGACGGCACCCGCGGCTGGACCCATGTCCAGGGGCACATCCTGCGGGACCCGCACGGCCGCCCGTACCGGGTCATCGGCATCCTGCGCGACGCCGCCCACGACCCCGGGGAGCCGGGGGCCGCGGGCGAGCGGGACGAGGGGCGGCGCCGGATGACCGGGGTCGTCGAGCGGACCACCGCGATCCTGGCCCACGCCCGCACCGTCAACGACGTGACGGACGTGCTCAAGGACCCGCAGGCCCTCGGCCACCTGGGCGCGGTCAGCGTGATGCTCGGAGTGGTCGACGGCGGGCGGATCCACCTGGTCGCGGAGGGGCAGCTGGGCTCGTACGTGCCCGAGATCGAGTACACCCGGATGGACGCCGAGCTGCCGATGAGCGAGGCCGTACGGAGCCTCCAGACGGTCTACATCGCCTCACGGGAGGAGTTCCGGCGGCGCTACCCGCAGCTGTGGCCGTACATCGAACCCCTCGACGTGCGCAGCGGGGTCTACCTGCCCCTGATCGCCCAGGGCCGTCCCGTCGGCGCGCTGGGGCTCCTCTACGCCCGGGACGGGGACTTCACCGCCGAGGAGCGGAACCTGCTGGTGGCGCTGGGCAGCGGCATCGCACAGAGCCTCCAGCGGGCCATCCTCTTCGAGCAGGAGCACGACCTGGCGGAGGGGCTCCAGCGCGCGATGCTGCCGCGCCGGATCCCGGAGGTGCCGGGCGCGCGGATCGCCGTGCGGTACCGGGCGGCCAGGATGGGCCGGGACATCGGCGGCGACTGGTACGACGTGATCCCCCTCGGCGAGGGCCGGGTCGGGGTGATGATCGGGGACGTGGAGGGGCACGACACCGACGCGGCCGCCGTCATGGGCCAGCTGCGGATCGTGCTGCGCGCGTACATCACGGAGGGACACACCCCCGGCACGGCGATGGCACGGGCCTCGACGTTCCTGCGGGAGCTGGCGACGGAACGCTTCGCCACCTGCGTCTACGGCGAAGTGGACCTCAACACCGGCATGCTGCACCTGGTCCGGGCCGGCCACATCGACCCGGTGGTCCGGCGCGGCGACGGCAGCTGCCACCGGATCCAGGCGGCCGGCGGCCTCCCGCTCGGACTGCCGGCCCGGGACGAGCCCGGCACCGGTACCGGCTACCCCGTCACCAGCATCGAACTGCACCCCGGCGACACCCTGCTGCTCTGCACGGACGGCCTGACCGAACGGCCCGACGGCGACCCCGAGACCGGGATGCGGCAGGTCATGGAGGCGGTCCGCAGCGGCCCGGTCGAGGTCGAGCATCTCGCCGACGTGCTGTGCGACCTCGTCGGGGACGCGGGTGGCGGGGACGACATGGCGCTGCTCCTGCTGCGCCGCCGCGGCGCGCCCGCCCCGCGGGGCGGGGGCCCGCTGCACCACCACCTCCACCCCGGCGACCCGGAGGCCCCGGCGATGGCCCGGCATCTGATCAGGGCGGCGGTGGCCGCCTGGGGCGCCAGGGACCGGGCGGACGAGATCGAGCTGGCCGCCGACGAGCTGATGACCAACGCGCTGGTGCACACCGACGGCGGCGGCGAGGTCAGCATGCGGCTGACCGCCGACGGCCGGATCCGGGTCGAGGTCGCGGACTCCAGCAGCGCCCTGCCGCACCGCTGCGAGGCGGGGGACTGGGCGGTGTCGGGGCGCGGCCTGATGCTGGTCGACCGGCTGGCGGACGACTGGGGCGTGGAGCCCCGGGGCGCCGGGAAGTGCGTGTGGTGCGAGTTCGCCGTCCCGGGGCCGGCCGCGTAGGCCGCGCGCGGCGCGGTGCGGACGGGTCAGATCGCGGCGTACGGGCCCTGCGCGGCCTTGATGTTCTGCAAGGCCGTCAGCTTGCGGACGAACAGGACGGTGACGACGGCAGCGGCCACCCCGACGAGGGAGCCGAAGACGGCCGCGGCGTAGGCGGTGCTCAGCTTCTCGGGGGTTTCCGCCCTGTCGTACATCGTGGCCGCTGCCCGCTCGATCACCGTCATGGCGACGAACAGCACCCACCAGCCGACGAGGAGCGAGCGCGACTGCGTCCGGTGCTCGCCCTGGGGGCCGAGCTGGGTGCTCGCCTTCCAGGTCTGGCCGGCGATCCGGCACGGGATGACGAAGTTGGCGAAGGGGATGAACCAGCCGCCGATGGCCCAGCCGCTGGACATCGTGAACGCGTCGGGACGGAAGATCTCGCCGTTCGTGCGCACGCGGTGGAACCAGATGACGAACACCACCGACGTGGCGGCGAAGACGATGACGTCGACCACGGACGAGGCGGCGGTGAGGACGTCGGCCAGGTCGAGGGAGCTGCCGGACACCTCGGCGGGATCCGCCAGCACGTCCTGGAGGAGCGTCCACCCGTACAGGTTGGAGCCCGCGGCGAAGAGGGCGGCCAGGCCCGACAGGGAGAGCAGCACGGTCAGAGCGGTCGAAAGGCCCTGCGGGGAACGCAGTACGTCGACGGCGACCGCGGGCGGTGGTGAGGCGGGCGTGCTGAAGGACATGTGGAACCCCCCACGGGAACGTGTGACATCCGAGAAAAGAAAGGCCCGCTGACGCGCGAGCAGCCCGAACATATGTCAGTACGGCGCCACGATCCAAAGGCGGGCAACGGCCTAGAGCAGCACCAGCGTGACCTCGGTGGCCTTCACGCTCGCCCACACGTCGGCCCCGTCGACCACGCCCAGTTCGGCCGCCGCCTCGGGGGTGATCTCCGCGACCAGGTCGGGGGCCTCGGTGAGGGCGACGAGTACGCGCAGCCGGCTGCCGACGGCGGTGATCTCCCGTACGGTGCCGGGCCAGACGTTGCGGGGGCTGCCGCCCGGGCGCTCCCGGTGCAGGGACACCGCCTCCGGGGCGATGATCGCGAGGGCCTCGGCCCCCTCCGGCAGGGCCTCGGGGACCACCAGCCGGCCGCCTCCGGCCAGGCCCAGCCCCTTGGCGTCGGCCTTGCCGGGCCAGGCGTTGCGGCCCAGCATGCGGGCCACCCACGGGGAGCGGGGATGGCGGGTGACCTCGGAGGGCGCGGCGTCCTGGAGGGTCTGCCCGTCGGCGAGTACGAGGACCCGGTCGGCCAGCGACACCGCCTCCACGGGGTCGTGGGTGACGATCAGGCAGACGCCGCCGAAGCCCGCCAGATGGGTGCGCAGGGTGTGGCGGACGCGCGCCCGGGTGGTCTGGTCGAGGGCCGCGAGGGGCTCGTCGAGCAGCAGCAGCCGGGGGCGGGCCGCCAACGCCCGGGCCAGGGCTACGCGTTGGGCCTGGCCGCCCGACAGTTGCGCCGGCTTGCGGCGCGCGAGGTGGCCGACGCCGAGCCGGTCCAGCCAGGCCTGCGCTTCGGCGCGCGCCTCGGCACGCGGCACCCGGCGGGCGCGCAGCCCGTACGCGGTGTTGGCCAGCGCGTTCAGGTGCGGGAAGAGCGCTCCGTCCTGCGGGACCCAGGCCACCCGCCGCTTGTGCGGGGGCAGTGCGGTGACGTCCGTGCCGCCCAGCTTGAGGTCGGCGTGGGCGCGGGGGGTCAGCCCGAGCAGGGCGCGCAGCAGGGTGGTCTTGCCCGCGCCGTTCTCGCCGACGACGGCGATGGTGGTGCCCGGCTCCGCGTCGAGGGTGAGCCGGTTGAAGCCGGTCACCTCGGCGTGCATCGGCCAGCGCCCGCCGTCGTGCGGGGCTGCGGCGGGGGTCTCGGGGCCGAGGGGGGCCGGGGGTTCCTCGGTTGCCGCGGGGGCCTCTGCGCCCTTGCGGGCGGCGGGGGTTCCGGCCCAGCGGCCGCGCAGGGCGATCAGTACGCCCATGGCGATCGCGAGCAGCAGCAGCGAGACGGACGTGGCCGCCTCGGGGCTGTCCTGGAGCAGCAGGTACACCTGGAGCGGCAGGGTCTGGGTGGTGCCCGGCAGGTTGCCGGCGAAGGTGATGGTCGCGCCGAACTCACCGAGCGCGCGGGCCCAGGTGAGGGCCGCGCCGGCGATCAGGCCGGGGGCGACCATGGGCAGGGTCACGGTGAAGAACACCCGTACCGGCGAGGCGCCGAGGGAGCCCGCGGTCTCCTCGTAGTTCTGCCCGAGCCCGCCCAGCGCCCCCTCCAGGCTGATGACGAGGAACGGCATGGCCACGAAGGTGGCGGCGACGACCGCCCCGGAGGTGTGGAAGGGGAGCGTGATGCCGAAGGTGCCCTCCAGCCAGGGCCCGAGCAGCCCGCGCCGCCCGAAGCCCAGCAGCAGGGCCACGCCGCCGACGGTGGGCGGCAGCACCATGGGGAGCAGTACGAGGGACCGTACGAAGGCCTTCCCCCGGAACTCCACCCGCGCCAGCAGCCAGGCGAGCGGCACACCGAGCAGGAGGGAGAGCCCGAGGGCCCAGAAGGACACCACCAGCGAGAGCTCGAGCGCCTCGACGACGCCCGGGCTGGTCAGGTGGGTGCCGAGCTCGCCCCACTGGGTGCGGGTCAGGATGCCCACGAGCGGCAGCAGCAGGAACGCGACGGCGAGCAGCGCGGGGAGCGCCAGGGCCACGGGCGGCCGGACGCGGTGACGGACTCTGGGCATGTGGGGTTCCTGGGTGGGGGGCGAGAGGGACTGCCTGTCCCCCCGGACCAGGCAGCCCCTCTCTATATCCGGATTTCCGGGCGCCGGCCGACCGGTTACGACTTCTGGAAGCCCGCGTCCTGGAGGATCTTCTGCGCCTCGGGCGTGCTCAGCCACGCGACGAACGCGGCGGCGGCGTCGGTGTTCTTGGACTGCTTGAGCGTGGCGGCCGGGTAGGAGGCCACGGCGTTCTGCTCGTCCGGGATGTCGACGACGGCGACCTTGTCACCGGACTTGAGGGTGTCCGTCTTGTAGACGAGGCCGGCGTCGGCCTCACCCAGCTCGACCTTGCTCAGGACGGCGCGGACGTTGGGCTCCTGGGAGACCGGCTTGACCTCGATCTTCTGCGCGTCGAGGATCTGCTTGCTGTAGCGGCCGACCGGGACCTCGGGCGCGGCGAGCACGACCTTGATCTTGGTGTCGGCAAGGTCCTTCAGCTCGTCGATCTTGAAGGGGTTGCCCTTGCCGCCGGCGATGACCAGGCGGTTCTTGGCGATGACCGTCGCGTCGTTGGTCTCGGCCTTGAGGCCGTCCATCGTCTTGGTGTCGGCGGTGACCAGCGCGTCGGCCGGGGCGCCCTGCTTGACCTGGGCGGCGAGCTCCTGCGAACCGGCAAAGGAGAAGGTGACCTTCGTGCCCGGGTGCGCCTTCTCGTACGCGGCACCCGCGGTCTTGAAGACGTCGGTGAGGGAGGACGCGGCCAGCACCGTCAGGTTCGCGGCCTTGGGCTCGGCGGAGGCCGAGGCGGAGGAAGCGGTGCTCGGGGAGGCGCCCGCGTCGTTCTTCTTCTCGTCACTGCTGCCGCAGGCGGCCAGCACGGGCACCAGGAGGGCGGCGGTGAGGGCGGCGGCGGTGGTGCGGCGGCGGGTCAGGGTCGGGGACATGGGCAGGAGCTCCTCGGTCGGGTCGGCGGCCGGCCTGATGCCGGGACCGCGCGGTGGTGACCCGCGCCGGTGACGGGCGGAGCGGGTGGGGACGTGCGTTGGTGCTGAGCGGTGGTGCGGGGACCGCGCGATGCGGCCGAACCCTCACGGATCGGCTGCGGACCTGCTGGGAGGCAAGGTGGGGATCAGGTGCGGTCGATGTGCACACTGGTGGACTTCACACGGGCGGTGGCCCGCATGCCGACCTCCAGTCCGAGCTCCTCGACGGCCTCACGGGTGAGCAGGGAGACCAGGCGGTGGGGACCGGCCTGGATCTCGACCTGGGCGGCCACGTCGCCGAGCTTGACGGCCGTGACGATGCCCGGGAAGGCGTTGCGCGCCGAGGTGTAGGGCTCCTCGTCCTCGGTGTGGGCTCCCTGGCCCACCTCGACGGAGAAGGCGGCCAGGGCGCGGCCGTCGATCAGGCGACGACCGCCCTCGTCGCGATGGGTCGCGACCCGGCCGGCGTCTGCCCAGCGGCGCGCCGTGTCCGGGCTGACGCCCAGCAGACGCGCGGCCTGTCCGATGGTGTAGGACTGCATGGGCGACAAGGTAGGTCCACTTGTCCCGCATTTGCAATTCCATTGGGACGATGTACATGGCAGATGCTATGGGTATTGGTGTTTCTGCCAAAACCCCTTCCGCTTCCCCCTCTCCGGATCGCTACAGTCGGGGCATGGCTGAAGAGGTAACGGGAACGGTGCGGGTGGACGCGTGGATCTGGTCCGTGCGCCTGACGAAGACCCGCTCGACGGCGGCGACCGCCTGCCGGGCGGGCCACGTGAAGGTCAACGGCGAGCGCGCCAAGCCGGCCCAGCCCGTTCGCGCGGGGGACGAGGTACGGCTCTTCCACGCGGGGCGTGAGCGGATCGTGGTGGTCCGGCGGCCGGTGGCCAAGCGGGTCGGTGCACCGGTGGCCGCCGAGTGCTTCGTGGACAACAGCCCGCCGCCGCCCACCCCCGTCGAGGCCGCCGTGGTCGGCATCCGGGACCGCGGCGCGGGCCGGCCGACGAAGAGGGAACGCCGCGAGATCGAGAGCCTGCGCGGCCGCTGAGGGCCGTGCCGCCAAAGCCGCGTCCGGCCGGTGGGGTCAGACCCCCGTCCGGCCGGTGGGGTCAGACCTTGCGGTACGTGTACGCCTCGCCGGCCGCGTCGGCCACCGCGTCCAGCGGGGCTCCGGCGGAGGCGGCCACCAGGGCTGCCACCGCGCCCTCCAGGAAGGGCGCGTCGACCAGCCGGCACCCTGCGGGCAGCTCCTCGTCCAGCAGGAGCGCCTTGACCGTGAGCACCGAACTGCCCATGTCCACGAGGACCGCGATGCCCTCGCCCTGGTCCACGGCCCGGGCGGCGGCCACGATCAGCTCCGAGCTGGTGCCGAGCCCACCGTCCGCCGTGCCGCCCGCCGTTGCGATCGGGGCCATCGGCCCGCCCGCGGCCAGGCCCCGGGCCAGCGCGGCCACCGAGTCCGCGACCTCCGCGCTGTGGGAGACCAGTACGATCCCGACCGTCGGCCGCGCGGTCATCCGCGCGGCTCCGCGACCTCGGCCAGCGCCGTGAGCAGCAGGGCGGAGGAGGTGGCGCCCGGGTCCTGGTGCCCGATGCTGCGCTCGCCGAGGTAACTCGCCCTGCCCTTGCGGGCCTGGAGCGGTACCGTGGCCAGCGCGCCGTTCTCCGCCGCGTCCGCGGCGGCGCGGTAGGAGGTGCTCATCGCGGCCACCCCCGGCACCAGCGCGTCCAGCATCGTCTTGTCGCCCGGTGCGGCGCCGCCGAGCTGGGCCACCGCGCCCACCCCCGCCTGCAGGGCCTGGTGCAGGTCGTCGTCGGAGACCTCCGCGGCGTCCCCGAGCTCCTTGCCCGTGCGCCGCAGCAGCGTCCCGTACAGCGGCCCGGACGCGCCGCCGACCGTGGAGATCAGGGTCCGCCCGGCGAGCTGGAGCACCGCGCCCGGCGTCTGCGGCCGCTCGCCCTCCAGGGCCGCGCGCACGGCGACGAAGCCCCGCAGCAGATTGCTCCCGTGGTCGGCGTCCCCGATGGGGGAGTCGAGTTCGGTGAGCCGGTCGGCCTCCCGCTCGACCGCGGCCGTGGCGGTGTCCATCCAGCGCCGGAAGAAGTCTGCGTCACGCACCGGAATCTCCTTGCCTCACGTCCATCTGGCCTGGTCCCACCGCCACCATACGTTCACCCGCGTGCTCAGCGGCCCCAGCGCAGCGCGGCGGTCTCCACGGGCGCGTCCCACAGGCCCAGCAGCTCCTCGTCGACCCGGCACAGCGTCACCGAACAGCCCGCCATGTCCAGCGAGGTGACGTAGTTTCCGACGAGCGCCCGCGCCACCCGCACCCCGCGCCCGGCCAGCACCCGCGCCACCTCGGCGTGGAACCCGTACAGCTCCAGCAGCGGGGTCGCGCCCATCCCGTTGACCAGGGCGAGCACCGGCCCGTCGGCCGGGGCCACCTCGGCGATCTCCTCCATCACGGCCCCCACCGCGACCTCGGCGATCTCCCGCGAGGTCATCATCGGGCGCCGCTCACGGCCCGGCTCGCCGTGGATGCCGATCCCCAACTCCAGCTCCCCGTCCGGGAGGTCGAAGGTCGGACTGCCCTTCGCGGGGGTCGTGCAGGCGCTGAGGGCCACTCCGAAACTCCGCGAGGCGGCGTTGACCCGGCGGGCGATCTCCGCGACCTCCTCCAGCGGCGCGCCCGCTTCGGCGGCCGCCCCGGCGATCTTCTCGACGAACAGCGTGGCCCCGGTGCCGCGCCGGCCGGCCGTGTACAGGCTGTCGGTGACGGCGACGTCGTCGTTGACCAGCACCCGCTCGACCCGCAGGCCGTCCTCTTCGGCGAGCTCCGCGGCCATGTCGAAGTTCAGCACGTCGCCGGTGTAGTTCTTGACGATGAACAGCACCCCCTGACCGCCGTCGACGGCTTTGGCCGCCCGCAGCATCTGGTCGGGCACGGGGGAGGTGAACACCTCCCCGGGACACGCGGCCGACAGCATCCCGGGCCCCACGAAACCGGCGTGCAGCGGTTCGTGCCCGGACCCGCCCCCGGACACCAGCCCGACCCGCCCCCCGTCGCGCGCACCGCGCCGTACGACGAGCCGGTGCTCGACGTCGACCTCCAGCTCGGGATGCGCCGCGGCCATCCCGCGCAGGGCGTCGGCGACGACGGTCTCCGCACTGTTGATCAGCATCTTCATGCGTATCTCCTGGTGGGCCGAAAGCGGACTCTGGCGGTACTGATACTCGCAGAGCGGGGTGCTTCCATCGCGGAGATCGTGTACGCGGACCGAGTGACACCCCCGGTACGATCTTCGCCGCGGGGGTGCCTCAAGGGCTTCGGTGTCGTCAGGGGGCCACGGGCAGCTGACGCTTGTGTTCGGTGAGGCGGTAGCGGGCGACGATCGTCCCGAAGGTCCGCTCGTCCACCGGCTTGCCCTCCAGGAAGTCGTCGATCTCGTCGTAGGTGACCCCGAGCGCGTCCTCGTCGGCCTTGCCCGGGTCGAGCGTCTCCAGGTCGGCCGTGGGGGTCTTCCACACCAGCTCGGCGGGCGCGCCCAGGGCGTCCGCGACGGCGCGCACCCGGCGCTTGGTCAGGCCGGTCAGCGGCACCAGGTCGGCGGCGCCGTCCCCGAACTTGGTGAAGAAGCCGGAGACCGCCTCGGCGGCGTGGTCGGTGCCGACGACCAGGCCGTCATGCGCGCCGGCCACCGCGTACTGGGCGATCATGCGCTGGCGGGCCTTGATGTTGCCGTGCACGAAGTCCTGCTGGTGGGCGTCGCGGAAGTCGACTCCGGCGGCCAGCGAGGCGTCGAGGGCGGCGTCGCTCGCGGGCTTGATGTCCACGGTCAGCACGTGGTCGGCCCGGATGAAGGAGAGCGCGAGCTGGGCGTCGTGCTCGTCGGCCTGGACCCCGTAGGGCAGCCGCATCGCGTAGAACCGCGCCTCGTGTCCGGCGGCCCGGGCCCGCTCGACGGCGAGCTGGCACAGCCGGCCGGTGGTGGTGGAGTCGACGCCGCCGCTGATGCCCAGCACGAGGGAGCGCAGACCGGTGGAGGTCAGCCGCTCGCTGAGGAAGGTCACCCGGCGCTCGATCTCCCGCTGCGCCTCGAAGGCCTCGGCCACCTGGAGTTCCCGCGCGATCTCCTGCTGCAGGGCGCTGGACGCCGGCTCGCTCACTTCTGCTCCTTCTTCCCTCTTCACGATGTCCTGTCGCGCCCACCCTACCCAGGGGCCGCCTCGCCCCGCTATTGGAAATGAAAACGATTTCCGATAACGTCTGCTCGGCGCGGCCCCGATCCGCGGCGCCGTCCGAGAGGGAGTTCTGTGGGACATCTGCTGGTTATCGAAAGCTGGGTGGGCTCGATGAGCGCGCTGCTGCCCGGGGCGATCCGCGAGAGCGGCCACGAGTTCACCTTCGTCACCCGGGACCTGCACCACTACCTGCGCGGCACCCCGGCCGGCCCGCCGGCCGGCGGGACCCACCCGCTGCTCACCGCACGCAACGTGTTCACCGCCGACACCAACGACCTGGACACCCTGCTCCCCTTCACGGAGCGGCTCCACGAGGTGCTCGGCTTCGACGGGGTGGTGTCCTCCTGCGACTACTACCTGCCCGCCGTCGCCCGCGTCGCCCGCCGGCTGGGCCTGCCCGGGGCCGACCCCGAAGCGGTCGAAGCGGCCTGCCGCAAGGACCTGACCCGTACCGTGCTCGCCTCCGCGGGAGTGCCCGGGCCGCGGTTCGCCGTGTGCGGGGACGAGGCCGCGGCGGCGGGCGCCGCGCGGTGCATCGGGTACCCGCTCGTCGTCAAGCCGGTGGACCTGTGCGCCGGCATGTTCGTCCGCGAAGTGCGTGACGAGCACGAGCTGGCCGAGGCCTGCCGGGCACTGGCCGGGTTCCCGGTCAACGCGCGCGGACAGGACCGTACGCCCGTCCTCCTCGTGGAGGAGTTCCTCACCGGACCCGAAGTCAGCGTCGAGACCGTCACCTCGGCCGGCACCACGCATGTCGTCGGCGTCACCGACAAGAGCATCGGCGGCGCCCCGGCCTTCGTCGAGACCGGCCACATGTTCCCCGCCGACCTCACCCCGGAGCTCGTCAAGGAGGCCGCCGACACCGCCGTACGGGCCGTCGAAGCGCTCCGGCTCGACCAGACCGTCTGCCACACCGAGATCAAACTGACCCCGGACGGGCCGCGCGTGGTCGAGGTGAACCCCCGCCCGGCCGGCAACCGGATCACCGAACTCGTCCGCCACGTCACCGGAATCGACCTCCCCACCGCCTGCGTCGACGTCGCGCTCGGCCGCACCCCCGAACTCGCCGCCCTGCCGACCGGCGTCCACAGCGCCGCCATCGCCTTCCTGCTGCCCGCGGAACCCGCCCTGCCCTCCGGGAGCGAAGCCACGCTCACCGCCGTCGACGGCGCCGAAGAGGTCGGCAGGCACCCCTCGGTACTCGAACTGAGCCTCGCCGGGCCGGGCCGCACCGTGCGCGCCGCGACGAGCAACAACGAGTACCTCGGGCACGTCATGACCGCCGACACCGAGGGCCGCGGCGCGCGCGGCACCGCCGAACAGCTGCTCGCCCGGCTGCGCCCCCGCTACGAACTGCACGCGGCGGTGCCCGCGTGAGCCACCCCGCCACCGCCGAACGGGCCACCGCCCCCGCCGGGCCGCCCCGCTCCCTCGACGAGCTGACCGGCCGGGTCCTGGCCGGCCACTACGGGCCCGCCCCGGACGGCTGCCGGATCACGCTCGCCTTCACCACCGCCCAGGCCGTACGGCACACCGGACGCGGCACCGGCTACCGCAACGAGGTGCTCAGCCTGCGCCTGGACGAAGCCGTCGGATCCTGCGCCGTCGAACCGGGAGCCCTCCCCGCCACCGCCCTCGACGACTGCGTCGGCGCCACCGTCGCAGCCCTGCTCGCCCACCCGCTGCTCCCCGTGCGCATCGCCGCGCTCGACGCCTACCTGATGCACACCCGCCCGCACACTCCGGCCCACGGCGCCCGCCCCTGGCCGCTGGCGGCGGGCGGTTCCCTCCTCAAGTCCCGCGCCCGCGCCCGGGCGGTGATCGGGCTGCTGCCCGTGCACCGGCTGCGCCGCGTCCTCGTCGTCGGCGTCGTCAACTCGCTGCTGGAACGGCTGCGCGAGGAGGGCGCGGGCTACCTCGCCTGCGACCTCAAGGGCGGGAGCACCGAATGGGGAGAGCCCGTACGCACCGACGCCTTCGCCGAACTGGAGCACTGCGACGCGATCCTCGCCTCCGGCATGACCCTCGGCAACGGCACCTTCCAGACCCTGCGCGACCATGCCGAAGCCACCGGCAAGCCCCTGGTGATGTTCGCCCAGACGGGCAGCGCCGTACTCCCGCGGTTCCTGGGAGCCGGGGTGAGCGCCGTCTCCGCCGAGCCGTACCCCTTCTTCTGGCTCGACGGAGGACCCGGAGTCCTCCACCGCTACGGAGGCACCCGATGACCGCGGTCCCGCTGCTGCACAGGCCGGCCGTCGCCGCCGCCAACCCCGATCTGCTGCGGCTGGTCGGCCGCACCCCCCTGGCCCGGATCCGCACCGCACTGCCGCACGGCCAGCCGGGCTTCTGGGCCAAGCTCGAATGCCTCGGCGCGGGCGGGATGAAGGCCCGGGCCGCCGTCTCCATGCTGCGTGGCGCCCGGCTGCGCGGCGAGCTGCGCCCCGGCGCGCCCGTGGTCGAGTCGACCTCCGGGACCCTGGGCATCGGCCTGGCCTTCGCCGGACAGGCCCTCGGTCACCCCGTGATCCTCGTCGGGGACGCCGAACTCGAAGCGTCCATGCGGCAGTTGCTGCGCATGTACGGCGCCGAACTCGAACTCGTCGACCGGCCCGCCCGGGAGGGCGGCTGGCAGGCGGCCCGGCTCGCCCGGCTCCGCGAGGTGCTGCGAAGGGTTCCCGGCGCCTACTGGCCCGACCAGTACAACAACCCGGACAACGTCGCCGGCTACCGGGAGATGGCCGCCGAACTGGTGGCCCAGATCGACCACTTGGACGTACTGGTGTGCAGCGTCGGGACCGGCGGACACAGCGCCGGGCTGCTCGGACCGCTGCGCCGGCGCTGGCCCCGGCTCAAGGTGATCGGCGTGGACTCCGTCGGTTCGGCCATCTTCGGGCAGCCCGCCCGGCCCCGGCTGATGCGCGGACTCGGCAGCAGCATCCACCCCCGCAACGTGGCCCACCAGGCCTTCGACGAGGTCCACTGGGTCGGCCCGGCCGAAGCGGTGGACGCCTGCCGCCGACTCGCCCGCGACAGCTTCGTCAGCGGCGGCTGGAGCACCGGGGCCGTCGCCCTGGTCTCCGCGTGGGCGGCCCGCGCGGAGCCGGGCCGGGTCGTCGCGACGGTGTTCCCCGACGGCCCCCACCGCTACCTCGGCACCGTCTACGACGACGAGTTCTGCCGCAGCCACGGCCTGGACACCGACACCGCCACCCGCCCGCTGGAGATCCCGCACCCGCGCGCCGCCGAGGTCACCGGATGGGCGCGCTGCCGCACCGTCATCGCCCCGCGCGCGGCCGTCCCCGCGCAGAGCTCGGCCGGAGGCCCGGCATGAACCTCACCTGGCGCACGGCCCGCCTCGAACTGGCCGAGCCCCTGCGCATCTCCCGCTCGGTGATGGCCCGCCGGGACGCCGTCCACGTGTGCCTCGGGCACGACGGACAGCACGGGTACGGCGAGGCCGTCAGCAGCGACCACCTCGGGCTGCCGACCGCCGCCATCATCCGCCGGCTGCACGGACTGCGCCCGGCGATCGAGCGGTTCCCCGACCCCGAGACCGCCTGGGCCGCCTCGTCCGGCCGGCGGACCGCCCCGGGAGAGGACGGCCTGCCCGCCGACCTGCCCGCCGGGGTGCTCGCCGCCGTCGAAGCGGCCCTCCTGGACCTGCTGGGCAAGCGCGCCGGCCGGCCCGCCCACCGGCTCCTGGGCACCGGCACCGGCACCGCCCCCGCCGCGCCGACCGCCCGTACGATCGGCATCGTCCCGCCCGGACCCGCCGGCGTACTGGCGGCCCGCCTCGCGGCGAGCGGATTCCGCGTCCTCAAGGTCAAGGCCGGTTCCACCGATCCGGCCGAGGACCTCGCCCGCGTCCGGGCCGTACGGGCCGCCGCGCCCGGCGCCGATCTGCTGCTCGACCCCAACGGAGCGTGGACCGAGGACCAGGCGCACCGGCTGCTGCCCCGCTTCGCGGAGCTCGGGGTCGGCGCCGTCGAACAGCCCGTCGCCCCCGGCGTGCCCGGGGCGCTCGCCCGGGTCGCCCGGTACTCCCCGGTCCCCGTCATCGCGGACGAGGACGCCGTCACGTACGAGGACGCGCTGCGGCTGGCCGGACACGTACAGGGGGTCAACATCAAGCTCGCCAAGTGCGGTGGCGTCCGCACGGCCCTGCGGATCTGCGAGGACCTGCGCGGCAGCGGCACCGACGTCATGCTCGGCTGCCTCACCGCGAGCTCGCTCGGCATCGCACCGGCCGTGCACCTCGTCGAACTGGCCCGCTGGGTCGACCTCGACGGGCATCTCCTGCTCGCCGACGACCCGTGGACCGGGATCGGCGGGACGGACGGAACCGTACGGGCGGCCGCCCGCCCCGGGCTCGGCGTCCGGCCCGCGGACGACCGCACCGACGGGGCGGACCCGGGGGAAGCCATATGAGGACCCTCGCCGCGATACGCGGCTTCCCCCTGCCGGTACGGCTGCTGCTGGTCAACCAACTGGGCGTCAACACCGGCTTCTACCTGCTGATCCCCTACCTCGCCACCCACCTGTCCCGGGACCTCGGCATGTCGGCGGCCGTGGTCGGGGTGGTCCTGGGCCTGCGCAACCTCAGCCAGCAAGGGCTGTTCCTCATCGGCGGATCCGCCGCCGACCGGCTCGGCGCACGCGGGGTCATCATCGCCGGATGCGCGCTGCGCACTGCGGGCTTCTCCCTGTTCGCCCTCGGGGACGGCCTGGCGGTGCTCCTCGCCGCGTCCGTCCTCAGCGGGCTCGCCGGAGCCCTCTTCAACCCCGCCGTACGGACCTACCTCGCCCAGGAGTCCGGGGAGCGCACGGCGGAGGCGTTCGCGCTCTTCAACGTGTTCGCCACCATCGGTGCGCTCCTAGGGCCGCTGCTGGGCGGCCTGCTGCTGCTCGTCGACTTCAAGGCGGCGGCGCTCACCGCCGCGGCCGTGTTCGCCCTGCTGACCGTGGCGCAGGCGCTGGTGCTCCCCGCCGGGGCCGCGCCCGCCCCGTCCGGCAGCGTGCTCGGTGACTGGCGCGAAGTCCTCGGCAACCGGCGGTTCCTGGCGTTCTCGCTGGCCATGGTCGGCATGTACGGCCTGGAGACCCAGCTCTACCTGCTGCTGCCGCAGGCAGCGGGCCGGGCCACCGGCTGGGACGGCTCCATCGGCCTGCTCTTCCTCGGCGGCACGGTCGCCAACCTGCTCTTCCAGCTGCGCGTCACCCGGTACCTCGGACGCGGCGGCAGCGGAGGCCGGGGCCGCTGGATCGCCCTCGGCACGGCCGTGATGGGCCTCGGCTTCGTCCCGCCGCTGCTGGTGGCGGGACCGGGCGAGCCCGCCGGGGCGGGCGACGCGGCGCTGCGGCTGCTGCCCGTGCTGGCCGGGGCGCTGCTGCTCCACCTCGGCGTGATGATCGCCCAGCCGTTCGTGATGGAGCTGATCCCCGCCTTCGGCAGGCCCGGCCTGACCGGCACCTACTACGGCCTGTTCCACGTCGTCTCCGGCATCGCGGCGGCGGGCGGCAACGCGGCCGTCGGCTGGGCCATGGACACCGGCGCCGACACCGGCCGCCCCTGGCTGCCGTGGCTGTGCTGCCTCGCCCTCGGGCTGCTGTCCGCGGCCGCCGTGGCCCGTCTGCACCGGATGCGCGCCCTGCCCGGGGGGCCCGGCCGGGAGCCGGGCGGGCCGCGCGCGGTGATCCGTACCGGAAAGGAGCCCCGATGACGACCGGCGACCGCCCCGCCGACACCCCGCCCGCCGCCAACCCGCTTGCTGCCGACACCGCGCCCGCCGGCACCCCGCTCACCGACACCGCGCCCGCCGGCACCCCGCTCACCGACATCCAGCCCGCCGCCAATCTGCTCACCGACAACCCGGAGCTGTACGAGCAGCGCTTCCCCGACCCCGGCCACCTCGCCGCCCGCTGGACCGAGGACGTCCTGCGCCGCCACGGCGCCGGACCGCGCGTCCTCGACGTCGGCTGCGGCACCGGCCGGGACGCCGCCTGGCTCCACCACCGTGCGGGCCGACGGCTCACCGCCGTCGACAGCTCGCCGGCCATGCTGGCGTACGCCCGCAGCCGCCACCCCGGGCCCGACTACCGGCTCGCGGACATGCGGGACTTCGCGCTCGGCCGGACCTTCGACGCCGTCGTCTGCCTGGACAGCGCCCTGCTCCACTGCCACACCAACGAAGACCTCACCGCCTTCCTCACCCGCTGCCGACGTCACCTGGCACCCGGCGGGCTGCTCGTGGCCGAGATGCGCAGCGGTGCCTTCTTCCTCGGCAGCACCGAACTCCTCGACGGCCCCCGCACCGACACCTTCACCCTGCGCGGAGTCACCCACACCTCCCGCACCACCCTCGCCATCGACCACGCCGCGCAACTGCTGCGCCGCCGCCGCGTCTGGCACGCCGACGACGGCTCCCCGCCCACGGAGCAGAGCTCCGCCTGGCGCCTGCTCTTCCCGCAGGAGCTACGGCACTTCCTGACCACCACGGGCTTCGAGGTCCTCGGCCTCTACGACCGCCCCGGCCCGCGCACGGATCCGCCCTGGACCGAAGGCGCGGAGCCCGCCCGCACCGTGACCGCGGACCGGCTCCACCTGATCGCCCGGCTCCGACAACCCCAGCACCCCGACGGAGACAACACCCCATGAACCACACCACCGCCGCGCACGGCCTCGACCGCAGAGGGTTCCTCGCCGCGGGCACCGGCACCGCGCTCACCCTCACCGCCGCCGGATGCGGCGCGGGCACGGCCACACCCGACGCGAAGACCCGGGACGGCACCCCGAAGAAGGGAGGGCGGCTGCGCGCCGCTTTCGCGGGCGGCGGCGCCAACGAGACCCTCGACCCGCACGCGGCCAACCTGTTCGTCGACGCCGCCCGCGCCAAGGCCCTCTTCGACAAGCTCGCGGACTTCGGCTCCGACCTGGCCCCCGTACCGCGCCTCGCCGCCCGCTGGGAGCCGAACGCGGCACTCGACACCTGGCGGATCACCCTGCGCCCGGCCGTCTTCCACGACGGCAGGCCCGTCACCGCGCAGGACGTGCTCCACAGCTACCGCCGGATCGCCGACCCGAAGGGCGCCTTCCGCGCCAAGGCCTCCCTGGAGCCCATCGACCTCGCCGCCAGCCGGGCCGTCGACGCCTCTACCGTGGAGTTCCGCCTGAAGCGCCCGTACGCCGAGTTCCCCAACACCCTCGCGGCCTTCGGCGCGTACATCGTCCCCCAGCACGCCACCGCCTTCGACCGGCCCGTCGGATCGGGCCCGTTCTCCTTCGTGTCCTTCACACCGGGCAGGTCCCTCGTGGTGCGGCGCAACCCCGACCACTGGGACGGCGCCCCGCACCTGGACGAGCTCGAACTCGTCGTCGCCACCGAGGAATCGGCCCGGGTCAGCGCCCTGCTCGGCGGACAGGTCGGCTACGCGCACGAGCTGAGCCCGGCCACCGCCAGGGCCCACGAGGGCAACGGGCGCATCCACGTCGTACGCCTGCCCGGCAGCGCCATGCAGGGCTTCGTCATGAAGACCGACCGCCCGCCCTTCGACGACAAGCGGGTCCGCCAGGCCTTCTTCCTGATCGCGGACCGCAAGGAGCTCGTCGACGGAGCGCTCTCCGGCGCCGGGGAGATCGGCAACGACCTCTTCGGCAAGGGATGCCGCTACTACGCGAACGGACTTCCGCAGCGCGCCCAGGACCTCGACCGCGCCCGCGCCCTGCTGAAGGAGGCGGGCGCCGAAGGCCTCAGGGTCACTCTGGACACCGCCCCCGCGGCCACCGGGTTCGTCGAGGCCGCCGGCATCTTCAAGGAGCAGGCCGCGAAGGCGGGCGTCACCGTGGAGGTCAGGGTCGGCAACAAGGACACCTACTGGAAGGACATCCTGGCCAACGGGACCTTCGCCTCCTACCGCTCCGGGGCGATGCCCATCGAATCCCACATCTCCCAGCGACTGCTGACCGGCTCCACCACCAACGCCACCCACTGGCAGCACAAGGACTTCGACGACCTCTACCAGCAGGCCCAGTCCACCCCCGACGAGCAGCAGCGCGCCGCCCTCTACGAGCGGATGCAGCGCCGCCTGCACGACGAAGGCGGCTTCCTCGTCTGGGGTTTCGCCGACTGGATCATCGCCACCGCCCGCACGGTGCGCGGTGTCGCCGAGAACGCCCCCGCCAACACCCTCGACTGGGCCCGCTTCGACCGGATCTGGCTCGCGTGACCCACGGCCCCGCCTGGATCGGCCGCCGTCTGCTCCTCGGAGCGGTGCAGACGGCGGCCGTGGTCGTACTGATCCACGCCCTCACCGAGGCACTGCCCGGGGACGCGGCCGTGGCGCTCGCCGGGGACCAGCCCGACCCCGAGCGCATCGCCGGGCTCCGCGCCGCCATGGGGCTCGACCGGCCCGCCGGCGAACGGCTCCTGGACCGGCTCGGCGCGCTGGCCCACGGCGACCTCGGCACCTCCCTGGTCACCGGCCGGCCCGTCACCGGCTCCCTCGCGGCCGGGCTCGGCCCGACGCTGATGCTCGCCGCCGCCACCCTCGTCCTGCTCGTGCCGCTCTCCGTCGGACTCGGAGTCCTCGCCGCCCGGCGAGAGGGCGGCCCGCTGGACCGGGCCGTCAGCGCGCTGACGCTGGCCGTCCACTCGGTCCCCGAGTTCGCGGTCGGAGTGCTGCTGGCCACCGTCTTCGGGCTGTGGCTGGGCTGGCTGCCGCCCACCGCCGTCGCCGCCGACCCCCTCGCCGAACCCGCCGTACTGGTGCTGCCCGTCGTCGTCCTGCTGTCCCGGCCGGTGTGCACCATCAGCCGCCTGATCCGCGCCGGCATGATCGACGCACTGGCCTCCCCGTACGTGGCCCAGGCGCGGCGCTACGGGCTGTCCGGCGCCCGCGTCCGCTGGACCCACGCCCTGCCCAACGCCCTCGCGCCCGCCACGCAGCAACTGGCCCGCACCTGCGACTGGCTGCTGAGCGGGGTCATCGTCGTGGAGGCGCTGTTCGCCGTCCCCGGCCTCGGGACGGTGCTCGTCGACGCCGTCGCCGCCCGCGACGTGCCCGTCGTCCAGGGCATGGCCCTCGTCTTCGGCGTCGCCACCGTCCTGCTCAACCTGGCGGCCGACCTGGTCGCCCGCCGATTCGCCCCGCGCACGGAGGTACGGGCATGACCGGGCTCCCGAGGCGCGGCCGACCGCCGCGGTGCGCGACGGCCCTCGTACTGGTCGCCGTACCCCTGCTGCTCGCGGCCGTCGGCCCGCTGTTCGCCGGACCCGCCGGACCGCGCGCCGTCTCCTTCAGCGGGGGCGAAGGGCACTGGCTCGGCACCGACTTCGCCGGCGGGGACGTCTGGCGGCAGGTGCTGCTCGGCGGCCGGTCCGTGGTGCTCGTGGCCGTCGCGGCGACCGCGCTCTGCTACCTGGTCGCGATCCCGCTCGGCCTCGCCGCCGCGCACACCCGCCGGCGCCGGCTCGAAGAGGCCCTGATGCGGCCCCTCGACGTACTGATCGCGGTGCCCACGCTGCTCCTGGTGCTGCTCGTGGCGGCCACCCTGGAGCCGGGTCCGGCCGGGCTGACCGCCCTGGTCGGGCTGGCCGCGGTACCGGACGCCGTGCGGGTCGTCCACGCCGCCGCCGTGGAGATCACCGCCCGGCCCGCCGTCGAGGCCCTGCGCATGCAGGGCGAATCCTGGTGGCGCACGGCGATCGGCTACGTGGCCCGCTCCATGCGCCGCACCCTCGCCGCGGACGCCGGGATCCGGCTGACCAGCGCCCTCTACCTGGTCGCCACGGCCGCGTTCCTCGGCGTCGGCGTGGCGCCGGACTCCGCCGACTGGGCCGTGATGGTCGACCGGAACCGGGTCGGCATGCTGCTCCAGCCCTGGGCGGTGGTGGTGCCGGCGCTGCTCGTCGCGGGGCTGTCGATGGGCACCAACCTTTTGTTCGACGCGGTCCTGCAACGGCCGGACCCCGGCAAGGAGGAGAAGCGATGAGCCCCGTGGCGGAGATCACCGGCCTGCGGATCGAGATCGGCGGCCGGGCGATCGTCGACGGCGTGCACCTCGGGGTCCACGCCGGACGGATCACGGCGATCGTCGGCCCCTCCGGCAGCGGCAAGACCACCACCGGCCTCGCCCTGCTCGGCGAGTACCCGGCGGGCGCCGTGGTCAGCGGCAGCGTACGGAGGGCCGCCGGAACGGTGGGGTACGTACCCCAGCATCCCGCGGCCGCGCTGAACCCGGCCCGCCGGGCCGGCGCCCTGCTCCGGGACATCGCCCGCGGCCGGGGAGGGGGCCGCAGCGAGCGCGCGCGACGGGTCGCGCGGGCGCTGCGGCTGGCCCGGATCCCCGACCCGGACGAGGTGGCCCGCCGGTTCCCGCACCAGCTCTCCGGAGGGCAGCAGCAGCGGGTCGTCCTCGCCCAGGCGCTGGCCCTGGGGGCCCGGATCCTCGTCGCCGACGAACCGACGACGGGGCAGGACGCCGTCACCAAGCAGGGCGTCGTCGCGGAACTGGCCGCCCTCGCCCGGCAGGGCATCGCCGTCGTGCTGCTCAGCCACGACCTGGACGTCGTACGGGAGCTGGCGGACGAGGTCGTGGTGATGGAGGCGGGCCGAGTGATCGCGGCCGGAGCTCCGGACGAGGTCCTCGCCGAGCCGGTGCCGAGCGGGCCGGTGTGCGTGGGCCCGGCGGACGCCGGCCCGATGCCCGCGGGGTCGCTGCCCGTCGGGCCGGTAGGCATCGGCCCGATGCCCGCGGGCCCGGTGCCTGTCGGCTCGGCGCCTGTTGGCCCTGCGCCTGTCGGCTCGCCACCTGCGGGCCCGGTGCCCGTCGGCCAGGTGCCTGTTGGGTCGGCGCTCGTCGGCCCAGCGCCTGCGGGGTCGGTGGCCGTCGGCCGGGCCGATTTTGCCCCGACGCGTCCCGTGCCGGATCCGCCGGGCGGGTCGGCCAGGCCGCCGGGGCCCGTGCGCCTGGAGCTGCGCGGCCTCACCGCCCGGCACCGCAACCGCGGCGGCGCCGTCAGCGTGCTGCGCGGGGTCGACCTGGCCGTCGGGGCGGGGGAGTGTCTGGCCCTGGTCGGCCGCTCCGGCAGCGGGAAGACCACCCTGGGGCGCTGCGCGGCCGGGCTGCACAGCGCGTACGAGGGCCGGGTCCTGCTGAACGGCGCCCCTCTCCCGCGCAGCCTGCGCTCCCGGGGCCGGGCCGAACTGGCCGCCGTCCAGTACGTGTTCCAGGACCCGTCGGCCGCCTTCGACGAACACCGGACCGTCCTGGAACAGGTCGCCCGCACCGCGGTACGGCTGCGCTCCGCCGACCGCGCCACCGCCCGGGAGCGGGCCCTGCGCACCCTGGAGGGGCTGGGGGTGGCCGAGGCCCTCGCCGCCCGCCGCCCGGGCGGGCTCTCCGGCGGCGAACTGCAACGGGCCGCGCTCGCCCGGGCGCTGCTCGCGGAGCCGGCGGTACTGGTCTGCGACGAGATCACCTCCGGGCTGGACTCCCGTACCCGTAGCCGCGTCCTCGACGTGCTCGCCGGACTTCGCGCGGGCGCCGGGACGGCCCTGGTGTTCATCACCCACGACCTGCCGGCCGCCGCCGCGCTGGCCGACCGGATCGCCGTCCTGGACGCGGGCCGGGTCGTCGAACAGGGGCCGGCCCGGCGGGTGCTGACCGAACCCCGGCACCCCTTCACCCGGCAGCTGCTGCGGGCCGCCCCGGCCGGCGCCGGCGGGCGGCGTCAGTAGCCGTAGACGCCGAGGACGGTCACCGCCGCGAAGATCTGGCCCCAGACCTCGTGGTCGGGGCTCCCCGGGCTCAGGGCCTCGGCCTCCGCGAGGAAGTCGCCTGTGCCGTCCTCGCAGGGGTACGGGTCCCAGCACGAGCCCATGTACCGGCGGACCGCCTCCAGCAGCCGCAGGAAGGTCTCCGCGTCCCGGGCGAGCGGGACCGGCGCGTCGGCACCGACGGTCGACAGGACCTCGCCGGTCCCGGGGTGGAGGAGGACCCGGACGGAGGCCGCGTAGCCGTGGTCGAAGGAGCCCAGGTGCAGCAGGCCCTGCGCCGGACCGCCCGGCTCGGTCTCCGGTCCCTCCTCCCCGTAGGCCAGGGCGAAGGCCGTCACGCCGGCGGCCCAGTACCGGGGCAGCCCCACCTCGGTGAGGAGCTGCCGGGCCGGGGGATGGGTGAGGGCGGCGGGCAGCCGCTCCGGCGCCACCCGGACCATGGTGTCCCCGTCGAAGACCGTGTCCATCCGGGCCGCGTCCAGCGGGGTTTCGGACGGCGCCGGGTCCAGGAACCACGGCTCGCCCTCCCCCTTCTCCCAGGAGCCGGGGTCGGCGCCCCCGGCGGGCCAGCCGGCTGCCGCGACCGCCTCGTTCCGCTCGGCCACGACCAGGCCGCGGGCCTCGGCGAGCAGGACGCGGCCCCCGCCGAGCGGTACGGGATCCTCCCAGGTGCCGGGGCACACCAGAGCCCAGCCCTGCTCCTCCAGGTCGAACAGGAGCGGCCCCTCGTCCTGCGCCTCGTCCTGCCGCTCGGCGTACTCCCCGTCGCCCGGCGCCGGCCGGGGCGCCCCGGTGGCCAGGTCGAACCAGCGGTCACCGGTCCACAGGGACCAGACCTTGAGCAGGGCGGCGCCCTCCGCGCCCCCCGCGGCCGGGTCCCCGGCCACGCGGTCGAAGACCTCGACGCTCCAGTCGCCGCTGAGGTTCGGATCGGCCCGGTGCGCGCCGACCGGCCGCCACCAGGCCCACACCGTGCGCCACGGCAGCCCCGGCTCCGCGGCGGCCACCTGCTCGGCGTACGCGTCACGGCCCAGCACCTTCGCGGCGAAGTGCAGCCAGGAGGCGAACTCCGCCCGCGAGACCTCCGCGCGCCCGAACACCGCCTCGGCCTGGGTGAACACTTCGCGTCCCACCCCGCCGGCGTCGGCGACCAGCTCGCGCACGCGGGCCGGTCCGGCGTCCAGCAGCGCCGAGGGAGAGGAGAACAGGGCGTCAGAACCGTTGTCAGGCATGCCGTCATGGTGCCATCGGGCACTGACAGCGCGGCGGCCGAGCCCCGCTCCGGCCGCGATCGCGGAAAGGGCCAATCCGGCCGCCCGTCGGCTCCGAAGACCGGTCGTGAGGATCAACGGCAGCAGGCCGTGCCGGATTCCGCTCGAACCACCGGAAACGCCAACCAAGGAGAACACGGTCATGAACGCTCTTCGCTTCCGCCGTACCGCCGTCGCCGTCGCCGCAGCGGCGGTGCTGCCCTTCGCGCTGGCGGCCTGCTCGGACTCCGGTGAGGACGCGGGCGCGGGAAGCGCCGCCGCGGACCAGGCGGTCCCCGGTGCGGAGACCAGCCCGCTGCCCGCCGTGGCGATGGGCGCCCCGTTCGGTCCGGCCTGTGCGGGCGTGCCCAAGGAAGGCGCGGGCAGCTTCGAGGGGATGGCCAAGGACCCGGTCGCCACCGCCGCTTCGAACAACCCGGCGCTCTCCACCCTGGTCGCGGCCGTCAAGAAGGCCGGGTTGGTCGACACCCTCAACAACGCCAGCGACATCACGGTGTTCGCGCCGACCAACGACGCCTTCGCGAAGATCCCGAAGGCCGACCTGGACAAGATCCTGGCCGACAAGGCCACCCTCACCAAGATTCTCACGTACCACGTGGTGGGCCAGGACCTGACCCCGCAGCAGCTCGGATCGGGCTCCTTCGACACCCTGCAGAAGGGCAGGCTCACCACGGCCGGCTCCGGCGAGTCCTACAAGGTCAACGGCACCTCGAACGTGGTCTGCGGCAACGTCCCGACCGCCAACGCCGCCGTCTACATCGTCGACACGGTCCTGATGCCCAAGTAGCGGCACGGCGCACGAGGGCGCCCCCGGGAGGCGCTAGTCCATCGGCAGGACGAACGCCTTGGTCGGCTCGACGGCGTAGAGCTTCGTGCCGTCCGGGTCCGCGTACAGGATGTGTGCGCTCGACCCGTACCGCCAGACCGACCGGTGCGAGTTCAGGTCGACGGCCCGCAGGCCGATCATGTCCATGGTGTAGACGTACTTCGCGCCCACGGCCGGTGCGGTGTCCGCCACCGGCCGGCTGTCCTTGGGCGGCTGCTCCGTCCACCGTTCGACGCCGCTGCGCGCATCGACCGCCACGAGCCCGCGGGCGCCCTCGACCGCGTAGACGACCCCCTGCCGCACGGCCGGAACACCGTAACGGCGCTGGCCGTACGGCTTGTTCCCCAGGTCCCGCCCGGCGCCGAAGGACCAGGCCACGGTTCCGTCGGTCAGCCGCAGGGCCTGGAGGGTGTCGGCTCCGAGGTACACGTGGTCGTTGTCGGTGGCCAGCTGGTAGGGCAGCGCGCCGGGGACGGGCAGGGACTTCTGCCACCGCTCGGCGCCGGTCGCCGGATCGTGCAGGGACAGCGTCAGGACGTCGGCGCCGTCCCCCTGACGGCACAGGAGCAGGGTGCCGAACCCCACCATCTTGGCCGCGACGATCCCACGGGTGTCACTGTCGCGGGGGGCCGCCGCGGGCCGGCGCCACAGCTCCTTGCCGGACGACAGCGCCACCGCCAGCAGGAACCACTGCCCGCCCGAGGCCGCCTTGGCGTAGAGGAACACCTTGTCGGAGCTGACGGCCAGAAGCTGGTTGCCCGCCTCGGTACCGTCGAACGCGGGCAGGGTCAGGACGGGAGGCTGCTCGCTGTTGACCACGCCGGACCGCGGGGCCGCGATCGCGAGTGCCTTGTCCTGGCCCTCCGGCTTCCGCAGCACGTACGCGGTGTCGGTGCCGGGGTCGACGGCGACCTGCGCCGCGTTCTCCACGTTCACCTGCCAGCCGAACTTGCCCGTTCGCACGTCGTAGCTGATGGCGACCGTCCCCACGGGCAAGATGACCTCGCCCCCCGTCTTGAGCGGTACGGAGTGCCGTTTGCTCCTGCCGGTCGTGCCCCAGAGCGCGGCCGGCGGCTGCGCCAGGGCGGGCTCCCCGGCCGCCGCCCCGCTCTTCTCCCGGCCTGCCAGCCAGGCCCAGAGCCCGCCTCCCGCGAGGGCCGCGCCGCCGACCGTGGCGCCGCTCAGCGTGAGCAGCCTGCGGCGGGACATGCCGCCCCCAGCCGCCGCGGCTTCCGCCGCGGTTTCCGTCGGAGCCTCCGAGGAGGGCATCGGCAGCCGCGCCGGGGGCTCCTGCCAGACCGCCGCGCTGCGCCGGGCGATGTCGGCCAGCACGGGCAGCGGGAGCCCGTCCGCGAAGGCACCCGCCGTGGGGGAGGCGAGCCACTGTTCCAGCTCGGCCGTCGTGGGCCGCCGCGCCGGGTCCTTGTCCAGGCAGCGCTCCAGCACCGGCACGAGCCCCGCCGGTACGCCGGCCAGGTCGGGCTCCGCGTACCGCACCCGGTACAGCAGGTCCGCCGCCTGGCCCCCGCCGAACGGGCCGTGCCCGGCCGCCGCGAAGACCAGTACGCCGGCCAGCGCGAACACATCGCCCGCCGGGGTGTGTTCGAGCCCGCCGGCCTGCTCCGGGGACATGAAGGCGGGGGTGCCGGCCGCGGCCCCGGCGGTGGTCAGCCGCTCGTCGCCGAGGGCGCGGGCGATGCCGAAGTCGATCACCTTGGGCCCCTCGGCGGTGACCATGACGTTGGACGGCTTGAGGTCCCGGTGCACCACGTCCGAGCGGTGCAGCTGGCCGAGCGCCCGCGCGAGGTCCGCGCCCAGGGCCCGGACACAGGGCTCGGGCAGCGGGCCGCCGAGGCGGACGGCCTCGTCGAGCTGCGGGCCGATCACGTACTCGGTGGCCAGCCAGGGCGTCGCCGCCAGCGCGTCGGACCCGAACACCCGGGCGCCGTACCGGTCCCCGATGACCCGGGCCGCGTCCGACTCCAGCCGGAACCGGGTACGGAAGGAAGGGTCGGCGGCGATCCGGGCGTGCACGGTCTTCAGCGCGACGGTACGGCCGCCCGCCGAACGGGCCAGGTAGACGGTGCCCATGCCGCCGCTGCCGAGCCGGGCGAGCAGCCGGTAGTCGCCGAGGCCCTGGGGATCGTCGTGGGTGAGCGGGGCGAGCGGGGAGGAGGACATCGGGGTCAGTGCACCTTCTGAGCGGCGGCCGCCTGGAACGGCTCCGGCGTGGTGGGAAGTTCCGCGGCGAGCAGCCCGGCGGACTGGGCCGCGAGCGCGGCGACGACCCGGCCCGGCAGCACGGGCGCCGTCGCGGGGTCGAGGACGGTCGCCACCGGCGCGGAGCCCGCGGCCGGCACGCCGTCGGACGGCGCCGTCAGCTCGCGCAGGAGTTCCCGCGCCGACCCCGGCCGGTCCGCAGGGGCCGACGCGAGGCAGGAGCCGATCAGCCGCCGCAGCCCCGGGGGCAGCTCGCTCTGTTCGGGCACGGTGTGGCCGGTCGAGGCGTAGGCGAGTACGGCGCCCAGCGCGAAGATGTCCCCGAGCGGCGTGGGCCGCCCGCCCGAGGCCTCCTCCAGGGCCAGACAGCCCGGGTCGAGCCCCGGCAGCCCCGAGCGGCGCACCCCGTCGGGGGCTGCGGCGCGCACGGCGCCGAAGCAGGTCAGCAGCGGGCCGCCCGGGGTGAGCAGCAGGGCCGCGGGCGACAGGCCCGCGTGGGTGAACCCCCGGTCGTGGACGGCGGCCAGGCCCCCGGCGAGCCCGGCGCCGATGCGCCGTACGAGGTGCTCCGGGAGCGGGCCGCCGTACGCGGCGAGCACCGCCGGGAGCGGCAGCATCGGCGTGTACGGAGCCACGTACCAGGGGGACCCGGCCGTCCCGCCCACCTCCGTGACGGGGAGCAGCCCCGGCGCGGACAGCCGCCGCGCGCCCTCGGCTTCGACCGCCCACCGGGAGGGGTCCGCGCCGGCCCGGGGCACGCAGACCAGGACGGTCCGCCCGCCGTCGGCGCCGCGCGCGAGGAAGCGGCGTTCGGGCACGGCCCGCTCGCTGGATCCGGCGTCCAGCCGGGCCAGGGTCACGTACGGCCCGATGTGCGAAGGGTCGTCCTGACGTAGGCGTTCCATGCGCGAATTCCCCCGGGGTCTGCTGACGGCGGACCGAGCCTAAGCGCTGACGGGCGGGACGGGTGAATCGGGTGGGACGCGGCGCCCGGGGACGGGGCTCACCCGACGGTGGGCATGGCCGTGATTTTGCCGTCGTTGACGAGGAAGACGCGGTTCCCGGCACCGGACATGGCCCAGGGGCCGCTGGACCCGGTGGACCAGGTCCACAACCGCTTGCCCTTGGTGCTGTCGAACGCCGAGACGCCCTTTCCGCCCGTCTCCACCGACCACAGGGCCTTGCCCTGGAGCACGGGGCGGGTGTGGGGCCGCGCGCCCGGTCCGGCTTCGCCGCGCGCCTCCGTCACCTCGCTCAGCTTGAGCGCGGCACCGTCCTTCATGCCTTCGAGGCCCAGCCTGACCATGGAACCGCCCTTCATACCGATCAGGGCATCGCCGTCCAGCACCACGGATCCCCAGCCGCCGGCGCCCTGCTGGACCTCCTCGCCCGCGGCCTGCGACCAGATCTCGTCGCCGGTCAGCATGTTGCGGACCGACAGGGTCCGGCCGCCCAGGACGACGAAGAACGAGCGGTCCTGGGGGGTGTCGCGTTTCAGGACGAGCGGATCCAGGGCCGAGCTCGCCTGGCGGTCCACCTTCCAGTACCTGGCGAACCCCAGGGTGGTGCTGAAGGCGAGCACGTTTCCGTCGGCACCGAACAGGACGAGGTCGAGACCTCCCACCGCGGCCTTCGGCCCGGCGCCGCGCGTGGCCCACAACGGCAGCGGCTGGGTCCAGCGGATGGTCCGCAGCCGGATGTCCACGGCGCGCAGTTGGCCGTCCCGGGTCACCACGTACAGGGCTTCGTCGTCCTTGGTCAGGAAGCGGCCGACCCCGGCGTCGGGGAGCGACCATTCGATCTCGGCGGTGGAGGCCCGGCGCACGGACAGCGCGCCGTTGGTGTCCGCGGCCGCGAACGTGTGGTCCGTCAGCTCGAGGAAACCGGCCGCCGGGGCCAGTTCGGGCAGCCGCCACTTCTCCTCGCCGTTCTTGGTCACCCGGGCCGCCACCCCGCCTTCCTTGGCCGCGAACATGACCACGTCGGCCAGCGCGAGCGGGGTCGTCACGACCCCGTCCACCGCTTTCGCCGCCACGGGCATCGGCCCCCACAACGGCTTCGGTGCCTTGCCCGACTGCGCTGCGGACGCGGGCAGCAGGTCCGCCACCGTGGCCACACTGGCCTTGGGAGGCCCCTTCGGCGGCTCCTCGCGCAGCAGCCACCAGGCGCCGCCGGCCCCGCCCGACGCGGCCAGCACCCCGCCCGCGGCGAGCGAGGTGCGCACGAAGCGGCGCCGGGAGGGCCCGGCCGCGCCCGCCGGCGCCTCCAGCGCGGCCTGCCGCTCGGCCTCGGCTCGGCGGCGGGCGATGTCGTCGGCGATCGGGCCCTTGAGCCAGACCCGGTCCGCTCCCCGCGGCGGTGCGAAGGCGCCCCGGATCTGCTCGGGGGTCGGGCGCTGTCCCGGCTCCTTGGCCAGGCAGGGCGCGATCAGGGTGCCCAACTCCGGCGGGACGGCCGAGAGCTGGGGCTCGCCGTGCACCACCTCGTACTGGACGGCGGCCACGTGCGTACCGTCGAAGGCGCGCTGACCGGTCGCCGCGTACGCGAGCACCGCGCCCAGCGAGAAGATGTCCGCGGCCGGGCCCACGCGTTGGCCCATGACCTGCTCGGGGGCTCCGTATCCGGGCGTGACCGGCACCTGGCCGGTGGTGGTGAGGGTCAGGCCGTGCTCGGGGCGGGCGATGCCGAAGTCGATGACCCGCGGTCCCGTCGAGGTGAGCACGATGTTGGACGGCTTCAGGTCGCGGTGCACCAGGCCTGCGGCGTGGATGTCGCGCAGGGTGGCGGCGAGCGAGGCGGCGAGGGCGCGGACCCCGTCGGCGCCGAAGGGCCCGTACGCGCGCACCGCGTCGTCCAGGGTGGGCCCGGAGAGGAACTCGGCGGCGATCCAGGGGCGGTTGCCCTCGCTCTCGGCGCCGAGGACCCGCGCGACGCCGCCGCTGGTGACGGCCTGGGCGGTGTGCGCCTCGCGCAGGAAGCGCTGGGCGAGGTGCTGGTCGTGCGCGAGTTCAGGCAGCAGCACCTTGACGGCGGCGGTGGTGCCGGTGTGGTCCCGGCCGAAGTAGACCTTGCCCATGCCGCCTTCGCCGAGAACGCCGATGACGCGGTAGGGGCCGAGTCGGATCGGGTCGCCTGGGCCGAGAGGTTTCATGGGTGCCGCTTCCTGTCCGGTCCGGGTCCGGCTGTCGGGCCCGGGGCGCGCGCGGCGTCAGCGCCGGCCCACCTGATTCAGGCCATCGTTTCATTGGCCGGGTCGCAGGTGGCGGTTGGGGGCGCAGGGGCCGGCCGGGCGGCTCCAGGACAGGGCGCGGCCGAAGGAGCCGGCCGAACGGGCCTAGGGCAAGGCGCGGTCGGAGGAGGTGCCGTGCCCGCGAGCGGCGGCCGCCGCCGCGTGCAGGGAGCGCAGGGCCAGCAGCAGGACCCCGATGTCGTCGAGGTACACCGGGTCCGGCACCAGGTCCAGCGGCGAGACCGTGTAGATCACGGCCACCCAGAACAGCGCCTTGTCCCGCAGCGGGATCCCCGCGTCGAGCAGCAGCTTGCGGGCCGCGAACACCCGTACGAGCAGCACGGCGGCCGCGACCGCCAGCCCGAGGGCGACGAGCACGGCGATGGTGAACCAGACTTTTCCGTCCATGTCACCCCTATACCCCGTGGAGCGGGATTCGGTCAGGCGCCCTGTTCCCGCAGTCGGCGGCTGACCTCGCCCAGCCCCGCCGCGATCGCGTCGAGCTGTTCGGGGGTGAGGACGTCGACGAGGATCTCCCGCACGGTGGTCACGTGCCCCGGCGCCGCCTCTTCCAGCCGGGCGCTCCCCGCGTCGGTGAGGACGGCGAAGACCCCGCGCACGTCGGAGGGGCAGCTGCGGCGGCGGACCAGCCCGGCCTTCTCCATCTGGGTGATCTGGTAGGTCAGCCCGCTCTTGGAGTTGATCAGCCCGTTGGCGAGCTCGGTCATCCGCAGCTCGCGGTCCGGCGCGGCGGCGAGCCGCACGAGGATCTCGTACTGCGGGTGGGAGAGCCCGGAGTCGTCCTTGAGCTGCTGGTCGAGGCGCCGGTTCACCAGGGCGGACGCGGCGAGGAATCCGCTCCAGGCCCGCATCTCGCGGTCGTCCAGCCATCTCGTTTCAGCCATGTTCACAGGGTACACGGGTTGTTCCAATTTGAATCAATCGCTAGGGTCGGGCTCGCCGGTTCGAATTTGAACGACTGACTCGGACCGACCCGACCGGAAGGAACCCCCCCATGACCAGCGCCTCCGCCACCTCGACGAAGGCCCGGGCCGCCGTACCGGCCGTCCCCACCCCCACCACCTCCGGCTACGACGCCGGCCTGCTGCTCCTGCGCGTCGTCCTCGGCCTCACCATGGCCGCCCACGGCAGCCAGAAGCTGTTCGGCTGGTTCGGCGGCGGCGGCATCAGCGGCACCGGCAAGTTCTTCACCGCCAGCGGCTACCCGGCGGGCGACGCGATGGCCGCCCTCGCCGGGCTCACCGAAACCCTCGGCGGCCTCGGCCTCGCCGTCGGGCTGCTCACCCCGCTCGCCGGAGCCGCCGTCGTCGGCACCATGATCAACGCGATCGCCGTGCACGGAGCGGGCTCGTTCTTCGCCCCGCAGGGCATCGAGTACGAACTCCTCCTGACCGTCGGCGCCGCGGCCCTCGCCCTGACCGGCCCCGGCCGGTACGCGGCGGACCGCTTCCTGCCCGTCCCCGTACTGCGCGACCACCGGCTGGCCCACGGCGCGCTCGCCCTCGCCCTCGGCGTGGTGCTCGGCGCCGCGCTGCTGCTCGTCCGCAGCTGAGCAAGGCGGCACACGCGGAAAATCCACGCGCAAGAGGGTGTCCCGGGGCCGGTCTGATTGGCCCCGGGCATTCGCGGGAAGAGCGCACAAATGACACAACCCATCGAAGACTACGCACTCATCGGCGACCTGATGACCAGCGGACTGGTCGGCCGAGACGGGTCCATCGACTGGCTGTGCCTGCCGCGCTTCGACTCGGCCGCCTGCTTCGCCGCCCTCCTCGGGGAGAAGGACAACGGCCACTGGCGCATCGCCCCGGCGGACGCAGCCGACGGCGCGCGGTGCACGCGCCGTGCCTACATCGACGGCTCGCTGGTCCTGGAGTCCCTCTGGGAGACCGAGAGCGGCACGGTCAAGGTCATCGACTTCATGCCGCAGCGCGAGACCGCCCCCGATGTGATGCGGATCGTCGAAGGCCTGACCGGCGAGGTCACCGTACGCAGCACCCTGCGCCTGCGGTTCGACTACGGCAACGTCGTCCCCTGGGTCCGGCGCGCGGGCGGCGACCGGGTCGCCGTCGCCGGGCCGGACTCCGCCTGGTTCCGCAGCGAACCGCCCGTACGGACCTGGGGCGAGCGCAACAGCACCCGTTCGGAGTTCACCGTCCGCGCCGGGGAGCGGGTCGCCTTCGTACTGACCTGGCACCCCTCGCACGAACCCCGCCCGGAGCCGGTCGACCCGTTCGTGGCACTGGAGCAGACCCTCGCCGACTGGGCGCAGTGGACCTCCCAGTGCACCTACGAAGGCCCGTACAAGGAGGCCGTGACCCGCTCCCTGATCACCCTCAAGGCCCTCACGTACGCGCCCACCGGCGGGATCGCCGCCGCTGCCACCACCTCCCTGCCCGAGGAGCTCGGCGGCGTCCGCAACTGGGACTACCGCTACTGCTGGCTGCGCGACTCCACCCTGACCCTCGGCTCCCTCATCGCGACCGGCTTCCACGACGAGGCCCGCGACTGGCGGGCCTGGCTGCTGCGGGCGGTCGCGGGCGATCCCGCCGACCTCCAGATCATGTACGGGATCGCGGGCGAGCGGCGGATCCCGGAGTTCGACCTGCCGTGGCTGCGCGGGTACGCGGACTCCGCCCCCGTCCGGGTCGGCAACGCGGCCGTGGACCAGCTCCAGCTGGACGTGTACGGGGAGGTCATCGACTCCCTCTACCTGGCCCGGTCCAGCGGGCTGGCCAAGGAGGCCCACGCCTGGAATATCCAGCTGGCGCTCCTGGACTTCCTGGAGCGCAACTGGCGCCGGCCGGACGAGGGCCTGTGGGAAGTGCGCGGCCCGCGCCGCCACTTCACGCACTCCAAGGTGATGGCATGGGTCGCCGCCGACCGGGCCGTACGGACCCTGGAGGGCGACCCGTCGATGCCGGGCGACGTGGAACGCTGGCGGGCCATAAGGGATCAGGTGCACGCCGATGTGTGCGAGAACGGCTTCGACCCGCTGCGCAACACCTTCACCCAGTACTACGGTTCGAGCGAACTCGACGCGGCGACCCTGCTGATCCCCCGGGTCGGCTTCCTGCCGCCCGACGACCCGCGGGTGATCGGCACCGTCGACGCCGTCCGCGAGGAACTCGGCCGCAGCGGCCTGGTCCGCCGCTACAGCACCGAAGGCCCGTCCGTTGACGGGCTGCCCGGCGACGAAGGATCCTTCTTGGCCTGCTCGTTCTGGCTGGCCGACGCCCTCCACATGACGGGCCGCGGCAAGGAGGCGCGGGAGCTGTTCGAGAGGCTGCTGTCCGTCCGCAACGACGTGGGCCTGCTCGCGGAGGAGTACGACCCCATCGCCGGCCGCCAACTGGGCAACTTCCCCCAGGCGTTCAGCCACGTCGGCCTGGTCAACACCGCGATCACGCTGAGCCGCGGCGACCGGCTGGACTGACCGGCTTGTAGGTTCTCAAATTCCGTGTCATTTTCTCAGTCGCAATGTCATCTGATTGGCCGAACTGACATGGCATTGAGAATCGCTGGCCACTGCCTTCACTCGTTCGGCTGACCTTGCCTTAGGCCCGGCGTGGGAGCCTCGCACGGATGCGAACGTAGCGCTCGCGGAGGAGGCGGTCGACGATCGGGGGGTGACGCATGGCGGCAGGGCTGAGAGCGGCATCGATCACCGTGAGCCTGCGGGGCCCGGATGGCAGCCAGGTTGAGAGCCGGGAGTGGAGCGCGTCCTCGATCGACCTGCTTGCGGCGGCGTTACCCTGGCGAACCCTTCGCTGGTACAGGGGCCAGCGGCACTACTCGGGCACCTACTGGTCCGCCACGATGCGCGACCACGTGATCTACGAGTCGCGCCTCGAACTGGGGAGGCTCCTCTTCGCTGATTTCGATCCGTCCGTACGGCGTATTTCTGTAGGGCTCACGGAGCTTGTGGCCGACCGGTGGGCAGCCGGGCCAGCGTTGCTGCCACAGATCCGTCAGAAGCACCCGCACATCTCCAGTCAGTGGAGCCGCGACTGGCTCCCCAAGCAGGGGAGGCCGCCGAGTAGGCGGGAGAGAGTGCGGTCAGTGGATTGCTGCTTTTCTATGCTGGTGCACACATTCACTCGTTGGGGGACTCCGTTGCCAGTGGGATACCGCACCGCCAGCAGTCGTTCGCATGGTCGTCCTGGCAGACGTAGCCGATGGCACCATCCACGCACCATTCGGCGGCCTCCTCGGAAAGCAGGTCGGACCCGGCAAGGAGCAGCCGACGAAATTCCGTGGTGTCCGCAATGTCGGCCGGCCGGTTGGTGAACCACTCGTCGAACCAAGGCTTGTCCCGGTATATGCGCCAGTGCGCATTCTCCCGGTCGTCGACAGCCGTAAGGAACCGATCGACGATGCGCCCCCAACTCGGTGCTCCGAACCAGCCGTTGTCGGACGCACAGAAGGATTCGATCAGGGTTCGCAGGCCGAACTCCTTCTCGTGAAGGCAGTACCTTCGCCCCCATGAGATCGCGACCTGCGCCATCTCCGCGAGTTCTTCTCGCGGATCAACCTCGTGCGCCGGGTCGTCAGGGTTGTGGCAGGCCAGCCCGAGCTCGAGTACGGACTGCCCTGTCGGTAGAACCCGGGACGGGTTGACGATCGCGAGACCGAGACCGATCCAGTCGACATGGTCGAACGACAGCATCGAGCGCACGAGTCGGGTGGTTGCCGTGTTGATCCGCAGCATTGTGCCGTCGTGGAGCGGACTCTTCCCGGCATGCCAGTTCTCGACGGGTGTGTTGCGCCACACGGCGAGCGTGATGCGGGTGGCAGCGAGCCACAGCAGGGCGTCGTCGTCGAGGTGCCCGAACCGCTTGGCACACTCCTGGGCGCCGTAGGTGATCAACTCTTCCGGTTTCGGCCACCTGTGCCTGTCGGGCCTTTCAGGCCCTTCAGGCGCGTACTCATAGTCGTCGGCGTACTCGTCGAGGATCGCACTCAACTCGGTTGCGCTGTAAGCCTCGCTGTACTCGGAGCTGTCCGGCTCCTCGACGGTGTACATGTCGTGGTCCCAGGAGACGTACACGTCGCCCCAGAGCACGACGTCGTCGCACTCGCTGGCGTTGTCCGTCACAACCGGCCTGATGGTGATCGGGGCAGTACGCCCGTCGGTTCGCTCGCCGTCCTTCTCTGCGGCCCATGCGGTGATGATCTCGAGTGGCTTCGGAAGGAGAGGGCCGACCTCGGTGATGCTGAAGGGTTCGTCGTCGTCATCGGTGTCGAACCGCCTGTTGACGAACGCGACCGCCTCGGAGGGCGTGCTGACGATGGACTGGGTACCGCTCTCGTTGTCAACCACTCGCCACAACGGGCTGTTCTTCACAGTGCTCTCCGATCGCGGTGAGTGCACCCGGGGTGGGTGCGATGCGCCGGGTCGCTCGGCACTGACACCAACTTATGGGCTGATCAACCCATCCGTAGTCCCGAAGGTGCTTGTCGGCCGTTCGCGTGCAACCTGCCTTTCGCGACCGCGGCGACACAGCACAGTCCAACAGCGGAGGAGGCGAAGATGGCGCTGAACAAGAAGGGTTCCCGGCGCATAACCGTTGACGGGATCGAGTACCGCTGGCGGATCCGCAGGAAGCCCTCCTACATGCAGGGACTCTGCTGGACACCGATGACCTATGCAGTTGAAGCGGCCAGCGGCAGCCAGTCGGGCGCGACCTTGATCGTCACCAGCGGCCAGGCCCATCCCAGCAACTGGGTGGGTGCCGAGGCAGTGCCCATCCGCCCAGCCCACGTTGCTGCCAGCATCCGAGAAGCACGGGACCGAGGCTGGGAACCAACCAAGGCCGGATTTCCCTTCCAGCTCGACCGATCTGCAGGGTTCATCGCCCAGCCATGAGACAAAGCGAACAAAAGCAGTCCATATCGGTCGAACTGTCGCAGAGGCTCCAGGCCTGGTTCTCCGAGCATGAGGAACGCCTGTAATCCTGCGGAATCACGGGTGCGGTCCAGCAGTCGCCCGAGGGCGGCCGAACCAAGAACAGCACCTGGATGACGCTCGAAAACGATGACTTCGTCGCCGTGCTCATCGTCTGGAGCAGCGGGGAAGCCGAGCTTGAGTACGGGGACATGGCAACAGGCTAGGTCCGACAACAGCACCGGGATCTCTGCACCTTCCAGGACCTCCTCGACGCCATCGAGACCATCCACGAATGGATCCGCATAAGGGCGAGCCGTCCGTGGAAGGGTGACCTCCAGCGAGTTTGTGAAAGCCTGGGCCGAGTTCCTTGACAGATTGCAACCCGATCCCGCCGACCTCTCGGTGTTCCGAGGACTTCTTGGCATCATCGCGACATGACCCCGACCCTTCCCCGCACCATCCGAGCCGTCGACAGCGCTCAGCTGCTGGACTTGGCCCAGGAGGCCGCCATGCATGGCTTCAGCCAGCGGCTCCCGGTCGACTGGCTACGAGAGCACCTCGCCGCAGATGCGACGCACTACCTGTTCCCGACGCTCGTGCAGCGACTCACGCACCGTCCCGAGGTGCCGCTGCAGTGGAGGTGCCAGCAACTGCTGACCGTCAGCACCGGCGAACAGGTCTGGGGTCTCCTCGACGTCCTTCCCGACACCTTCGACAAGATCCCGGAGACCTTGGATACGGCGTCCAAGAAGGACATCGTCAACCGCATCGAGCAAGCAGTGAAGGTGCGTGAGTGGATGGAACGGACGGCCGCCGATGCAGGCTCATGAGGTCCGGGGCAGCCGGCTGGACAGTCTGAGGAAATGACACCGATCTGAGACAACCGCCTGCCGACACGTCGTGAGACTGAAGGGGAACATCCAGGTCACAGCGTCGGCCCCTGACACCGAAAGTGAGAACCTACACGGCTGGACTGACCGGCGGCAGGACCGGCCGGTGTCGCGGCCGGGCCGGGGAGTGGACGAAGCGGCTCCCCGGCCTGCGAGTCAGGGCCGCTGCATCGCCTCCGTGAGCCGGCCGCGGAGGCGGGCGAACTCGGGCGACGACCGCAGCGCGGAGACGTCCGTGTCCGGGGCGCGGGGGAGCGGGACGGGGAGCTCCGCCACCACCCGGCCCGGCCCGGCCGCCATCACCAGGACGCGGGAGCCCAGCAGCACCGCCTCCTCGGCGGAGTGCGTCACGAACAGCACCGTCGTACCGAGCCGCCCCGCGGGGGTCCGTACCTCCTCCTGGAGCCGCTCCCGGGTCAGCGCGTCCAGCGCGGCGAACGGCTCGTCCATCAGCAGCAGTTCGGGCTCCGCCGCCAGCGCCCGGGCGATCGCCACCCGCTGTTGCTGGCCGCCCGACAGCTCCCAGGTGCGCCGCCCCGCGAGCCCCGGCAGCCCGACCCGCGCCAGCAGCTCCGCGATCCGCGCGGGCCGCTCCGCCCGCGGCACACCGTGCCGGGCCAGGGCGAAGCCCAGGTTCCCGCCGACCGTGCGCCACGGGAACAGCCGCGGCTGCTGGAACACCACTCCCGCGCCCCGGCCGGGCACGGGCACGCCGCCCCGGACCAGGGCGGTACCCGCCGCGGGCCGCTCGAAGCCGGCGACCAGGCGCAGCAGGGTCGTCTTGCCGCAGCCGGAGGGGCCGACCAGGACCACGAACTCGCCCGGGTCGATGCGCAGATCCACCCCCTCGACCGCCGTGACCCGCTTCTTGACGGGGCCGTAGCGGACCGAGACCCCGGACAGCTGCACGGCGGCGGCCGCCGCGGGCGCGTCAGTTCGCGGCACGGCCGAGCTCCTCCACCGCGAGCGCCCGCCCGAACACGGCCTCGTCCGGCACCGCGTCGACGGCCTTCTGCCCCTTCAGGAACACCGCCGCGTCGTGCAGGTTGGCGGCCAGCTTGCCGGGGGCTCCGGGCTTGCCGAGGTACTCGGGTCCGCTCTGCTCCCGCGCGCTCAGCAGCACCAGTTCCGACAGCTGCCGCTTCGCCTCGTCCGCCGGCAGCCCGAGCTCGGCGGCGATGGACTTGGCCGCCTGGTCGGGTGCAGTACGCGCCTGCGCGACGGCCTGGTCCTGGGCCTTCAGCCAGGCGGTCACCACCTCCGGGTGCGCGGCGGCGAAGCTGTTCGTCACCACCCCCAGGTCGGCGGTGGGCTTGCCCTGCTGCGCGAGCTGCCGGCTGCTGATCAGCACCTTGCCGTCCTTGGTGAGCTCGCCGAGCGTGGGCGTCCACACGTACGCGGCGTCGATGTCGCCGCGCTTCCACGCCGCGAGGGCGTCCTGCGGCTGGAGGTCGATGGTCTGCACGGCGGACGGGTCGACCCCGGCGGCGGTCAGCGCGGCGAGCAGCGAGTAGTGGGCGGTGGAACCGAAGGGCGTGGCCACCTTCTTCCCCACCAGGTCCTTCACCGAGCCGATCCCGGGCTTGGCGACGAGGGCCTCGTTGTCGCCGATCAGGTCGTGGATCCACACCACCTTGTACGGGATGTTCAGCGGGGCCGACAGACCCTTGGTGACGGGGCTCGACCCGGCCAGGCCCAGATCCACCGCCCCGGCGATCACCGCGGTGTTCACATCGCCGCCGGATTCGAACTTCACCCACTTCACGTCGGCTTGGGGCAGCGCCTGCTCCAGCAGCCGCTGGTTCTTCACGACGAGGTCGGCATTGGGTATCGCCTGGTAGGCGATCCGTACGGTGGTCCGCCCCGAAGCGTCCGAGGCCGCGCCGCCGCCGCACGCGGTGGTGCCGGCCGCGGTCAGGGCGACGGCGGCGGCGAGCAGGACGGTGCGGCGGGACAGGAATCCGGTCATGACTGTGCTCCGGTGTGAAGTGGGAGGGGGAATGGGTGGGTTGATCAGGAGTGGCCGCGCCACGGCACGGCGATCCGTTCGATGCCCCGCAGGGCGGCGTCCAGCACGATCCCGGACAGTCCGATGGCGAGGATGCCCGCGATGACCAGCGCGGTCTGGTTGTAGCGCTGCGCGTCGCGGATCATGCCGCCGATGCCGGGCACGCCGTTGATGGTCTCCGCCGCCACGACGGAGGTGTACGCGACACCGACCGCGATCCGCACGCCGGTCAGGATCTCCGGGAGGGCGGCGGGCAGCCGCACCGACAGCAGCAGTGCCACGGGGCCGGAGCCGAGGGCCCGCGCCGCTTCGACGAGCTGCTCCGGGACGGTCCGTACGGCCGCCGCGGTGGCCGCGGCGATCGGCGGCAGGGCGGCGATCACCAGCAGCCAGATCTTCGGGGCCTCGTCGATGCCGAACCAGATGACGAGCAGGGACAGGTAGGCGAGCGGTGGCAGCGTCCGCAGGAAGGTCACCGCCGGCTCCAGTACGACGGCCAGCGGCCGGACCACCGCGATCAGCAGCCCGAGCGGCACCCCGGCCAGCACGGCGTACCCCGACCCGGTGCCGATCCGGCCCAGGCTCACCCCCAGGTGCTCGACCAGGAGGTGGCCGCCGTAGCCGCGCACCCCGTCGTGCGTGGTCGAGGCGAGCACGAACTGCCGCCACACGTCACCGGGCGAGGGGACGAGCACCCGCGGCCACAGCTCGGCGGAGACCGCGGCCTGCCAGGCGCCGAGCAGGACGACCAGTGCCACGAGCCGCAGGGCGCCCCATCGAAGCGCCTCCAGGACCCGCTCCCGGCGGCCGGGGACGGTGTCCACGGGCTTTTCCGACAGCGGGAGCCGGTCGGGCTCCGCGGCCAGCAGCGCGGTCATGCCGCGGCCGCCGCGCCGGTCAGGGCCCGCAGCCGCGGCGCGACCTCTTCGCCGACCCGGTAGGCCTCTTCGAGGTGCGGGTACCCGGACAGGACGAACTCGTCGATGCCCAGGGCCCGGTACTCCGCGAGCCGGGCCGCCACCTCGTCGTGCGAGCCGACCAGCGCGGTCCCGGCACCCTCCCGGACCAGGCCGATGCCCGCCCAGAGGTTCGGGGCCACCGTCAGCCGGGCCGCGTCCGCGACCCCGCCGTGCAGTGCGGTCATCCGGGCCTGCCCGGCGGAGTCCATGGCCGCGAACCGCTTCTGGCTCGCCCGGACGGCCTCCGGGTCGAGCCCGACCAGGATCCGGTCGGCCTCGGACCAGGCCTCGGCCGCGGTGTCGCGGCTGATGACGTGCAGTCGCAGCCCGAAGCGCACGCTCCGGCCGGCCGCCCGCGCCAGCTCCCGCAGCCGGGCCACGCGGGTGGCGACGGCGGCGGGCGGCTCGCCCCACAGCAGTTGCACGTCGGCCCGCCGGGCGGCGACCTCCTCCGCGGCGGCCGAGGCTCCGCCGAAATACAGCGGAACGGGGTGCCGCAGCGCGGGATCGGTGAGCCGCGCGCCCTCGATCCGCAGATGAGCCCCCGCGTGGTCCACCTCCTTGCCGTCCAGCAGGGACCGCAGCACCGCCATCACCTCGTCGGTCCGGGCATAGCGGGCGTCGTGCTCCAAGTGGTCCCCGTAGGCCCGCTGTTCCACCGGATCCCCGCCGGTGACCACGTTCAGCGCGAGCCGCCCGCCCGCGAACCTCCGGAAGGCGTCGGCCTGTTGGGCGATCAGCGTGGGGCTGGCGAATCCCGCGCGGAACGCGACCAGGAACCCGATCCGGCTGGTGTGCTGCGCCAGCGCGGCCGTGAGGATCCAGGGGTCCACGCAGCCGAGCCCCACCGGGGTCAGCAGCGAGTGGAAACCCGCCTGTTCGGCGGCCCGGGCCACCTGGGCCAGATACGGGACGTCGGCCGGGCGCCGGACGGCCGCTCCGGTGCGGCCCTGGACGCTGGTCACCCCGCCGGGGTCGCGTCCGTCCCCGCCGGTGGGCAGGAACCAGTGGAGCAGAAGGGGGTTTTCGGGCATGGCGAAACCTCGTCCGGGCAGCGTGACACGGCCACCGCCCGGCGGTGGCACGTGTACACGGGCAGATGGAAGACGACAGGGAGGCGAACGGACCGCGGCTGGGTTCGCGAACGGACCGCGAAAGGGTTCGCGAAGGGATCGCGAAGGGGAGCGGGACCGCGCAGGGGTGCGCGGAACGCGGCGCGCCGCAGCGCGCGCGGTCATCCGTACGGTGTCAGGAGCGGCGGATCAACAGCCGTGCGTACGGGAGGAGTCGGCCCGACAGAGCATGGTCGACACGCGGAGCAGATCCACATGACGACGGGAAACGAGAACGGGGGCCATGAGCGCATCCTGTCGGGGTCCGGGCGCCCGGGACAAGCGCGGTCCGGATGCTGGACGATTGTGTTCCGCGAAGTGGGACGGATGGATGGCGGAACGGGCCGGGCGGTGGGGCCGGGGCTATCGGCGCCGGTTGAACGGCAGCTTCCCCAGCACGAGCGCCATCCCGCAGGTGTCGGTGAGCGCCGAGAAGACCAGACCGCCCGCCATCGCGGCGCTGATCAGCTGGAACGCCGGGTGCACCAGGAGGCCCAGCAGCAGGCCGAGCAGGACGAGGGTGCCGACGGTGAGCCGGACCTGCCGTTCCATGGCCCACACGGCCCGGCGGCCCTCCTCCGGGTACTCCAGGCCGTGCCCGGCCGCCTGCCAGGCGGTGGTGCCGCCGGTGAGGCTGGTGGCGCTGATGCCGTGCCCCGCCAGGGTCCGGGCCGCGTTCTGGGAGCGGGCTCCGGAGGCGCAGACCAGCAGCAGGCCGCCGGGGCTTTCGGCGGACTCGGCGGCCTCGCGGAGTTCGGGCAGCGAGTGTGCGATGCGGTCGAGCGGGATGTTCGCCGCGCCCGGCAGGTGGCCGGAGGCGTACTCGCCCGGCGTGCGGACGTCGACGACGGTGAACTCCTCGCGGCGGGCGTGGGCCTGGGCGGCGGTGAGGGCGAGGGTGAGGGGGCTGCTCATGGCTGACGGGCTCCTCTGAAGGGGAACTGCGCAGGGGGATGGCCGTGCCCGGGGGCGCGCGGGAAGGCGCGGCGGCGGGCAGGCGGGCAGGCGTCAGCGACAACAACAAGGGCGCGGCAGGGCGCGCGGCATGACGGCCATGCCGCGGATCATAGACACACCGGCGTGTTCCGGCCACCACCCCCGGCCGTCCGCTTGCCCGCGTCCCCCGGACCCTTGCCCGCGTCCCCCGGACCCTGGCCCGCGTCCCCCGGACCCCGGCCCCGCGTCGTCGGACTCCGGCACGCGGCCCGGACCCGCGTCGTTGGACCCCGGATGGTTGGCCCGGACCCCCGGCCCGCGTGCCCACAGGCGTACGCGGCCCGGACGGGTGCGGGGCCGACGGGATTCGAACCCGCGGGGTCGGTGGGCGGGTCCGCCGGACGACCAAGTCGGCGGTGCCGGGGACCCCCGGCACCGCCGATCGCATTGGGCCGCTCTGCCACGGCCCCACACCCTGCGGGACCGCGCGGTCCCGCTGTCCGCAGACGTTACGCGGCGGCCTCCTTGCCGTCATCCGGAATACTGACCAGCCAGCGGCTGTCCTGCCGCGGCCGCAGGTACAGCGCCCAGTACAGGGTGGCGACGGCGGTGATGCCGCCCGTCCACAGCAGGTACTGCGTCTCCTGCTGGGTCAGGATGTACGCGAACACACCGATCAGCACCACCGGCACGGCCGGCCACAGCGGCATCCGCCAGGCGGTTGCCGCGCGGTGCGCGCCGCGCCGGCTGAACAGCGCGGCGACCGCGACCAGCAGGTACATGCCGGTCACCGAGACACCGGTGACCCCGTACAGGGTGTCGAGGTTGACGAAGCACATCGCCGCGCCCGGGACGCCGACCAGCAGCGTGGCCACCCAGGGGGAGCCGAACCGGCCGAGCCGCGACAGGGCGTTGTTGACCGGCTCGGGCCAGGCCTTGTCGCGGGCGGAGGCGAACAGCACGCGCGAGTTCTGGATGACCATGACGATGCCCGCGTTGACGATGGCGAGGGCGACGCACAGGCTCACGAAGGTGCCGACGGCCGAGTTGGACCAGGCGGTGACCATCTCGCCGATGTCGCCGGAGCTGAGCGCGGCGAGGTCCGGGGCGCCCATGGTGATGGCGATGACCGGGATCAGGATGACGGCGGTGGAGATGGCGAGCGTGGCGAGCACGGTCCGCGGCACGTTGCGGCGCGGGTTCTCCAGTTCCTCCGACAGGTAGACGGCGGTCGAGAAGCCCTGGGTGATGAACAGCGCGATGGCCAGCCCGGAGACCACCATCATCGCGGTCACGGGCGAGGTGCCGCCGTTCTCGGAGGCCACGGCGCCGTGCACCAGCACGTCGGCGCCCCGCTCGCTGTGTGCGAAACCGAGTACCGCGACCAGTGCGGCGGCGACCACTTCGAGGACGAGGAAGATGCCGGTGATCCAGGCGTTGGCCCGCAGGTCGAGCAGTCCGGCGAGGGTGGCGAGCAGCATCACGCCGCCGCCGGCCACCGGGGCCGGTATGTCGATCACCGGGGCGAGGTAGTCGGCCGTGCCCATCGCGATCACGGGCGGCACGATCATCACGACGAGCAGGGACAGGACGAACACGAGCCACCCGGCGAGCCGGCCCGCCAGGGTGGACACCATCGCGTACTCGCCGCCGGCGCTGGGGATGAGCGTGCCCAGCTCCGAATAGCAGAACGCCACCCCGATGCAGAGCAGGGAGCCGATGGCGATGGTGAGCGCCGCCCAGGTGCCGAGATCGGCGAACAGGTCGGGCACGACGACGAAGAGCGTCGAGGCGGGAGTGACGCACGAGAGCGTGAGCAGGGTTCCGCCGACTACGCCGATGGAACGCTTGAGCTTCTGGGGGACGGGCCCGGTGGCGGGGGCGAGGGCCTGTGGTGCGCTGATCGTGTCAGACATCGGTACGCGGTTCCGATCGGCAGATGCGGTGAGTGAGCGCGGGAGCGGTATCGCCTCCGAGGCGGTGGTGAACAGGGTGTTTCGGTGGCTCCCGGGCCGACATGCAATCTCTGCGAGATCCGCAGGTCAATAGCTGTTCACCTGCGGATTCCATCGTCGCGCGGCCCCGGTGGCCCCGGTGTGCGGTGTTAAGGCCGCGTAAATGCTGAGTGAGGGAGGTGTGCGATAACCGCAGGTTGATCCACGCGAATTTTCTTCCGCTTTGCCGAGCCGGGACGAGGTCGGCCGCACGGGCGCGTACGGTCGGCTACTGCGGGTAAGCGCGGGCCATGACAGTGAAGAAGACGAGCGTTCTCGTACTGGACTGCGCCGAGCCGGAGGGCCTGGCGCTCTTCTACGCCGATCTCCTCGGCGCCGACGTGCGGGCCGGGGAGACCCCCGACCTGGTCGAGGTCGTCGGCGGGGCCGGCGTGCGCCTCGCGATCCGCCGGGACCACGGCCTCGCGCCGCCGAGCTGGCCGCGCCCGGAGGACTCCCAGCAGGCGCACCTGCGGATCCTGGTCGCCGCCGAGGACCTCGACGAGGCGGAGCGGGAGGCGGTCTCGCTCGGCGCCCGGCCCCTGTCGGTGGACGCCGAGGACGGCCCGCGCGACGCCCGCCTCTACAGCGACCCGGCCGGGCACTCCTTCACCCTCGCGGCGACCGGGCCGTCCCGCGCCTGAGGGCGCCCCGCGACCCCGTGCGCCCCGCCGCTCGGGGGAGGCGCGTCTGCATCCAAAGGCCTACCGCGCGTGCACCGGGATCCTTCCCAGGGGCGATGGGGGTGCGCCTGCCCGTCGACAGAATCGAGGGCAGGAAAGCACGTCCCGCCGCCCCAACGGGCCGCAGACACGGGGAGATCCAGGTGCATCTCGCACACGCCGACCGACGAATCCGCTTACGCGGCACGGCGGCCGCGGGGGCCGTCGTACTCGCGCTCCTGGCCGGAGCCGCCCCGGCGGCGACCGCTGCCGCGGCCGACGGGCCGGCCGCCGCCCCACAGAGCCCCGCTTCACAGAGCCCCGCCCCACAGAGCCCCGCACCCCAGGGCCCCGCACCGACCGGGCACCTCGACCGCAAGGCCCTCGACCAGACGCTGGCCGCGGTCCGCGACGCCGGGATGTACGGCGCGTTCAGCACCGTCCGCGACGGCCGCGACCGCTGGAACGGGGCCACGGGCCTCGCCGACATCGGCACCGGCCGCCCCACCCGCCCCGACCTGCGGCACCGGGTCGGCAGCATCACCAAGTCCTTCACCTCCGTCGCGGTGCTCCAGCAGAGCGCCAAGGGCCGCATCCGGCTGGACGATCCGGTCGGGGGCCACCTGCCCGAGCTCGTCCCGGGGGAGCGCGGCCGCAAGATCACCGTACGGATGCTGCTCAACCACACCAGCGGCATCGCGGACTACATCGTGGAGGCCTTCCCCTCCCTCAAGGAGAACTCCCCGAAGAGCCTGGACGACTTCCGCTACCGCACGCTCAGCCCCACCCGCCTCATCGGGTACGGGGTGAACGCGCCGCAGCTCTTCGAACCCGGTACGGACTGGTCGTACTCGAACACCAACTACCTGCTGCTCGGCGAACTGCTCCGCAAGGTCACCGGCGAGGACCCCGAACAGGTCATCACGGAGAACGTGATCCGCAGGGCTGGCCTCGAGGACACCTACTTCCCCGGCGCGGACCCGCGGATCAGGGGCCCGCACGCCAGGCTGTACGAGAACCTCGCCGGGCTCATCGACCCGCCGCGGGACTACAGCGAGTACAACATGACCATGGCGGGGACCGCCGGGGCGCTGATCTCGACCACCCAGGACCTCAACACCTTCTACCGCACCCTGTTCCGGGGCGGTCTGCTGCCCGCGGCCCAGCTCCGCGAGATGCGCACCGCGATCCCCGTCAAGGACGAGAACGGCGCCGTGGTCCTGCGCTACGGCCTCGGCATCTACGGCGTGGACACCCCGTGCGGAACCGTCTGGGGCCACGACGGCGCGGTGTGGGGCGCCGGCACCCAGGCCCTGTCCAGCGCCGACGCCACGCGCCAGATCGCCCTCGGGATCAACCTGATGGGCTACCAGCGCGCGGACGCGGACGGCCGGCCGCTGCCGCACCCGATCGACGCGGCCCTGGGCGACCTCCGCAACCAGGCGCTGTGCCCCGCCGCCGGGCCGGCCGCCCGCAAGGACGCCCCGCGGGGGCTCGCGGAGCCGCTGGACTCCCTGCTGCTCAAGGGAGCCCTGCCGTCGGCGTCGGGCCGTCGCCTGGGCTAGACCGGGCGACCTCGGGGGACGTGCGGGACGCCAGCAGCAGGGCGATGTCGTCGGGCCGGTCGGCGGAGTTGCCGGCCTCGCTGACCAGCCGGTCGGCCATCTCCGTCAGCGGGGACGGCCGGGCGGCGGCCAGCGCGATCCGCAGCCGCTCCACCCCCGCGTCGATGTCGGTGCCCGGCTTCTCCACCAGCCCGTCGGTGTACAGGGCGAGCACCGCGCCCGGCTCCAGCCGCAGCTCCGTCACCGGGTACGTGGCGTCCGGGTCGATGCCCAGGACCACCCCGCCCGCCAGGTTCAGCACCACCGTCCGCCCGTCGGGATGGCGCAGCAGCGGCTGCGGATGACCGGCGCGCGAGGCCCGGGCGGTGCCCGAGGCCAGGTCGAGCAACACGTAGCAGCAGCTGGCGAACTGGCCGGGGTCCAGGTCGATCAGCAGCCGGTTCGTACCCCACATCACCTGCGCCGGGTCGGTGCCGCCCAGGGCGAACGCCCTTACCGCGCTGCGCAGTTGGCCCATGGTCGCGGCGGCCGCCACCCCGTGGCCCTGAACGTCCCCGATGACCAGGGCCAGCATGCCCGGGCCCGTCTCGATGACGTCGTACCAGTCGCCGCCGACGTCCATGCCGACGGTCCCGGGCAGGTACCGGCCCACCGTCGCCACGTTCTCGCGCACCGGCAGCCGGTGCGGCAGCAGCGCCGCCTGGAGCCCCCGGGCCAGCGCCGCCTCGCTGTCGTAGCGCTGTGCCCGCTCCAGGGCCTGCGCGATCAGCCCGGCCAGCGCCGTGAGGACCGTACGCTCCTCCGGGCTGAAGCCGCGCGGCACGTCGAAGCCGAGGATGCACGAGCCCACCGGGCGGCCGGACGCGATCAGCGGGAGGAAGGCGCGGGCCCCGACGTGGGCGTCCAGCGGAATCCCGGGGTAGGCGGCGGCCAGATGCTCCATCGACTCGAAGAACATCGGGCGCCCCGAGGTCAGCGTCTCCACGCCCGGCAGCCGCACGTCGAGGCCCACTCCGTCGAACCGGTCCAGGAAGCCCTTCGGGAAGCCGGTCTCCCACGCCAGGTGCAGATGACGCTCGTTGAGCAGGTAGATGGCCAACTGGCGCCCGCCGAAGGCCGGCAGCAGCTCCTCGGTGACCACCGCCGACACCTGGCGGGCCGTCACCGCCTCGGTCAGCGCGATCGCCAGCGCCACCGGCCGGTACAGCGCGGACGCCCGGTCGGCGGGCGAGCCGCCCAGGCCCGCACCCGGCTGCTGGACGGATCCGGGTGCGTACGCGGGCGGTTCGGCGGAGCCGATCGTCACGGTCACCCCGTCGAGCCCGGGATGGAGCCCGACCGCCAGCCAGTCCCCGGACGGATGCGGGCCGCGCCGCGCCGGGAAGCGCACCGGGTCGGGAGCGAGGAAGGCGGACCGGAAGTGGTCCTCGTACGCGGGATGCCCGAGCCAGGGGAGCGCTTCCCAGAGCACCTTCCCGCGTGCCTGTGGCTCGTCGATCCCGAGCAGGGTCTGAGCTGCGAGGTTCTGGGAGACGATCCTGCCCTGCCGGTCCACGGAGAGCACCGCCTGCGCGAGCCGGTCAACGGCCTCGCGGGCGCCCCCGGCCGGCGCGGACCCCGGCAGGCACACCGGGTCGGAGTCCCACACCACCCGGACCCCCGCCGCCGTGAGCGCGGCCAGCTCGTCCCCCAGCCGGTCCGCGGCCTCCCGCAGCCGCTCCCGGTCCGCGGCCCCGACCCCCACGCCGGGGGTCACCGGGCGCAGTACCAGCAGCACCCCGAACCGTTCCGACCCGGCGGTCACCGGTTCGTACAGGGAGGCGAAGGGGTACGGCAGCCCCGCCATCAGCTGGGGGAAGCGCCGCATGGACGTCTCGGCGTCGGGCAGGTGCACGGCCTGACCGGAGCGGTAGGCCTCCGCCACCGGGTAGGGGCGGTTCATGTGCATCCGCCACCAGGGCCGGAACAGCTGCCCGGGAAGCCCGGTGAGCACGGCCATCCGCAGCAGCCCGTCGGTGCCGGAGCGCAGGTAGACCCCGCCCGCGTACCCGCCGACGGCCTCCACGGCGTCCGCGGCCGCCCGGGCGAGCACCTGGGCCGTGGCGTCGGTGGTGGGGCTGCCACTGTCCGGTCTCGCCGTCACACAGCCAGCATGCGCCCGCGCCGTCGCCGCGCACCAGTCGGCGGCCGGGGCCTGGGCCCCGGCCCGGCCGCGCTGGGCTCCGTACGCCCTACGGACTGACCCGAACGCCTCCCTCGTCCGGGGGACGGACCCGCGTAGGGCGAGGCCCCCGGGCCGCCTCCGGGGAGGCTTGCGGACATGCAACAGCCGTACGACAGCCCGACGCCCCCCACGGCCTTCTCGGCGGCCGACGCCTTCACGCTGCGCACCGCCCTGGACGCCCTCGGCGGGGTGCGCGGGCTCGACACCCTCGACCTCGCCTGCGGGCACGGCGGCACCGCCCGGCTGCTGGCGAGCGGCGGCGCCCGGCGGACCGTGGGCGTCGACAGCTGCCCCGAACGCATCCGCCGGGCGCGCGAGACCCGCCACGACGGCCCGGCCGGGCCCATCGAGTACGTCGTCGCCGAGGCGCACGGGATGCCGCAACTGGGCCCGTTCGACCTGGCCACCGCGCTCTACCTGTTCAACCACGTCCCGGACCGGGCCGCCCTGCACGCGATGTTCCGGTCGATCCGGGCGAATCTGCGGCCCGGCGGGCGGCTGCTGGCCATCGTGCCCAACGCCGGAGCGTTCCCGCACGTGGACTGGTCCCCGTTCGGGCTGCGCGTCCTCGAACGCGCCCCCGAGGGGGACGCTCCGCTGGTGCGGGCCCAGTTCCTGTCGGAGCCGCCCGTGCACGTCGAGTTCCGCGAGTGGGCGCACGCCGACTTCGCCGAGGCGGCCGTCGAGGCGGGGTTCGCCACCGCCGGCTGGCAGCCGGCGCGGACCCCGCCGCCCGATGCCGAGCGCGACGAGGCCTTCTGGGCGGCGTACCGGGCCAGGCCGGTCAGCTCGTTGATGACCTGCGTGGCCTGAGGGCATCCGCCGATGTGCGGCCTGCCCCCTCCGGCCGAGGCGTCACGGATGCCGTCGCGGGCGCTGTCGCTGTCGCGGGCGCTGTCGTGGGCGCGGGTGCCGTGGCGGGCGCCGGTGCCGCCGCGGTCGTCGGTGCCGTCAGGGTCCTCGGTGCCGTGGCCGTTCCCGTCGAGGGTGCCGCCGCGGGCCGCACCGTCACAGCTCGGCGGCCGCCCTGACCAGCTCCACGATCCGGTCGCGGGCCTCGCGGCCCTCCGGCACCGGCATCAGCGGGTACCCGTGCGGCAGCCCCGCCGCCTCGTGGAACTCCACCTCCGCCCCGGCCTCCCGGCCGCGGCGCAGCAGCTCCCGGCTGTCGGTGGTCAGCACGTCCCGGGTCCCGGTGAACACCGTCAGCGGTGCCAGTCCCGCGAAGGACCCGTGCAGCGGGCTCACCCGCGGGTCGTCGGCGGCCAGCGTGCCGGCGTACAGCCGCCCGGCCTCGGCCAGTCCCGGCCGCCCCAGCATCGGGTCGCCCGGCTCGATGGCCGCCTGGCCCGGGTGGCTCATGGTCAGGTCCAGCCAGGGCGAGATCAGCACGATGCGGGACGGCTGCGCCCCGGTGCGGTCCCGCAGCCGCTGCGCCGCGGCCAGCGCCAGACCCGCCCCGGCGGAGTCCCCGATGAGCACCGTCCCGCCCGCGCCGCCGCTCTCGATCAGGCCGCTCAGCAGGTCGGCGGCGACCGGCACGGTCCGGTCGGCGGTTCCGCGCGGGGCCAGGATGTACGCCGGTACGACGACCCGGGCGCGGGCCCGGACGACCAGGGTGCGGATCAGCGACCAGTGGGGCCGGACCAGCTCGTTGATGTACGCGCCGCCGTGCACGTACAGCACCTGCGCCACGGGCTCGACGCCGCGCGGCGAGACGTCGTACACCGGCCAGGCCCCGACGAAGGTCCGCGAGACCTCCGCGACCCGGCCCAGCGAGCGCGGCGGCAGGTGCGAGGCCGGCCGCCTGGCCGACTCGGCCACCTTGGCCCGTACCGCCTCGGCGCTGGCGAACCGTCTTCGCCGCCCCACCGCGATCAGCGCCGCCGACAGCGCCCTGCTGCGCAGACTCGGCACGCCCCCCACCTCCCCGTTCCCCTGATCCCGGCCTTGACCCGGCCGGCCCTGCCCCGTCACCCGAGGAGCATAGGCGTGAAGCTGCGCTGTCGACCCGCTTAAGAAAGTCTCGATGGACTGATCACCGTGCCGCTCGGCAGATTGGTGCACGTCAGACACCGCTCGGGCCCGCACGCCGCGCGGTGCTCCCTTCCGCATGCCCTGGAGCCACCCGCCATGAAGGCACTCGTCAAGCACAAGGCCGAGCCCGGGCTGTGGCTCATGGACGTCCCCGAGCCCGAGTACGGCCCCGGCGACGTACTGATCAGGGTGCTCCGTACCGGCATCTGCGGCACCGACCTGCACATCCGGGCCTGGGACGGCTGGGCGCAGGGTGCGGTCAAGACCCCCCTCGTGCTCGGCCACGAGTTCGTGGGCGAGGTCGCGGCGCTCGGCGCCGACGTACGGGACATCGAGATCGGGGCACTGGTCAGCGGCGAGGGCCACCTGGTGTGCGGCAGGTGCCGCAACTGTCTGGCCGGCCGCCGCCACCTGTGCCGCAGCACGATCGGGCTCGGCGTCGGACGGGACGGCGCGTTCGCCGAGTACGTGGTGCTGCCCGCGCAGAACGTGTGGGTCCACCGGACCGAGGTCGACCTCGACGTGGCGGCCATCTTCGACCCCTTCGGCAACGCCGTGCACACCGCGCTGTCCTTCCCGCTGGTCGGAGAGGACGTGCTGATCACGGGCGCCGGCCCGATCGGGATCATGGCGGCGGCCGTGGCCCGGCACGCCGGTGCCCGCAACGTGGTCATCACCGATGTCAGCCCCGAGCGCCTGGACATCGCCCGCAAGGCCGGTGCCACGCTCGCGGTGGACGTCCGGGAGTCGTCGATCGCGGACGCGCAGGCGCAGCTGGGACTGCGCGAGGGCTTCGACATCGGCCTGGAGATGTCCGGCCGCGCCGAGGCCATGCAGGACATGATCGCCAACATGACGCACGGCGGCCGGATCGCCATGCTGGGCCTGCCCGCCCAGGAGTTCCCGGTCGACTGGGCCAAGGTCGTCACCTCGATGATCACCATCAAGGGCATCTACGGCCGCGAGATGTTCGAGACCTGGTACGCGATGACCGTGCTGCTGGAGGGCGGGCTCGACCTCAGCCCCGTGATCACCGGCCGCTACTCGCACACCGAGTTCGAGGCCGCCTTCGACGAGGCGTCGACGGCCCGCAGCGGCAAGATCATCCTGGACTGGACGGCGTAGTCCCCGCCCGGGACCTCCCGCCCTTCCCTCTGGACGGACCCTTTTGGACGGACCGAGCGTTCCCGTCCTCCCCGAACCATTTCCCTCCGGCCGGGCCCCGCACGACCCTCCCCCCTCCGCGGGGCCCGGCCCCCCTTCCTCCCTCCGCCGCATCAGGAGAAAGAGAGCACGCCCGCCATGTTCGAGACCGTCCGCCAGGACCTGCGCACCACCCTCGACGAGATCCGTTCCGCCGGGCTGCACAAGCCCGAGCGCGTCATCGGCACCCCGCAGAGCGCGTCCGTGGGCGTCACCTCCGGCGGCGCCGCGGGCGAGGTCCTGAACTTCTGCGCCAACAACTACCTCGGACTGGCCGACCACCCCGAGGTCGTCGCCGCCGCCAAGGACGCGCTGGACCGCTGGGGCTACGGCATGGCCTCCGTCCGCTTCATCTGTGGCACCCAGGAGGTGCACAAGGAGCTGGAGGCGCGCCTGTCCTCCTTCCTGGGCCAGGAGGACACGATCCTCTACTCCTCCTGCTTCGACGCCAACGGCGGTGTCTTCGAGACCCTGCTCGGCCCCGAGGACGCGGTGATCTCCGACGCCCTCAACCACGCCTCGATCATCGACGGCATCCGCCTCTCCAAGGCCCGCCGCTACCGCTACGCCAACCGCGACCTGGCCGAGCTGGAGACGCGGCTCAAGGAGTCCCAGGACGCCCGCCGCCGCCTGATCGTCACCGACGGCGTGTTCTCCATGGACGGCTACGTCGCCCCGCTCGCCGAGATCTGCGACCTCGCGGACCGCTACGACGCCATGGTCATGGTGGACGACTCGCACGCCGTCGGCTTCGTCGGCCCCGGCGGGCGCGGCACCCCCGAGCTCCACGGGGTCATGGACCGGGTCGACATCATCACCGGCACCCTGGGCAAGGCCCTCGGCGGCGCCTCCGGCGGCTACGTCGCGGCCCGCGCCGAGATCGTCGAGCTGCTGCGCCAGCGCTCGCGCCCGTACCTCTTCTCGAACTCCCTCGCGCCCGTCATCGCGGCGGCCTCGCTGAAGGTCCTCGACCTGCTGGAGTCGGCCGGTGACCTGCGCGAGCGCCTCGCCGCCAACACCGCGCTGTTCCGGTCGAAGATGACCGAAGCCGGCTTCGAGATCCTGCCCGGCGACCACGCCATCGCCCCCGTGATGATCGGCGACGCGGCCGAGGCGGCCCGGATGGCGGAGCTGCTGCTGGAGCGCGGCGTGTACGTGATCGGCTTCTCGTACCCCGTGGTGCCCATGGGCGCGGCCAGGATCCGGGTCCAGCTCTCCGCGGCCCACTCCACCGCCGACGTGGAGCGTGCGGTGGCGGCGTTCATCGAGGCCCGCGAGGTGCTCGGGTCTCCTGCGGCCTGAGGGCCCCGCGCGCCCTGAGACAATGGCGGGGTGATCGACCCCCGCCGGCTGCGCATCCTGCGGGCCGTGGCGGACCACCGTACGGTGACCGCCGCGGCCGCAGCCCTGTACCTCACCCCCTCCGCCGTCTCCCAGCAGCTCGCCGCGCTGGAGCAGGAGACCGGGCACGCCCTGCTGACCCGCAGCGGCCGGGGCGTACGGCTCACCGCGGCCGGGGAGATCCTGGTCGGGCACGCCCACGAGGTACTGGCCCAGCTGGAGCGCGCCGAGGCGGAACTCGCGGCCTACGCGGGCGGCTCGGCGGGCGAGGTCACGGTGGCCGCCTTCGCCACCGGCATCGCGGAGGTACTGGCCCCGGCGCTCGCCCGCCTCAGGGTGGACCACCCGGGCATCAGGCTCCGGGTCCACGACGCGGAGGGCGACCAGAGCCTGCCGCTGCTGCTGGACGGGGAGGCCGACCTGGCCCTGGCGGTGGAGTACCGGGGCGCCCCGGGCGCGGACGACGGGCGCCTGTCGGTCGTCCCGCTGTACGCGGAGCCCTTCGACGCGGTGCTTCCGGCCGGACACCCCCTGGCGGACCTGCCAGCCGTGTCGCTGGCGGACCTGTCCGACTCGGACTGGGTGGGCCAGTACCCGGGCAACCCGTGCCACGACGTGACGCTGCTGGCCTGCGAACTGGCCGGGTTCCAGCCCCGCTTCGCGCACTCCTCCGACGACTTCCGCGCCGTGACGGCCCTCGTCGCCGCGGGAGCGGGCGTCGCCCTGGTGCCGCGTTCCGCCCTGCGCGGCATGGACCTCAAGGAGGTCCAGGTCCGCCCGGTCACCGGCCCGGCCGCCACCCGCCGCGTCTTCGCCGCCACCCGCCGCGGAGCCGAGACCCACCCCCTGATCGCCCCGGTCCTGGCAGCCCTGTCCCGCGAGGCGGGACGCGTCCCGGCGCCCTGACCGCGCCCGCCCCGCCCCGCGCGGACGGCCCTTAGGCGGTGGCCTTGCGGCGGCGCACCAGGAAGACGGCTCCGGCGCCGACGACGACGGCCGCGCCACCGACGGCGGCGAAGGCCGGGAGCGTGGAGGAGGAGCCGGTCTGGGCGAGCCGCCCGCTCACCGGCAGCTCCGCGCGTCCGCCCTGCGGCGCGGGCTGGTTCGCCGCGTCAGCCTTGGGGTCCGGGAGGCCCGGCGTACCCGGCTTCGCGGGCTTGCCCTTCGCGTCGTCGACGCCGCCGGGCTTGGTGCCGGGGGCCAGGACGGTGAAGTCGAACTGGCTGATGTGGTCGAAACCGCACTGGCCGTCCTCACCGAAGGAGTGGCCGCTGGTGAAGAAGTAGCCGGTGCCGGGCTCGGCCCGCTCGCCGATCCGGATGCGCATCCGCGCGTCCGCGTACTCGCCGGGCTTCAGCTGCTTGGCCGTGGCGAACCGGTCGTTGTCGAAGACGCCCGCGCCCTCGCCCTCGATCGGCTTCCACTGGCCGGCGGCCGGGTTGAACCACTCGACGGTGACGGCCAGTTGGGCGGTGTCGTGCAGCTTCGGGTCGGCGGTGCCGAGCCAGATGGAGACGTCCGTCTCCATCACCTTGGTCTTCGACACGTTGGACACGCGGTACGTGAACTCGTGCCAGCCCGAACCGGCCACGATCTTCCCCGGCAGACCGCGGAGCGAGGTCTTGCCGCGCTCCTCCTCGGGGATGCCGGAGCAGAAGGTGGGGCGGGAGTACGAGGGCGACGGCGTGGCCGCGGGCGTGCCCGAGAGGGAGGCACCCGGCTTCGGGGAGCCGGACGCGCCCGGCTTGGCGGAGGCGCCGGGCTGCGCGGAGGCGTCCGGCTTGGTGGAGCCGTCCGGCTTCGTGGAGCCGTCCGCTCCACCGAGCGTGCCCTCGCCGGGCAGGCCCGGGTGCGGGGTCGGTGAGACGTGTCCGCCGCCGCCCGCCGGGACGGAGGACGAAGCCGGGGTGCTCGGCGAGGGGGTGACCCCGTTCGCGTGGGCGGCCGGCGCCGCGAGCAGGGCCACGGGCCCGACGGCGGCCATGACGGCGGTGGTGGCCAGAAGACGGTGAAGCTTCATGGAGTCCTTCTCGTTGAGGCTCGGACCGCCGGCGCGAAGGTTCCACCCGGCACGGCGGTCCGTGGTCGTCTAGGTGACCAGGGCCCTCGCCGGAAGGTTGTGGGATGAACGTAACCCGGGTTCGTGATCATGGTCACAGGCGGCCGGCCCGAGCGGGGCGGGCGGCCCGGAGGCCGTCATGCGCGGACCACCTCGACGCCCGCCTTCGCGAAGGCCTCCGCCACCGGCGCCGACAGGCCCGTGTCCGTCACCAGGACGTCCACCGAGGAGGTCGCGCAGATGCGGGCGAAGGCGCGCACGCCGAGCTTGCTGGAGTCGGCCGCGATCACCACGCGCCGGGCACGCTCGCACAGCAGACGGTTCATCGCGGCCTCGTCCTCGTGCCGGGTGGCCGCGCCGTCCACCGGGTCGAAGGCGTCGACGCCGACCACCGCGGTGTCCACGGTGAGCTGGCCCAGCACCTGCTGGGCCAGCGGGCCGGTGAGCTCGTAGGACTGGGGCCGGGCCACCCCGCCCGTCAGGACGATCTTGAACTGGGGCCGGATCACCAGTTCGCCCGCGATGTTGAGGGCGTTGGTGACGACGGTCAGGGCCGGAGACCCGCTGGCCAGGTCCGCGCGGGCCGCCAGGGCGCGGGCCACCTCGGTGGTGGTGGTGCCGCCCGTCAGGCCGATCACCTCGCCCGGAGCGATCAGCGCGGCCACCGCCTCGCTGATCCGGCCCTTCTCGGCGGCCCGGCGGGAGGTCCGGTAGCGCAGGGGGAGTTCGTACGAGACCCCGTGCAGGACCGCCCCGCCTCGGGTGCGGACCAGTAGTTGCTGGTCGGCGAGCTGGTCGAGGTCGCGCCGGATGGTCGCGGCGGACACGCCGAGGATCTCCGCCGCGGGCTCCACCTCCAGCCCGCCCCGCTCCACCAGCAGGTCCAGCAGCTTCTGCCAGCGCTCGTTGCGGGTCATGGCCCCCCTCGCGTTCCTCCGTAAGGCCGCGCTGTTCGGCCGATCCGTCGAGATTAACCCAGGAGATCACCCCGTGGATGCTTGAAGTTGCGTGAAACTGCCCGCTACCTTGCAGGAAAACGCAACACCGGGAACCGCCGCGCACCAGGGAGCCTGCATGAGTCACGTCGCGCACGAGCTGGGCACACAACCCGAATGCTGGGAACGGGCCGCCGAACTGGCCCCGGAGTACAGGGCCGTCCTGCCACAGCGGGGGGAGCGTACCGCGATCGTCGGGTGCGGGACCTCGTACTACATGGCCCAGGCGGCCGCGGTACTGCGCGAGGAGGCCGGACAGGGGGAGACCGACGCCTTCCCCGCCTCGGAGTTCCCGCGCCACCGGAAGTACGACCGCGTCGTGGCGCTCACCCGCTCCGGGACCACCACCGAGGTACTGGACCTGCTGGCCGGGCTGCGGGACGCCGGCGTGCCCACCACCGCCGTGACCGGGGACCCGGCGACACCCGTGATCACCCTCGCGGACGAGCTCGTGGTGCTGGACTTCGCGGACGAACGCTCCGTCGTGCAGACCCGGTTCGCGACCACGGCCCTCACCCTGCTCCGGGCCCACGTGGGCGCCCACAGCCCGGCCGTCGTCGCCGACGCGCGCGCCGCACTCGCCGCGCCGCTGCCCGAAGGGCTGGAGAGCCGGGGCCAGTTCACCTTCCTCGGGCGCGGCTGGAGCGTGGGCCTGGCCCACGAGGCCGCCCTGAAGATGCGCGAGGCCTCGCTCTCGTGGGCCGAGTCCTACCCGGCCATGGAGTACCGGCACGGCCCCGTCAGCGTCACCGGTCCCGGCACCGTCACCTGGTCCCTGGGCGAAGCCCCCGAAGGCATCGCGGAACAGGTCCTCGGGACCGGCGCCCAGTGGGTGGCCGGCCGGCTCGACCCCCTGGCCGAGCTGGTACGGGTCCACCGGCTCGCGATCGCCGTCGCCGCCCACCGGCAGCTCGACCCGGACGCGCCCCGGCACCTGACCCGCTCGGTCATCCTCACCACGGGCGAGGAGGCGGTCCGATGACCCTCGTCCCCGCGGGCGGCCTCGTGACGGACGCGGCCACGGCCGGCCGCGCCGTCGCCGCCTTCAACATCATCACGCTGGAGCACGCCGAAGGCGTCATCGCCGGCGCCGAACGGGCCGGCCTGCCCGTCATCCTGCAACTCAGCGAGAACGCCGTGAAGTTCCGGGGCGGGCAGCTGCTGCCCATCGCCCGGGCCGCCCTCGCCTGCGCGGAGGCGGCCGGCGTGCCCGTCGCACTGCACCTCGACCACGTCAAGAGCGCCGAACTGCTCCGCCAGGCCGCCGACGCCGGTTTCGGGTCGGTGATGTACGACGCCGCACAGCTTCCGTACGCCGAGAACCTGGAGGCGACCCGCTCCGCCGCCGACTGGGCCCACGCCAACGGGCTGTGGATCGAAGCCGAACTGGGTGAGGTGGGGGGCAAGAACGGGGCCGCGCCACTGGACCCGCACGCCCCGGGCGCCCGTACCGACCCGGACGAGGCGCGGCGGTTCGTCGCCGACTCCGGAGTGGACGCGCTGGCCGTCGCCATCGGCAGCAGCCACGCGATGACCAGCCGGACCGCCGCACTGGACCACGTACTGCTCGCCCGGCTGGCCAAGACCGTGGACGTCCCGCTCGTCCTGCACGGCTCCTCGGGCCTGCCGGACGCCGAACTCGCGGCAGCCGTCGCGGGGGGCATCCGCAAGGTCAACATCGGCACCGCGCTCAACGTGGCCATGACCGAAGCCATCCGCACCCACCTCACCCCCGCGGACCCCCGCCCCTACCTCACGGCGGCCCGCGAGGCGATGGCGGATACGGCCGCCGCTATGATCGGCGCCCTGTACCAGGCCTGACCGCCGCCGGGGGGACCATGAACACGCAGCCGGGCCGCACCAGCCGCCGCCGACTCCTGTTGCTGCTGGGCGGCCCCGTGCTGCTCGGGGCCGCCGGGCTGACCGCCGTGCTGTGGCCCGACGGCAAAACGCCGGACCAGGAGCGGGTGCGCACCGACCTGGACCCCCTGCGCTCGCGCTTCGGTTCCGTCGGCGAGCTCTCCGACGCGCACTGGCTCGGCTACGACATCGACAAGGCCCGCCGCGGCGGCCGGGAGCTGCTGCCGAGCCCCGATCCGCGCATCCGGCTGGTGGGACTCTCCCACCTGCCGCCCGGCGGGGCCGTACGCGTGGTGCGCTCGAACCCTGCGTTCCCCTTCGCGCCCGACCAGCCCCGGGAGATACCGGGACCGCTGGCGAAGTTCCTTCCGAAGGACGCCGTCTGGCAGCGCAGCGACGGCTACGACCAGGACTTCGTACGCGCGAACGTGACCGGGAGTGCGACGGCGCGGCTCTGCTTCGACACCGCGCGGGACCTCCTCTGGTTCGACGTGCTGTACGTCTCGTCCTGAGCCCCGCACGGGGGCCCTGACGGCCCCGCCGGTTTCCCGCTGAGCGGGAGCGCGTCCGAGGCACCGTTGAACCCGCGCCGGGCACGGTGTTTCGTCGGTGGTACCGGACCAGGTATCCGACGGAAGGCCACCGCCCATGCCGCAGCCGTATCTCCCCACCCGCTTCGGGGTGTTCCTCGCCCCGTACCACCGGCCCGACCGCGACCCCGCGCTCCAGCTGCGCAGGGACCTCGACCTCGTCGGGGAGCTCGACCGACTCGGGTACGAGGAGGCGTGGGTCGGTGAACACCACTCCGCCGGGTACGAGATCATCGCCTCGCCCGAGCTGTTCCTGGCGGCCGCCGCGGAGCGGACCGGCCGCATCAGGCTCGGGACGGGGGTCAACTCCCTTCCGTACCACCAGCCGCTGATCCTGGCCGACCGGATCTGCCAGCTCGACCAGCAGTCCCGGGGGCGGGCCATGCTCGGGGTCGGCCCCGGCCAACTCCCCTCGGACGCCTTCATGATGGGCGTCGACATGCTGCGCTCCCGCGAGATGATGGCCGACTCGCTGGACGCGATCATGCGGCTGCTGCGCGGGGAGACCGTGACCACCGCCACCGACTGGTTCGCCCTGGAGGAAGCCCGGCTCCAGCTCGGACCCTACCGGGGACGGGAGCTGGAGGTGGCCGTCGCCTCGGCCGTCTCGCCCACCGGGGCCGTACTGGCCGGCCGGCACGGCGTCGGGATGCTCTCGCTGGCCGCGGCCGACCCGGCCGGGTACGCCGCACTCGGCGCCAACTGGGACGCCCACGAACGCGCCTGCGCCGAAGCGGGCCGTACGGCGGACCGGTCCGCCTGGCGGCTGGTGACCCCGGTCCACCTCGCCGAGACCCGGGAACGGGCCCTGGAGGAGGCCCAGTTCGGCACGCCGGACCTGGTCGCGTATGTCGAGGCGGTCAGCGGAACCCGGCTCGAAGGATGCGACACCGCCGCCGGCGCCGTCGAACGCTGGGTCACCGACGGGCTGCCGACCTTCGGCCGGGCGGTCATCGGATCCGCCGAGGACGCCGTGGAACGGATCGGGCAACTCGCGGATGCGACAGGCGGGTTCGGGACCTTCCTGATCCTCCAGGCCGACATCACGGACCCCTTGGCCACCCTGCGCAGCCTCGAACTCTTCGCGGAGCGCGTCGTGCCCCGCCTCACCGGCGTCACCGGCGCCCGCCGCGCCAGCCTCGACTGGACGGGCCGCAACAGCGAGCGCTTCATGGGCGCCGTGCACCGGTCCATCGCGGAGGCCGTCGCCCGCAAGGGGGAGGTCCGTTGAAGGCGGCCGTACGGGAGGGGGCTGAGGGGGGGGCTGAGGGGGGGCCGCTTCCTCGTGACGGGAGCGCCGGATCCGGTAGGTGGCGAAGCGTTTACGCGTACCCGGGGTCAATAGGGTGGGAAACCACTCTTTCCGGTACTTCGGAAGAACCGTTTGATCACTTGGGGTGAGCTCTAGCGTGATCGTTGTCGCATTCCGTATTCGAAAGGGTTCACCCCATGCGTCTTCGCACCGCGCTGGTCGCCGCCGCCAGCGCCCTCACCCTCCTCGTCGCCGTCCCCGGCTCGGCCAGTGCGGCGTCGGGAGAGTTCTCGTACTCCTACGTCGGCCTGGACGGGCAGCCGCGACGCGCCTCGCTGGACGTCGACCCGCCGAGCCGCGAATGCATCACCATCCCGGAGGCCGAGGACCCCGACGCCTCGGAGCCCGCCTTCTCGCCGCGCAACCGCACCGACTCCAGTGCGACGGTCTTCACCGAGCCCGACTGCACGGGTGAGTGGTTCACCCTGCGACCGCACACCGGTTACGGCACGGCCCGCCTGAAGCTGCGCTCCGTGGTCTTCTCCTGACCCCCGGCGGGTGACTCCGGCGCGCTGTCAGCCGTCGAGCGCGGCCAGCAGGGCCCGCGCGAAGGCGGCCAGCGCGTCGGGGTCGGCCGGTGAGATCTCGCCCAGGTGCAGGTGGGCGCCCCCGAACACGTTGGAGTACAGGGCTTCCCCCGTCGGGGACGTGCCCACCCGGTCCTGCCGGTAGTCGAAGGCGGCCTCCAGGCCCAGGTAGAGCTCCGGCCCGTACCCGACCCACGCCACCGCGTCGGTGTAACCGTCGCTCCACAGAGGGAAGTCCGGTTCGCCGGAGCCCGCCGCGAGCGTCTCCAGGATCCCCCGCGCGAAGGCCCGTACGTCCTCCTCGCGCGCCACTCCGGCCAGCGTCGGTACGGCGGCGACCGGCGTACCGACCTCGTACAGCCATGCGCCGTCGTCCGTACGGCGCCGCAGGCGGAACGGGACCGGGACGTCCTTGCTGTAGTAGCCCCGCATGCCGGCGCACTCGACCACGATCTCGCTGCCCGCCGTCATCCCCTGCGTGTCCATGGCGAAACCCTAACCCGCCGACCCTTCCGGATTCTTGTAACAGGTTCTAGTCTGCCCTGCGCCAGCGACGACGGACCGCGAGACTCCCGGAGGGGCCGTGCACCTCGAATACACGCCTGAGCAGCAGCAGTTGCGCACCGAGCTGCGCGCCTACTTCGCCGAGCTGGTGCCCGAGGACGTCTACGGCCGCTACGAGGACCCGGCCGCCCAGAAGCGGTTCTACCGCGAGACCATCCGCAGGCTCGGGGCCGACGGCTGGCTCGGCGTCGGCTGGCCCGAGGAGTACGGCGGGCGCGGGATGTCGCCCATGGACCAGTTCATCTTCTTCGACGAGGCCGCGCAGGCGGTCGTACCGCTGCCGCTGATGGCGCTCAACACCGTCGGGCCCACCATCATGCAGTTCGGCACCGACGAGCAGAAGGCCTACTTCCTGCCCAGGATCCTCGCGGGCGAGATCGACTTCGCCATCGGCTACAGCGAGCCCGACGCCGGCACCGACCTCGCCGCGCTCAAGTGCAAGGCCGTCCGCGAGGGCGACGAGGAGACCGGCACGTACGTGGTCAACGGCCAGAAGATCTGGACCACCAACGGCGACACCGCCGACTGGGTCTGGCTCGCCGTCCGCACCGACCCGCAGGCCCCCGCGCACAAGGGCATCACCATGCTCCTCGTGCCGACCGCGGACCCCGGCTACTCCTGCACCCTCATCAACACCCTCGCCTCGCACGACACCACCGCCAGCTACTACGAGAACATCCGCGTCCCCGCGAGCCGGCGCGTCGGCCAGGAGAACAAGGGCTGGCGCCTGATCACCAACCAGCTCAACCACGAGCGCGTCACCCTCGCCGCCCACGGCACCATGGCCATCCGCGCCCTGCACGACGTCCAGCGCTGGGCCGCCGAGACCAAGCTCGCCGACGGGCGGCGCGTCATCGACCTCTCCTGGGTCCGCGGCCGCCTCGCCCGCACCCACGCCCGGCTCGACGCGATGAAGCTGCTCAACTGGCAGATGGTGAACGCGGTCCAGTCCGGCACCCTCACCCCGCAGGACGCCTCCGCCGTCAAGGTGTACGGCTCCGAGGCGCGCCGGGACGCGTACGCCTGGCTCATGGAGGTGGTCGGCGCGGCCGGCTCCCTCAAGGACGGCTCCGTCGGCGCGGTCCTGCACGGCGAGCTGGAGCGGGGCTACCGCAGTGCCGTGATCTTCACCTTCGGCGGCGGCAACAACGAGATCCAACGCGAGATCATCTCCTGGATCGGCCTCGGCATGCCCCGCGTCCGCCGCTGACCGTCTGTGACTCGCTGCGCACGCGCGAAGCGCCCCGCGGCGCGTGGCCGCGGGGCGCCTTGTGGGGGTTCAGTCGATCTGCTCCCCGTCCTTCGTACCGCCCTGGCAGTAGTTGCCCTCCTCGTTGATCGCGGGCGTTCCGCCGCCCTCCTTGCACTCAGAAGGGGTGACGACGGATGGGGCACCCTGTGCGGTGGCGGCGACGGTGGCGGCGGTGGCGGTGGCGGCACCTGTGAGGCCGAGTCCGGCGAGGGCTGCCGTGGCGATGACGGCGGCGAGGATTCGTCGAATGCGCATTCGGTTCCCCTTTCACGGATTGCCTCTGTTTGGGGCACTATTCAGCTTCTCACCCATGTGGGTGACACGTCTTGTTGGGCCGTGCAGGCCTTGGGCGACAACGGGCAATGAGCCGCCGGCCCCGCTCTCCCCGGCGACACCGCTCCGCACCATCGCAGTTGCTCAGAGCGCCGCCCCCGGGTGCCCAGGACGGGCGGGGGAGAGGATGCGACGCTGGAGTGAGGGCCCGCGAGTGGAGGTCCGAGTGCGTCTCATCCGGTCCGCGCCCCTCTCCTTCGGCCTGGCGGCCATGTCCCGGTGCGGCCCAGCGGATGCGACGCAGAACCGTGCGGTCAGTCTGTGAGCCCGCCGGCCGGGGGCACCACTCGCCAGGCGTCGCCAGGCGGCCCTACCGCGTGGATCCGGCCCGCCGGGACCAGGACCGCGCGACCAACCCGGAAGGCAGGTGCGTCCCATGCGCACGTCGACCCGTATCGCCGGTGCCCTCACCGGTCTGACCCTCACCCTCGGCGGTGCGGTCGCCGCTCCCGCGGCCCGGGCGGACATCCCCGCCTGCACGCAGATGGCCGAACTGGCCGGCGCCACCGCTTCCGACTCCGTCGCAGCGGCCTGCAGCCGTGGCGTGGTCGGAGACCTGCAGAGTTGTGTGTCCGGGCTGACCGGGGCCGGAGTGGCGGGCGGCGCCGCGACCGGTGCCTGCCGGGCGGCGGCCCACGAACCGCGTTAGAGGACCGCGCGCCCGCCGCCCGCCGCTCGTCGGCACCGGTCGGAGGCAGATACGGCCCGTCTCCTCCTCAACCCCCGGGCTGCCCGGACACAACGCGGCGGCGTACCGATGCGGCCGGTCGAGGCCGGTGACGTCCTGCCTCTCCGGGGTCGGGTGGTCACCGCCCGGGAGCGGCGCCCAGCCTCGCCTCGCGGGCCCCATGTGGAGCGCCCATGCTGAGTAGGAGGGCGCCGTCGTCTTTCGACTTGTCCTTCCCGAAGGCCGAACGAAGGCGCCTGAGAGGAGGAGGAAGTCATGCGCATGCGAAGAATCCTGGGCCTCGCCCTGGCCGCGGCAACCCTTGCCGGCATGAGCGCCGTCGGCGCCGTCAGCGCCGGGGCCGCCTCGTCTCCGAACATCTCCAGAGACGACTGCACGACCGCCGGCGGACAGGTCCTTTCGCGCCCCTACGGCGGCGAATACTGCGCGCTGCCTGACGGGACCAAGCCGGCGATCACTTGACCGGTCGGCGCACGGCTGGGCAACCAGCCCGGCCGGTGCACCTGGCGCGGTGCGTATGGGGTGACGGCCCCCGGTCCACCATGGGGCCGATCGCCTGCGCCCGTCTCGACACCGCGGCACTCGCGAGGGTGGACGCGGACCGTCTCGAAGCCAAGGCCGCCACCCCTTCGAGACGGTCCGCGCCGTCCTGAACACCGCCTGGATGCGCCGCCGGTGAGGGAGTCTTCCTTCTGGCGCGGGCGACGATCACGCCGCTGTCCGCATCGAGGCGGCCTCTTGCCGATGCCCTGACTCAACCCCACCCTGGAAGAGGTCCAACAGGCCATCCCCCTCCCCCGACCCGTCTAAGGGAAGGCCGACCCCGCCGGCATCGCCAACCGGCACACGGCCCACAGCCCACTCCGGGGACCTACGAGACGGCGACGTAACAGCACGACCAAGGAGCCGACCGGCACGGTGCACCCGCCGGTCGGCTCCGCCGTGCTCCTCGACGACCCCGGGGAAGACTCCGTCGTTCGGCCCATCAAGGGCACCGGCTGCAACGCCGAAGAGGACCAAGCGGAGTCGCCCCACCCTCGCGTTCCGGTACGCCTCCGCGCCCAGGCCGCCCCGATGACGGCGGTCCTGTGCCCCAGCCGACAGGCCCGGAGGAGATCCCGCATGCGCGTCTGCCTGCCCCTGACCGCCGTCACCACCGCCGCGCTCCTGTTCGTCACGGTCACCGGCGCGACCCCCGCCGCAGCAGACCGGAACCCCGACGGCGCACCACTGGTCAAGGTGTCCCATGGCGACCCGTACGCGGACTGCACCATCGGCGCGATCTCCCCCGAGAGCATCGTCTACCCCGGCACCGAGGTCGAGCCGTACCTGTCCGTCGATCCGCGCGACCCGAAACGCGTGGTCACCGTGTTCCAGCAGGACCGCTGGAACGACGGCGGCGCCCGTGGCCTGGCGGCCAGCTGGACCACCGACGGCCACACCTTCCACCGGAGCACGCTGCCGTTCAGCCTGTGTGCCCCCGGCGGCGCGGACTTCGAACGGGCCTCCGACCCCTGGGTGAGCACCGGCCCGGACGGCACCGTCTACGCGAGCGGCGAGGGCGTCGACTTCACCAAGAGCACGCGCAGCGCCCTCCTGGCCGCCACGTCCCGCGACGGCGGCCGCACCTGGCAGAACCTCACCACCACGCACGTCGACGAGCAGCCGTTCTTCAACGACAAGCCCTCGCTCACCGCCGACCCGATCCGCGAGGGCACCGCCTACCAGGTCTGGAACCGCCTCGACAACGACCCGCCCGGCCCCAGCTCCCTCGACGGTCCCGGCTACATCTCCCTCACCCGCGACGGCGGCCGCACCTGGAGCGAGGCCCGGCCCTTCGTCGACACCAGCACCGTGCCCAACACCCAGACCATCGGCCATCTGATCGTCGCCGACCGGCGCACCGGCACCCTGTACGACTTCTACGACCGGATCACCCACTCCGACGACCTGAGCACCGTCGTCGAAGCCCGCTACGAGGTCGTCACCTCGACCGATGCCGGAGAGACCTGGAGCGCCCCGGTCACCGTGGCCAAGGACACCGCCGTACCGGAGGTCGACCCGAACGACCCCGCCAAGCCGCTGCGCGCCGGGTCCACCCTGCCCAGCCCGGCCGTCGACCCGAAGACGGGCACGCTCTACATGGCGTACGAGGGCTCGGACTTCTCCGGCGGCAGGTTCGACTCCGTCCAGCTGGTGCGCTCCACCGACGGCGGACGGACCTGGGGAGCCCCGGAGCTGATCAGCCCGAAGGACGTGCCGGCCTTCTCCCCGTCGATCGCGGTCGACGAGCGGGGCACGGTCGCACTCACCTACTACGACCTGCGCTTCCTCAAGCCGGGCGACACCACCACCCTGCCTACCGCCTACCAGCTGGCCACCCTGCCGCACGGGGACCCGAATCGCCGGACCGAGCGACGCATCTCGCGGATCTTCGACTGGCTGCAGGCGCCCTTCGCCGGGGGCTACTTCCTCGGCGACTACCAAGGCCTGGTGGCGGACGACGAGGGAGTACGGGCGGTGCTCACCGAGACCCACTCCGGCGCGCCACAGAACCGTACGGACGTGTACACCAGCAGTCTCCGCACCCGCTGACCGACGCGGACGCCGTCGGCCGGCCCGCCATCCCGAGGCGGTTACGACACGATCGAGGCAGCCGGGGTGCGGGCCCGCGCTCAGGACACGAGGGTCTGCTCCTCCAGTTCGGTCAGCTTCACGGTGCAGAGGCCGCCCCGCTCGGCCTGTACGTCCGTCACCTTCAGCTGCGTGCCCGGCGGAAGGATGAACTCCTCCTCGTCGGTGAACGCGGAGAAGCGACGGATGCCGACCGCGCGGACGGGGGTCACCTCGAACAGCGTCCGCTTGCCGCGGCCGCCGAGGAACGCCCGGGCCACGCTCAGCTCGGACGTGCAGGAGGACACGCCCCACCAGGTCACCGTACGGCCGAGCGGGTACTGCGCACGCAGGTCCAGCGACACCCCGCGCCACAACGGCTCCTTGCGGGCGGGAAGGTGCGAAACCGCCGAGAAGAGCAGCCGCAGGTACGGGAGGTAGGGAAGGACCCTGGCGCGGTCGGGGGCGCGCAGGACGGCGTTGATCTCCCGGTAGAACGCGGACTCGCAGGTGTAGAGGTGGAGGGCGGCGATCGCGTCGGCGGACAGACCGCCGGCGGCTTCGTCCGCCCGCCTCTTGCCGAAGTCGTGCGAGAGCTTGACGTGCCGGTCAAGGCTGGACAGCAGTCTGGCGACCGGGTCGACGGCGTTGCGGAAGTCCATGAGGGGCGTGTCGAAGACGCCGGTGATCGCGGGGAGGACGAGCCCCTCGTCCTTGACGCTGGCGAGACGTTCCAGGTAGAGCTGGTGCAGTTCCATGGTGGACGCGATGAACGCGCCCATCCGCTCCGCGACGCCGCCGTCGGTCCCGTCGGCCTGCGCCGCGGCCTCGTTCCACCCCTTGCTCGGCAGCCAGTCGATCTCGTCGGCACCCAGCGATGCGAGGGCACCGTTCACCATCGCGAAATGGTCGCCCTCGCAGAAGATGTCGCCCTGCGCCGCGGGATTGGGGTGGTCGATGTGCCGGACCTCGACCTCGGGATACTTCTTCTGGAGCTCGACGACGACCTTCTTCAGGCTGCGGGCATGAGCCCCCCACCATGCGAAGACGACACCGCGGTCCTCCTCGTCGGCGTTCTGCTTGGCCTTGAGGATCTCTTCGACGATCCGCTCCGCGACCGGACGCCAGAACGCGGTGTGCCGGTCGGTCGCCGTCGATCCGTCGCTGCTGGCGGTGAGCGCCGCGTTCAGCAGCAGCACGCCCTGCGTGAGCATCGCCTGGAACCACTCCGGCGGCTGGACGGTGTCCTGCTCCTTCAGCAGCGCCCGAACATCGGCGATGGGCGTCTTCTTGGGAATCCCGTACTTCCACATCGCCGCCGCCTTGATGATGCAGCGGATGCTGACGACCCGGCCGAACTGGCTGTCCTTCCAGTCGTGGAAGGTGTTGTCGAACATGGCTATGCCCGTGGCGCTCTCCGGCCTCGGGTACGGGTTCTGACCGAAGACGACGACCTTCCACTTGTGCGGCGGATGGGGCTTGAGCGCCTGGAAGGTCAGTTCGCGGACGGGGACGACCTCCGGGCCGCGGCCCGAGCCGATGAACGCGGCCGCGTCCGGCTGCGCTTCGATGACCGGCTTCAGCAGCGGAAGCCACGGCTCACCGCCGCCCTTGAACAGATCGGCGAGGCCCAGCGGGTCGTTGGCGTCGGACTGGGCCGGGGTGTTGGCATCGCTCATGGTGGAGGAACTCCGAAGGGTCGAACCGTGCTGATGGCATGGCGAGTCTGGCGGTTGATGTGCGAGTGCAAGCCCTGCAAGGGCGGCGGAATACGTCCGGAACGTCATGCGCGCGGACCGGTCGGCAGCGTCGGCAGCGTCGGCCCTCGGGGCGTGACCTGCGGAAATCTGGCGGCAGGCTAACACCGGGTCGGCAGGCCCGCAATCGTGACGGGCAGTCACGCGAACGTCCGGGCAACGGCGTTGTCAGTGGCCCACGGTAGCGTCGTGATCGGTCGAAAGGCCGTTCCTCGATGGGAGTAGATCATGACCGTGAACCGCGTGCAGGCGCCGCTCAAGGTGGTACTGACCGACATCAACACCGAAGTCGTGGAGGCATGGCGGGCGGCGTTCGCCGATACCCCCGGGATCGAGATCCGCCAGGGCTCGATCCTCGACGAAGCGGTCGATGCCTGGGTCTCCCCGACGAACTCCAAGGGGCGGATGGACGGCGGGGTCGACGCGGCCATCAAGCGGCACCTCGGAGCGGGCATCCAACTGCGTGTGCAGCGCGCGATCCGCGACCAGTCCGGGGGAAGCCTGCCGGTGGGAAGCGCGGTGTGCGTTTCTTCGGGGGCGGTCAACCCGAAGTTCCTGATATCGACGCCGACGATGCAGACGTCCTCGGAGAACGTGCGGGAGACGCTGAACGTGGCCCTGGCGTGCGCCGCGGCGTTCCAGGCGATCCACCGGCAGAACGAGAAGGCGCCGGGCAGCATCGAGTCGGTGGCGCTGGTCGGGATGGGCGCTCAGACCGGCCGGGTGCCGGCCCGGGTGTGCGCCAACCTGATGTGGAGCGGCTACACGCTGTTCAACGACTTCCGTTTCGAGGACGACGACGAGCTGCGCAGCACCATCACCGCGCAACTGGACGACATCGAGAACGCTCCCCACGAGGAGCGGGTGCGCATCGCACCGCCGAAGCGGACCAGGTCCGTTCGCTGATCCGGGCAGGATCCGGGCAGGATCCGGCAAGGAGGATTCCTCACTCCTGGCCACTCTCAACGTATAGCGCACGGGGGGCCTTGCGGCAAGACCCCGGTCGTGCCGCAGAATCACCGGCCTAGACCGGAATCTGCTGGAACGGGGAATCACTTGATGCGTGTGGTGTTGTCGACGTACGGGACGCGCGGGGCCGTCGAGCCGATCGCGGGGCTCGCGGTGCGGTTGCGTGAACTCGGCGCGGAGGCGCGGGTGTGCGCCCCGCCGGACGAGGAGTTCGCGGAGCGGCTGGCCGAGGCCGGTGTGCCGCTGATACCGACCGGCGCGCCGGTGCGCCCGCTGGTGACCACGGTGACGCCCGGGTCGGCGGAAGGACTGGCGCAGCGTATGGCCGCTTTGATGGCCGCCCAGTTCGACACGCTCGCCGCGGCGGCCGAGGGATGTGACGCACTGGTGGCGACCGGCCCGTTGCCGGCGACCGCGGGCGCGCGGTCGGTGGCCGAGAAGCTGGGCGTCCGCTACCTGCACGCGAGCCACCAGCCGGTCAGCCTGCCGTCGCCGTACCGCCGGCCGCCCGCGCGGCGGGGCCAGCCGTTGCCGCCGGACGCGACCGACAACCGGGCGCTGTGGGACCTGGACGCCCGGATCGCGAACACGATGTTCGGCGAGGAGCTCAACGCGCAGCGGGCGTCCTTCGGCCTGCCGCCGGTGGACAACATCCGCGACTACGCCTTCACCGACCACCCGTGGCTGGCCACGGACCCGGTCCTGTCACCGTGGCAGCCGACGGACCTCGCCGTGGTGCAGACCGGTGCGTGGATCCTGCCGGACGAACGCCCCCTCCCCGATGAGCTGGTGGCGTTCCTGGACGCCGGCGAAGCGCCGGTGTACGTGGGCTTCGGCAGCATGCCCATGAGGGAGTCGGCGGACATCGCCAAGGTGGCCGTCGAGGCCATCCGTGCGCAGGGCCGCCGCGCGGTCGTCTCCCGCGGCTGGGCCGAACTGGACCCGGCCGACGGCCAGGACGACTGCTTCGTCGTCGGCGAGGTCAACCACCAGGCACTCTTCCGCCGGTCGGCCGCCGTCGTGCACCACGGCAGCGCGGGCACGACGAATACCGCCGCCCGGGCCGGCGCGCCCCAGGTGGTGGTACCCCAGGGCGCGGACCAGCCGTACTGGGCCGGGCAGGTGAGCGACCTGGGCATCGGCGCGGCGCACGACGATCCGGCTCCGACCGTCGAGTCCCTGTCGGCCGCGCTCGCCGCGGCCCTGACCCCCGGGACCCGCGCACGAGCGAGGGCCGTGGTCGACACCCTCCGCACCGACGGGACGGCGGTGGCCGCGAAGCTGCTGCTCGACGCGGTCGGCTGAGGTCACCGCCTCCTGGGCCGCCGCCCTCCGCGGCCCAGGAGGCGGTGACCGCCCGCGCGAGGGGTGTCGAAGTCCGGGGACGCGTCGGATAATTTCGAAAGAGACTCCCGCGCGGTACGGACGGCGGAGGTGCGGTGATGGAAGCGAGCGGGGGACCGGACCCGGGGCTCTACGGCCCGGGGTCCGTCACCTGGCAGTGCCACGGCGACCCGATGATGTGGATCGCCGGGGTCCGCGCGCTCTACCTCCAGGCCCTGCACCCGCGCGCGGTCCGCGGGGTCATGGAGAACTCGGACTTCCGCAAGGACGCCTGGGGCCGGCTGCTGCGCACCGCGGACTTCGTCGGCACCCTCACGTACGGCACCGCCGAAGCCGCCGAGCGGGCCGGCGCCCGCGTCCGCGGGATCCACCGGAAGCTGTCGGCGACCGACCCGGCCACCGGCGAGCGGTTCCCCGTGGACGACCCCGAGCTGCTGCTCTGGGTGCACTGCGCGCAGATCGACAGCTTCCTGCACGTCCTGCGCCGCTCCGGCTTCCCCCTCACCCCCGCCCAGGCCGACCGGTACGTGGACGAGAACCGCGTCAACGCCAGGCTGGTCGGTCTGGACCCGGCCGGGGTCCCCGCCGACACCGGGGCCCTCGCCGGCTATTTCGAGGAGATCCGCCCCGAGCTCGCCGCCGGGCCCGACGCACGCGCCGTCGACGACTTCCTGCGCGGGCCGCCCGTCCCTTCCCTGCTCGTCCCTGGCCGAAACCTGCTGTGGCGGCCCCTGGCCGGACTCGCCTACGGATCCCTGCCCGGGTACGCGCACCGGCTGTACGGCAGGCCCGCGCCGCCCCCGCACGTCGTCACCCGCCACCTGCGCCTCACCGGACACCTCCTGCGCAGCATTCCCGCAGGTCTGCGCTGGCAGCTGCCGCCAGGTCACATCTTGAAAGCGATGCGTCGCATGGGCCCCGATAGCCGCCCCTCGGCGTACACACTGCGTACATCAGCGGCCATACTGGACCGGCCGGGGAGGGCGTAGCACGACACACGGGGGCGGCATCAAGACATGGCGGAGACCAGACTGATCCAGGGCCGGTACCGGTCGCTCGATCTGATCGGTCGCGGCGGCATGGGCGAGGTGTGGCGGGCCCGCGACGAGTCGCTGGGCCGCCAGGTCGCCGTGAAGTGCCTCAAGCCCATGGGACCCGAGCAGGACAAGCACTTCACCCAGGTACTGCGCGAGCGGTTCCGCCGCGAGGCGCGGGTCGCCGCCTCGCTCCAGCACCGGGGTGTCACCGTCGTCCACGACTTCGGCGACGACAGCGCGGCCGGCGGACCCCTCTACCTCGTCATGGAACTCCTCGACGGCCGCAACCTCAGCCAGCTGCTGGAGGACAACGAGACGCGCCCGCTCCCCGTCGACGTGGTCGTCGACATCGCGGAGCAGATGGCCGCCGCCCTCGGCTACACCCACGACCAGGGCGTGGTCCACCGCGACCTCAAGCCCGCCAACATCATGCGGCTCACCGACGGCACGGTGAAGATCTGCGACTTCGGCATCGCCCGCCTCGCGCACGACATCGGCTTCACCGCCAAGCTCACCGGCGGCGGCATGGCCATGGGCACCCCCCACTACATGTCGCCCGAGCAGATCGCGGGCGGCGAGGTCGACCACCGCAGCGACCTGTACTCCCTCGGCTGCGTGCTGTACGAGATCGCCACCGGCGCCCCGCCCTTCGACCTCGGCGACTCCTGGTCCGTCCTGGTCGGCCACCGCGACACCGCTCCCGTACCGCTGCGCGAGCACCGCCCCGAGCTGCCCGTCCACTTCGAGCAGCTGGTCCTCGAACTGCTCGCCAAGCGCCCCGAGGACCGCCCCGGCGACGCCCGCCACCTGCACCGCCGGCTCGTCGAGTCCCGGCTGGGCGCGGGCGGCCCGCCGGGGGCCGCGGCCCCGCTGCCCGCATGGGCCGAGGGGATGACCGCCGGGCGCAAGGCCGGGACCGACGCCCGTCCCGCGAGCGGCGAGTGGGCCGTGCTCACCGGATCATGGACGGCGGGCCGCCCCAGCGGCGCCCAGCGGATCGTGCGGCCCGACGCGGCGGCCGACCCGCGGCTCACCGCCGCCTACGGTCTGCCCCGCGCCCCGGCGCCCGACCCGGCCGACCCCGACCACCCCGACGCGCTGGCCGCCGGGCACACCCGCGCGTTCACCCTCAGCCGGGCCGGCCGGCCCGAGGAGGCGCTGGCCGCGTACGCGGCCGTGGCCCGGGGCCGGGCACGGGTGCTCGGCCCCGACCACGCGGACACCCTCGCCGCCCGCCAGGAGGAGGCGTACGAACTGGGCAGGCTCGGACGGCACCGCGAGGCCTACGAGGTATACGGCGCCGTGCTCGCCGCCCGGGCCCGCACCATGGGCCCGCGCCACCCCGACACCCTGCGCTGCCGCCACAACCTGGCCTGCGCGATGGGCGCCCTCGGCCGGTTCGGGGAGGCCCACCGGATCGCCGCCGAGGTGGCCGCCGACCGCGCGGAGGTGCTGGGGCCCGAGCACGCGGACACGCTGCTGACCCGGTACGAGGTCGCGTACGCGCTGGGCCGCCTCGGCCGCTGGGACGCGGCGCTGGGCGCGTTCCGGGAGGTCGCCGCCGTACGGGAACGCGTGCTCGGCCGCGACCACCCCGACTCCCTCGCCGCCCGCTACGAGGTCGGCATCGCGCTCGGCCGCACCGGCCGCGCCGCGGACGCCGTCGCGCTGTTCCGGGCCCTGGTCCGCGACCGCACCCGCGCCTACGGGGCCGCCGACCCCGAGACCCTGCGCGCCCGGCACGTCCTCGGAGTGAACCTGGGCCGGCTGGAACGCTGGGACGAGGCGGTGGCCGAGGCCCGAGCCGTGGGCGCGGCGCGAGCCGAGACGCTCGGCGCCGAGCACCCGGACACCCTGGTCAGCCGCCGGGAACTCGCCGTCGGACTGGGCCGGCTGGGCCGGTGGGACGAGGCGCTGCCCATCTACCGGGAACTCTCCGGGATCCGCGAGCGGTCCCTCGGCGACGAGCACCCCGACACCGTGGCGGCCCACGCCGACGAGGCGCACTGTCTGGAGCGGCTCGGCCAGGTGTGCTACCAAGAGCCATGACGACCTCGGCGGACTTCACGCAGGGCCTCGGACACGGCGGCGGACACGGCTTCGGCCGGGCCGCGTACGACGCGGTGATCGTGGGCGGCGGGCACAACGGCCTGGTGGCCGCCGCGTACCTGGCCCGGGCGGGCAAGTCCGTACTGGTCCTGGAACGGCTCGGGCACACCGGCGGGGCCGCCGTCTCCACCCGCCCGTTCGCGGGCGTGGACGCCCGGCTCTCGCGCTACTCCTACCTGGTCTCCCTGCTCCCGGAGAAGATCGTGCGCGAGCTCGGGCTGCGCTTCGAGGTCCGCAAACGCACGGTGTCCTCGTACACCCCCGTCGAGCGCGACGGCCGGCCGGGCGGACTGCTCGTCGGAGGCGGCGAGCCCCGCACCCGGGAGTCCTTCGCGCGGCTGACCGGCTCGGAGCGGGAGTACGAGAGCTGGCGCGCCTTCTACGGGACGACGGGCCGGGTCGCCCGGAAGGTGTTCCCCACCCTCACCGAGCCGCTGCCCACCCGCCGGGAACTGCGCGCCCGCATCGACGACGAGAGCGCCTGGCGGATGCTGTTCGAGGAACCGCTGGGCCGGGCGGTGGAGCGGAACTTCGCCGACGACCTGGTCCGGGGCGTGGTGCTCACCGACGGGCTGATCGGCACCTTCGCGGACGCCCACGACCCCTCGCTGGCGCAGAACCGCTGCTTCCTCTACCACGTGATCGGAGGCGGCACCGGAGACTGGGACGTACCCGTCGGCGGCATGGGCGCCCTCACCGACGCCCTGGCCGGGGCCGCGCTCGCGGCCGGCGCGGAGATCGCCACCGGGCACGAGGTCCTGCGCATCGACACCGACGGCACCGGCCCCGCCGAGGTGGCCTTCCGTACCGCGACCGGGGAGGGCGGCGTCGCCGCGGGGACCGTGCTGGTCAACGCCTCGCCCCGGGCGCTCGCGGAGCTCCTCGGGGAGGCACCGGCCGAGGTCCCGGCCGAGGGGGCCCAGCTCAAGGTCAACATGCTGCTGCGGCGGCTGCCGCGGCTGCGCGACGCCTCCGTGGACCCCCGCGAGGCCTTCGGCGGCACCTTCCACATCGCGGAGGGGTACGAGCAGCTCGCCCGGGCCCACGCCGAGGCCGCCGCCGGCGAACTGCCCTCCGTACCGCCCTCGGAGATCTACTGCCACTCGCTGACCGACCCCACGATCCTGGGTCCGGACCTCGTGGAGCAGGGGTACCAGACGCTCACCCTCTTCGGGCTGCACACGCCGGCCCGGCTGTTCGAGAAGGGGCACGGCGGCAACACGGTCGCGCGCGAGGTGCTGCTGGCCGGAACCCTCGCCCAGCTCGACGCCCACCTGGCCGAGCCGCTCACCGAGTGCCTGGCCCTGGACGCCGACGGCCGGCCCTGCATCGAGGCCAAGACCCCGCTCGACCTGGAGCGCGAACTGCGCCTGCCCGGCGGGCACATCTTCCACCGGGACCTGTCCTGGCCGTACGAGGACGGCCAGGACACGGGCAGGTGGGGCGTGGAGACCCCGTACGCGAACGTGCTGCTGTGCGGGGCGGGCGCGGTACGCGGCGGCGGGGTCAGCGGGGTCCCCGGTCACAACGCCGCGATGGCGGTGCTGGGGCGCTGAGCCCTGTTACGGGGCGACCGGCTCGATGACGACGATCGGGATCTCGCGGTCCGTCTTGGACTGGTACTCGTCGTACGCGGGCCAGTGCTTGACCATCAGCGGCCAGTACGCGGCGCGTTCCTCGGCGGTCGCCGTGCGCGAGACACCCTGGAGGATCCGGGGGCCGACCTGGATCCGTACCTCGGGGTGCTCGGACAGGTTCTTGAACCAGAGCGGGTGGTCGGTGGCGCCGCCGTTGGACGCGACGATGAGGTAGCGGCCGTCGGCCTCGCCGTAGATGAGCGGGGTGCGCACCGGGTTGCCGGACTTGCGGCCGAGGGTGGTCAGCAGCAGGGTCTGGGTGTTGTTCCAGAACTGGCCTTCGGCGCCGTTCGTCTCGACGTACTTCCGCAGGTGGCCGAGCTGCCAGGTGCCGGGCTTCGGGTCGGTCGGGTTGTCCCAGTCGACGGTGGTCATACGGGGGTGCCTGCCTTCGCGTTGAACGATCAACAAACCTCGACGGCGGACACAACGCCCGGCGCCAAGGCGTTCATTCCGGGCGGGTGTGGGCCGGAAGGGTGAACTTCGCCCGGACCGGCCCGGCCCCGGACAGCCCTTAGGCTGCCGGCATGGGATTGGACATCACGGCCTTCGCCGTCGACTGGGACCGGCTCGGCCGGATGCGGGCCGAGGACCACGGGGACCTGCTGGAGCTGTTCTTCGACGAGGCCTACCCCGGCGAGGACTACCCGCACGCCGGCTGGGCGTGGCCGGAGCTGCCGGGCGAGCCCTGGTTCGTACGGTACGAGTTCCGCGACACCCTCGGTTCCTTCAAGGCGCACTTCTGGGCCGGGGAGCGCTGGGAGCGCGTCCGCGGCACCCCCGGGGTCGCAGGCGCCCCCGTCCGCGAGGCCCTGGACGCCTTCCTCTCGGGCCTGTACTGGCAGCCCCCGGAGGCCCCCGAAGAGGACGCCGATCCCGGAACGGCACCGCGCGGCCTGCTGCTGTCGGTCCCGCCCGCGCGGACGGCCGAGCTCGCGGCGCACTGGGACCGCACCGGGCCGCTGCTCCCGGGCCTGCGGGACCCCTTCGCCCGCCACGCGGCGGTCCCGGACGGCTGGATCCGTACCTTCGAGGAGTTCGAGAACCTGCTGCGGGAATGGGGCGAGCTCGTCGCGGGGGCCCACCGGCGGGGCTGGGGCCTGATCGGCTTCCCCGTCTGACCCCGCCTTCCGGCCGCGGCCGGGGCCTCGGCTCCCGCCCGTACGCCCCGGGGCCCGGGTCGCACCGACTGGAACCCGTCCTGGGGCTGGCCCGCCCCGGTACCCGCCAAGCCGGAGCAGCCTCCGGCGGATCATGGCGACGTAGGCTGTCGGGCATGCACAGCACGTTGACGGAACACGCCAGGTGTCTCTTCGGAGACGAGTACCGACCCGTGCCCCCGTGCGCGAAGGAGCACGACGAGCACTATTTCCTCGAGGAGCTGACCTTCGCCGACGCGGATTCGATCCTGGCCATGCTGCGGGAGCTGAGCCCGCACCTGGTCGACGGCAACCTGCCGGTGCGCGTACGGAACCTTGCATACCGGCTGGTGCTCCTGCAGCGACCGGACGAGCCGGCACTGATGCGGGAGGCGGCACAGAGCCTCTGGTACCACGGCCCGGACTGGGACGACATCGCGGAAGACCTGACCGGACGGGCCGACGCCCTGGAATCGAACCGGCTCACGACCTGAGCCGAAGCCGGCCGCTGCCGCGGTGCTGGTCTTCCTTTCGGGATCCGCGGCCCACGACCGGATGGAACGCCCCTGCGCAGGGCGGTCACACGGTCCGCCGGGCAGGACCCGGCTAGTCGGCCGAGCGGGTCCAGCCGGCGGCCTCGATGCGGGCGGCGTCGGCGGGGCGGTCCTCGGCGAAGAGCAGGCGGGCCGGTTCCGCGACCCGTACGACGTCCACGTAGACCCCCCGGCCGACGTAGCGGCCGGTCGCGGTGTGGCGAAAGCGCAGGCGGACCTCGCGGCCGGCCCAGGCGGCGAGCGGGGCTTCGAGGCGGTGCCAGATGCGGCCCGACCAGCCGTCGGCGGAGCCCCGCGGCCACTGCTCGGCGGTGCCTCCGGTGGAGCGCAGGGTGCTGAACGCCAGTGGTTCCCAGGTCTGCCCGTCGGCCGAGGCCTCCACGTGGAAGGCGCCCTCCCCGGGCACGGTGTCCCACCACACGGCGCAGCGCAGCCGGGCGCCGGAGGTGGCCGGGGTGAGCGGCGGGAGGGTGAGGGTGCCCGAGCCGCCCGGGGTGTTCCCGGAGAACCAGGCCGCGCCGCCGTGCCGGGTGCGGACCGGGACGGCGCGGGCGAAGCGGTTGCCGACGGCGACCCGGGGCGCGCTGCCGGCCCGCCAGGTCCGCACGGGGTGCACGGAGTTGCCGAGCAGGATCAGGAAGGAGTCGGTGGACGGGTCGAGCACCAGGGAGGTACCGGTGAAGCCCGTGTGCCCGGCGGAGTGCGGTGTGGCCATGGCGCCCATGTACCAGTGCTGGTAGAGCTCGAAGCCGAGGCCGTGGTCGTGGCCCGGGAACGCGGTGTTGTAGTCGGTGAACAGCAGCTCGACGGAGGCGGGGCGCAGGACGCGCTTGCCCGCGTACACCCCGCCGTCGAGCAGGGTGCGCGCGAGGACGGCCAGGTCCCAGGCGGTGCCGAAGATGCCGGCGTGGCCGGCGACCCCGCCGAGGGCGTGGGCGTTCTCGTCGTGCACCTCGCCCCAGACCAGCCCGCGGTCCAGGCCGGACCAGGGCGGGCGCTGGACCTCGGTGGCGGCGGTGACCCGGCGCCAGGAGAGCGGAGGGTTGTAACGAGTGCGCTGCATCCCGAGCGGAGCGGTGATCTCGTCATGGAGCAGGACGTCCAGAGTGCGGCCGGTGATCCGTTCCAGGAGCAGCTGTAGCGCGATGAGGTTCAGGTCGGAGTACCGGTAGACGGTCCCGGGAGTGTCCTGCGGACGCACCGACCACAGCAGCCGCAGTTGGCCCTCCCGCGTGGACTCCTGGTAGAAGGGCGCCCAGGAGCGCAGGCCCGAGGTGTGCGTGAGCAGCTGACGGACCGTGACCTGCTCCTTGCCTCCCCCGGTGAACTCCGGCAGGTACCGGTCCACCGGAGCCTCCAGCTCCAGTCGGCCCCGCTCCATCTGCTGCACGGCCAGCAGGGAGGTGAACAGCTTCGTCAGCGAGGCCAGGTCGAAGACGGTGTCCTCGGCCATCGGGATCCGCTCGGCGGCCGGGAACTCCCGTACCCGGTCGGTACGTCCGTCGTAGTCGGCGTAGCGGACCGCGTCGCCCATGGCCCGGTGCAGCGCGATGGTGCGGCCGCGCCCGGCGAGGACCACGGCCCCGGCGTAGTAAGGATGTTCGGGGGAGGGGCCGAGGAACCGCCGGGCCTCGTCCGCCACCCCTTCGAGATGCTTTTCCAGCAGCCCGGCCTGGCGCGCGGAACCGTAGCGCAGCCGCAGCCCCTGGAGGGCGCGCCGCTCGGCCGGGTTGCCGTGGGCGCCGGCCGGCCCGGGCAGCGCCGCCTGCAGGACCAGCACTCCGCCGAGGGCGAGCAGCCGCGCGCCCAGCCGCCTGCGGCTCAGCCCGCCGCCCGGGCCCCCGGCACCTCTTCCGCGGCCGCCCCCCTCGCCGCTCGTGCCACCACTGCCGACCGCCCCCGCGAGCTCGTCCATGACCGGCCCTCCCTTTTGCCGTCGCACCCTCTCGAAGTATCTGCCCGCCCGCCCCGCACCCCCCGCACCGACCGGCCCGCAAAGAATCTGACACAGCATCAGAAAATCTCTTCCCTCGGCCGCCGCCCTGCGGCATCCTCACGGCCATGGAGACGGAGCTGAGCAAGAAACTGGGAGTCGAGCACGCCATCTTCGGCTTCACGCCCTTCCCGGCGGTGGCCGCGGCCATCACCCGCGCGGGCGGCTTCGGCGTACTCGGCGCGGTCCGCTACACCGCCCCCGACGACCTCAGGCGCGACCTCGACTGGATGCAGGAACACACCGACGGCAAGCCCTACGGCCTCGATGTGGTCATGCCCGCCAAGAAGGCCGTCGACGGCATCAGCGAAGCGGACATCGAGGCGATGATTCCGGCGGGCCACCGGGAGTTCGTACGCGACACCCTCGCCAAGCACCACGTCCCCGAACTGGCCGAGGGCGAGGCCTCCGGCTGGCGCATCACCGGCTGGATGGAGCAGGTCGCCCGCAACCAGCTCGACGTCGCCTTCGACTACCCCGTCAAACTCCTCGCCAACGCCCTCGGTTCCCCGCCCGCCGATGTGATCGCGCGCGCCCACGACCACGGAGTCCTGGTCGCCGCACTCGCCGGCAGCGCCAAGCACGCCCGCCGGCATGCCGAGGCCGGCATCGACATCGTCGTCGCACAGGGCTACGAGGCCGGCGGCCACACCGGCGACATCGCCACCATGGTCCTGGTCCCGGAGATAGCCGAGGCCGTCGCCCCGCTCCCCGTCCTCGCCGCCGGCGGCATCGGCAGCGGCGAGCAGATCGCCGCCGGACTCGCCCTCGGCGCCCAGGGCGCCTGGCTCGGCTCCCTCTGGCTCACCACCACCGAGGCCGACCTTCACTCCCGCGCCCTCACCGAGAAGCTGCTGGCCGCCGGCTCCGGCGACACCGTCCGCTCGCGCGCCCTCACCGGCAAGCCCGCCCGCCAGCTGCGCACCGAGTGGACCGACGCCTGGGACGACCCCGACGGCCCGGGCGCGCTCCCCATGCCGCTGCAGGGCCTGCTCGTCGCCGAGGCCGTCTCCCGCATCCAGAAGTACGAGGTACAGCCGCTGCTCGGCACCCCCGTCGGGCAGATCGTCGGGCGGATGAACAGCGAACGCAGCGTCCAGGCCGTCTTCGACGAGCTCACCAGCGGCTTCGAGCGCGCCATCGACCGCATCAACCGCATCGCCGGCCGTGCCTGAGCACGCGGGACCGAGAGGAGCGCGCAGCATGACCGACCAGCAGCCCCGGCAGCCCGGAGAACCCGAGCAGCCCGGTCAGCCCCAGCAGCCCGGAGAACCCCAGCAGTCCGGTCAACCCCAGCAGCCCGGTCAGCCCCGGCAGTCCCGGCAGGCCGAGCAGCCGAAGGCGCCGCCCAACGGCTTCTGGGCCCAGGCGGCCGCCGACCCCGGCCGCACGGCCTTGGTCACCCCGCAGGGCGAGGAGTGGAGCGCGGGCCGGCTGCACGCCGAGGTCAACCGGCTCGTGCACGGCCTGCGCGCCGCCGGACTGGAGAAGGGCGACGTCTTCGCCGTGGTCCTCCCCAACGGCGTCGAGTTCTTCACCGCCTACCTGGCCGCCTCCCAGGCCGGCTTCTACCTGGTCCCGGTCAACCACCACCTCGTCGGCCCCGAGATCGCCTGGATCGTCTCCGACTCCGGCGCCAAGGTCCTCATCGCCCACGAGCGCTTCGCCGAAGCCGCCACCGCCGCGGCCGACGAGGCGGGCCTGCCCGCCAGCCACCGCTACGCCGTCGGAGCGGTCGCGGGATTCCGTCCGTACGCGGACCTCCTGGACGGGCAGCCCGGCACGCCTCCGGCGGACCGCACCCTCGGCTGGGTCATGAACTACACCTCCGGCACCACCGGCCGGCCGCGCGGCATCCGCCGCCCGCTGCCGGGGAAGCTCCCGGAGGAGACGTACCTGGGCGGCTTCCTCGGCATCTTCGGCATCCGCCCCTTCGACGACAACGTCCACCTCGTCTGCTCGCCGCTCTACCACACGGCGGTCCTGCAGTTCGCGGGCGCGTCGCTGCACATCGGGCACCCGCTGGTCCTCATGGACAAGTGGTCCCCGCAGGAGATGCTGCGCCTCATCGAGGACCACGCCTGCACCCACACCCACATGGTCCCGACGCAGTTCCACCGGCTCCTCGCCCTCCCGCAGGAGACGAGGGACGCCTACGACGTCTCCTCCATGCGGCACGCCATCCACGGCGCCGCGCCCTGCCCCGACCACGTCAAACGGGCGATGATTGACTGGTGGGGCCGGTGCGTCGAGGAGTACTACGCGGCCAGCGAGGGCGGCGGTGCCTTCGCGACCGCCGAGGACTGGCTGAAGAAGCCGGGAACCGTGGGCAGGGCCTGGCCCATCAGCGAGCTCGCCGTCTTCGACGACGACGGCAACCGGCTGGCGCCGGGCGAACTCGGGACCGTCTACATCAAGATGAACACCGGCGGCTTCAGCTACCACAAGGACGAGGGCAAGACGCGGAAGAACCGCATCGGGGACTTCTTCACCGTCGGGGACCTCGGCCTGATGGACGAAGAGGGCTACCTCTTCCTCCGGGACCGCAAGATCGACATGATCATCTCGGGCGGGGTCAACATCTACCCGGCCGAGATCGAGTCGGCCCTGCTCACCCACCCCGCCGTCGCGGACGCGGCCGCCTTCGGCATCCCGCACGCCGACTGGGGCGAGGAGGTCAAGGCCGTCATCGAGCCGGCCGAGGGCTTCGAGGCGGGCGACGCGCTGGCCGCCGAGATCCTGCACCACTGCGAACGGCAGCTGGCCGGCTACAAGCGCCCCAAGACGGTCGACTTCATCGAGACGATGCCGCGCGACCCGAACGGCAAGCTGTACAAGCGCCGGCTGCGCGACCCGTACTGGGAGGGCCACGAGCGCGCGATGTGAGCCGGCCCCGGCCGGCCGACGGGGGCTGCGGTGGGGTCATGCCGCGGAACACCCCCTCGGCCGGGCGGGGGATCAGTTCAGGACGGCGTGGCCCAGCGGGCCGCCCACGATCTGGCCCTCGCAGTTGACGTCCGCCGAGATGAAGTTGTCGGGGAAGACGTCGCATGCGTGGACTCCGCGTCGTCGGTCGCGGCGCCTGTGGGCGGCCGCGGTGGCTGGGACTGCGCGTACCGCCCGATCGGCGGCATCACCGGCATTCCATCCCCGATCCGGCCCCCGGGCCAGCCGGTGTTCGGCCCATGACAGGGGCGATCTCCGGCCCGCACCGCCCGCGAAGGGCTCCGCGGTGGCTCGCCACGCCCGGAGATTTCGTGAGAAAGGCCACGTCAGCGGCCTGAAGGCGGCGGCTGCTCCGCACCGGGCGGACACTTCTGGCAACTTGGCTGATATGAGTACGGCAACGCACAGAACCCCCCTGACCGACTGGACCGTCGTGGTCCCCGTGGTGGCGCTCATCGCGCTCCTCTTCAGCTGGGGACGCGATCTGTCCGGACTCGCGGTGGTGCTGGTCTCCCTCTGTCTCGGGGGCGCGGTCCTGGCGGCGGTCCACCACGCCGAGGTCGTCGCCCACCGCGTCGGCGAACCCTTCGGCTCCCTCGTCCTCGCCGTCGCCGTGACCGTCATCGAAGTGGCGCTGATCGTCACCCTGATGGCCGACGGGGGCGACAAGACCGCCTCCCTGGCCCGGGACACCGTCTTCGCCGCCGTCATGATCACCTGCAACGGCATCGTCGGCCTGTCGATCCTCGTCGGCGCCCTGCGCAACCGGGTCGCCGTCTTCAACGCCGAGGGATCCGGCGCCGCTCTCGCCACCGTCGCCACCCTGGCCGTCCTCAGCCTCGTGCTGCCCACCTTCACCACCTCGAAGCCCGGACCCGAGTTCTCCAGCGCCCAGCTGACCTTCGCCGCCTGCGCCTCGCTCGCCCTCTACGGCCTGTTCGTCGCGGTCCAGACGGTCCGCCACCGGGACTACTTCCTTCCCGTGGACACCAAGCGGCGCCGGGCCGAGGCGGCCCAGGCCGCCGCCGCGGCCGCCGCGGGCGAGGAGGACGAGCACGCCGCGCCGCCCACCTCCCGCGCCGCCCTGATCAGCCTCGGCCTGCTCCTGGTCGCCCTCGTCGCCGTCGTCGGGGACGCCAAGGCCGTCTCGCCGACCATCGAGCGGGGGGTCGCCAGCGCGGGACTGCCCAACGCCGTCGTCGGTGTGATCATCGCCCTGCTGGTGCTGGCCCCGGAGACCCTGGCCGCCGTACGCGCCGCACGCCGCGACCGGGTCCAGACCAGCCTCAACCTCGGCTACGGCTCCGCCATCGCCAGCATCGGCCTGACCATTCCGGCCATCGCGCTGGCCTCCGTATGGCTCTCCGGCCCCCTGTTGCTCGGCCTCGGCCCGGTCCACATGGTGCTGCTCGCGCTGACCGTGGTCGTCAGCGCCCTGACCATCGTGCCGGGGCGCGCCACCCTGCTCCAGGGCGGGGTGCACATCGTGCTGCTGGCCGCCTACCTGTTCCTCGCGGTCAGCCCCTGACCCGGCCCTTCACGCACCGCGGCCCCCGGGGCCAGGTGTCCCGGGGGCCGCGGTGATGGCGGGGCGTCAGCGCCGCTCGCGCGGCCACACCACCTTCAGCTTCGGCGAGGCGAGGATGTCCCGCTCGCAGAACCGCGAGGTCACCCAGCGCTCCTGCGAGAACAGCCGGGTCTGGTCGGCGTAGTACGGCGATTGCGGGTTCGCCGACTGGCTGTACGTCAGCAGCGTGCGCGCCACCGGGCAGCGGCCGCCGTCCCAGCCGACCGCTTGCATGTGGCTGGAGCCGTGCACGACCTCCGGGTAGCCCCCGGCGGCCGCGTTCCACGGCGCCTCGATCTTGTTCCACACGCCCAGGGCCTCGGTACCGCCGCCCACCGGGAGCTTCAGGCCGCCGCGCACCACGAACTGGTGCTCCCCGAGCGGGGCGTCCAGCGCGATCCCGGCCGCCTTCAGCTCGGTGACGGTGTCCGCGAGGGCCCGCCCGATCCCGGGCGCCGCCGGGTTCAGCGTGCGGGGCGTGCGCACCGGATCGGCCGGCGTGAACGGCACCAGCCACAGGTCCTTGGCCGGGGTGCCGGAGGTGAGCCTGCGCCAGAACCGGTCGAACAGCAGCGCACCCCGGCTGGCACTGTCGGCCGTACGGTCCCAGCCCGCCAGCACCGGGCAGGCCGCCGACACGTCCACCGCCCCGCCGTCGCTGCCGGTGGCGGCGCCGCCGGGCAGCGCCGCGCAGGCCTTCGCCGCATCGGCCGCGGCCAGGTCACCGGCCGGGACCCGGTTCGCGTACTGCTGCCTCTCCAGGTCGCCCACGGTCAGCCGGCCCCTCGCGGCCATCGCCGACACGTCCTCCAGCGCGCCGCGCGTGCGCAGCGAGCGCGGGGTGGTGCCCGTACCCCAGATCCGCTCGTAGCCGGTCAGCGGCCGCTCCGCATTGGCCAGCCAGGCACTGTCGTTGGAGTTCTCGGCGTACGGGGCGTCCCGCAGCGTCGGCGCCCGGCCGGGGCCGAACACTCCCGGCTGCACCGCGTCCGGGTCCGAGCCGAGTGCGCAGTCACCCCGCGAACCGTCGAGCACCGCCAGCCCCGACGAGGGGTACGTGGCCGCGCCGAGCGGGGTGGAACAGCGCGCGGCGACCTCGTCGGTGACCCGGGGGAGCACCTGGGACTGGGTGAAGAGCGTGCCGCCCGCGGAGTCCGCGGCGACCGTGTTGACCCAGGGCAGGCCCTGGGTGCGCTTGAGGGCGTCCTGGATCCCGGCGACCGAGCGGGCCCTGCCCATGGCGAGGGCGCTGTCCGACCCGCGCAGGTTCAGGGCGTTCGGGTCGTTGAGGGCGAAGGCCGTGGAAGCCGTCCAGGGCAGTGGCAGGCCCGGGCCGAGGCCGTTGACGACCGGCCCGTAGCGGGTCCACCACTGGGTGCGGACCACCGGGGCCCCGCCCGCGACCTGCACGCTCACCTTCCGCGGGGTCATCCGCTCCGGCTTGCCGTCGACCAGGTACGCGGTGGGGTCGGCCGGGTCGAGGGTTAGCTGGTGCAGGGTGACGGGGGTGCCCGTGGCGACGGTGTGGCTCCAGGCGACCTTGTCGTTGAATCCGATGTTCACCACCGTCGTGCCCAGCAGCGAGCCGCCCGAGACGTTCAGCTCCCCGGGTATGGTCTGCTGCGACTGCCAGAACCGGCGTCCGCCCTGCCAGGGGTAGTGCGGATTCCCCAGGAGCAGACCGCCGCCCGAGGCCGAGGTGGAACCGGCGAAGGCCACCGCGTTGGAACCCATGTCGTACCGGGTGGTGTCGAAGAACTGCCGTGCGGCCTCGGCGGCGGCCGCGGGATCGATGTCCGGCGCGGCGGTACGGGCGCTCGCGCCCGGAGGATGCGCCGCCGTGATGCCGTCGACGCCGCGCCCCTCGCCGCCGAGGACCGAGACCGCGAACCCGCGCGCGGCCACGTCGGTGGCGGTGACCGGGCGCACCCAGCCGGCGCCCTTGCAGGCCGGGTCGGTGATCTTGTTCTGGGCGAGCCAGGCGTTGTACCCGGCGGCCCAGCCCCTCATCAGGTCCCGGAGTTCCTTGCTGGGACCGGCAGGCGCGGGCGTGGCCAGCAGCTTCTCGACCGTGCCGGACTCCCGGACGCCCTTGAAGTACAGGTCGCTGGACAGGTTCCCGGCCGCCGAGGAGAGCGAGCCGTCGGGCGCCGCGTCGGGGCCGAACCAGCGCGAGCGCTCCCCGGAGACGGTCAGGAACCCGTCGGCCAGGACGCAGACCTGGTCGGCGGCCTGGGCCCAGCCGGTGCCGAAGCCGAGGTGCGCGTAGTCCTGGGCCAGGATGTGCGGGATGCCGTTCTCGGTGTACCGGATGACGGCGGACAGGCCGCCGCCGGACGGGCCGCGCTCCTCGGAGGCCGTGGCGGTGGCCTGCGGTATCGCGGCCGTGGCGGCCAGCAGCGCGGCGCCGGTGAGGGCGACGCGACGGAGGAGCGGGCGGGTGCGGAAATGCAACATACCTCCCAAGTAGCCTGCGGATGGGCCTACTTGCCCGTGAAACAGGCGGTGCTTCCCGTGCCCCCACACTCATGCAGGCGGCCCGACGGTCTGTCAACATCCCGTTTGGTATCGCGGTTGTTGACCTTGGGCGGGGGAGGGACGAGGATCGCGCCATGACGCCAGAGCGAGCAGACGCGGCGGTGCGGCGGAACACCGTCGACGGACTCCTGCGGGACAGCGCCCGCCGGGTCCCCGACCGGGTGGCCCTGCGCTACCGCGAGCGGATCTGGACCTACGCGCAACTCGACGAGGCGGTCACCACCGGCGCGGCCGTGCTGCGCCGGCGGTACGGGCTCGCGGACGGCGACCGGGTCGCGACCTTCGCCCACAACTGCGACGCCTACCTCCTGGCCTTCCTGGCCTGCGCCCGGGCCGGGCTCACCCACGTCCCGGTCAACCAGAACCTCACCGGCGAGGACCTCTCGTACATCCTGGAGAACTGCACGGCCGCACTCGTCCTCGCGGACCCGGACCTGGCGGGGCGGGTCCCGGACGGGCACCGCGTACGGGCGCTGCGCGACGCGCCGGACTCCTTCCTCGCCGAACTGGCCGAACCGCTCTCCTTCGAGCCGGACCGGACCGCCGACGCGGTCGTGCAACTGCTGTACACCTCCGGGACGACCGCTCTGCCCAAGGGCGCGATGATGACCCACCGGGCGCTGGCCCACGAGTACGAGAGCGCGATCGAGGCGCTGGACCTGTCCGAGACGGACCGGCCGGTGCACTCGCTGCCGCTGTACCACTCGGCGCAGATGCACGTCTTCCTGCTGCCGTACCTGGCGGTGGGCGCGCAGAACACCGTCCTGGACGCGCCGGTCGCGGAGGAGGTCTTCGACCTGGTGGAGGCGGGGCGGGCGGACAGCCTCTTCGCACCGCCCACGGTGTGGATCGGCCTGGCCAACCACCCGCAGTTCGGGGAACGCGAGCTGGGCGCCCTGCGCAAGGCGTACTACGGAGCCTCGATCATGCCGGTGCCCGTCCTGGAGCGGTTGCGGGCGCGGCTGCCCGGGCTCGGGTTCTACAACTGCTTCGGGCAGAGCGAGATCGGCCCGCTGGCCACCGTGCTGGGGCCGCAGGAACACGAGGGCCGGATGGACTCCTGCGGGCGGCCGGTGCGGCACGTCGAGGCGAAGGTGGTCGACGAGCACGGCGCCGAGGTCGCGGACGGGGAGGCGGGCGAGGTCGTCTACCGGTCGCCGCAGCTGTGCCTGGGCTACTGGAACGACCCCGAAGCGACGGCGCAGGCCTTCCGGGACGGCTGGTTCCGCTCCGGGGACCTCGCCGTGCGCGACGCGGAGGGCTACTTCACCGTGGTCGACCGGGTGAAGGACGTCATCAACTCGGGCGGGGTGCTGGTCGCCTCCCGGCAGGTGGAAGACGTCCTGTACACCCATCCGGGAGTGGCCGAGGCGGCCGTGGTCGGCCTGCCCGACGAGCGCTGGATCGAGGCGGTCACGGCGGTGGTGGTGCCGCGCGGGGAGGTGACGGAGGAGGAGCTGAGCGCCTACGCCCGGGAGCGGCTGGCGCACTTCAAGGCCCCCAAGCGGGTGCTGTTCGTGGACGCCCTGCCGCGCAACGCCAGCGGCAAGATCCTCAAGCGGGAGCTGAGGGACCGCTTCGGCCGGTAGGCGCGTGCGCCCGCGCCGATATGCGCGTGCCGTCGCTCCCCGCGCGCCCTACGCTCGTCTCCCGTGACGGAGATCTACGTACTCGACGGCGCCCGGATCCGGACCCTGGAGGACTTCTGGCGGGTGATCGGTGAAGCGGTCAACGGCCCCGGCGGCTACTTCGGCGGCAACCTGGACGCCTTCAACGACTGCCTCCGGGGCGGCTACGGGACCCCCGACGACGGTGACTTCGCCTTCGAGTGGCGCGACCACGAGGCGTCCCGGCGCTCGCTCGGGCACGCCGAGACCGCGCGCCAGCTGGAGATCCGGCTGGGGCGCTGCCACCCGACGAACCGGACCTCGGTCGCCGAACGGCTGGCGGCCGCGCGGCGGGGGCAGGGGGAGACCGTCTTCGACTGGCTGACCGGGATCTTCGAGGGCCAGGCTCCGGGCGCGCTGCGCCTGCGCTGACCGGCTCAGGTGCCATCCGGCAGCAGGCCGGTGCGGTGCAGCCGGCGCAAGGTGAGGCGTTCGTGGAGCAGGCGGCCGACGAGCGCGCCGCCGTAGACGACGAAACCGACGCCCACCAGCCAGGACTGCACGACCAGCAGGGTGCCGAAGGGGCCGTACGTGACGGCGTTGGAGGCGATCAGCGGTGAGAACACCAGCTGCGAGAAGACCCGCAGGCCGAGCAGCCCGAGGCTGGTCGCCACCGCTCCCGGGAGCAGGGCGCGCCAGCGGACCCGGCCGCCCAGCAGGAGCCGCTGGGAGTACCAGAAGAAGAGGATCGTGCCGATGAGGTCGCTGACGGTGCCCACCAGCGTCCCGATCGTGTCCTTCGACGGGGCGGGGATCTCGACGAGCAGGGCGAGGTAGCAGACCAGCAGGGCGAGCCACACGACGTGCCGCCACATGGTGTGCCAGCGGGCGGTGGGCAGGTCCCAGACCTTCTCGTAGCCGGTCTGCACGGCGGAGCCGAAGGTCAGGCCGAACACGGCCAGGGCGGCGAGTCCGAAGGCCGTGGTCCGCTCCAGCGCCAGGTCGGCGGCGCCGAACAGCATCTCGACGCGGGCCCGCGAGGACGCCGTCACCCCGAGGGCCTGGCCCAGCCAGCGGCCGAAGCCGTACCCGCTGCCGGGGGCGGCGGCCGCGACGACCACCAGCAGCGGCACCAGCGTGAGGAACCCGAGGGCGGCGAAGCCCATCGCCCGGTGCATGAGCTCCATCTGGCGCCCCCGGCTCCACGCCAGCCCGGCGAGGGAGGCCTGGAGCCGGTCGTGCAGCGGCCGGGGCTTCGGGGTCACGCACACTGCCCTACCCGGGAGCGCACCGCCGCCTCCCGCGGACCCCCGCAAATAGGCCCGAAGGGGTGGTTTCCCGCGGCCACGCGGATGACACGGGCCCCGTCGCCGTCAGGCCGGCCCGTACCCCGGGCACCGGGCCGCACCCCCGGCATCGGCCCGTACCCCGGGCACCGGGCCGTGCCCACGGCCCTACGGTCTGTCCCGCAGGTCCCGGAAGCGCTTGATCTTGCCCACCGAGCGCTCCAGGGTCTCCGGGTCCACCACCTCGACGCGGACGGAGACCCCGACGCCCTCCTTGACGGCGCGGACCACCTCGGCCGCCGCCTCCGCACGACGCTCCTCACCGGTCTCCCGGCGGGCCTCCACCCGGACGGTCAGGGCATCCAGGCGGCCCTCGCGGGTCAGCCGCAGCTGGAAGTGGGGCGCCAGCCCCGGGGTCCGCAGCAGGACCTCCTCGATCTGCGTGGGGTAGAGGTTCACCCCGCGCAGGATGATCATGTCGTCGCTGCGTCCCGTGATCTTCTCCATCCGGCGGAAGGCCGGCCGGGCCGTGCCGGGCAGCAGCCGCGTCAGATCCCGGGTGCGGTACCGGATGACGGGCATGGCCTCCTTGGTGAGCGAGGTGAACACCAGCTCCCCCGGCTCCCCGTCCGGCAGCACCGCGCCGGTCAGCGGATCGACCACCTCCGGGAAGAAGTGGTCCTCCCAGATGTGCAGGCCGTCCTTGGTCGAAGCGAACTCCTGCGCCACACCCGGCCCCATCACCTCGGACAGGCCGTAGATGTCCACCGCGTCTATGCCGAGCCGCTCCTCGATCTCGCGCCGCATCTCCTCGGTCCACGGCTCCGCCCCGAAGATCCCCGTGCGGAGCGAGGTCGTGCGGGGATCGATGCCCTGGCGCTCCATCTCGTCCAGCAGCGTCAGCATGTAGGACGGGGTCACCATGATGACCTCCGGCCGGAAGTCCTGGATGAGCCGGACCTGGCGGTCCGTCATGCCCCCGGAGGCGGGCACGACCGTACAGCCGAGCCGCTCCGCGCCGTAGTGCGCGCCGAGACCGCCGGTGAAGAGGCCGTATCCGTAGGCGATGTGCACGATCTGGCCGGGGCGGCCGCCCGCCGCGCGGATCGACCGGGCCACGACATCCGCCCAGAGCGACAGGTCCCCGTCGGTGTAGCCGACGACCGTGGGCCGGCCGGTGGTGCCGCTGGAGGCATGGATCCGGCGCACCTCGGAGCGCGGGACGGCGAACATCCCGAAGGGGTACTGGTCGCGCAGATCGGCCTTGGTGGTGAAGGGGAAGAGGGCCAGATCGGCCAGGGAGCGGCAGTCGTCGGGATGCACGCCCGCCTTGTCGAACGCCTGCCGGTAGAAGGGCACCCGCTCGTAGGCGCGGTGCAGGGTCGCGCGCAGCCGCCTCAGCTGCAGAGCGGCCAGCTCGTCGCCGCTCAGCCGTTCGCCTTCGTCATGGAGATCCGCATACCCCGTCATGCCGTCACCTCACCGTGAGCCACCCGACCGATCATTCGGTAGAGTGCCAGCACCTCGGCGGTTAAATCAATGACTCGAACGAGTGATCGCCTGATTTCATGGCCCGCCGGACGGCTGCGGCGACCGGCCCTGCGCGCCCGGCTGTGGCGGAACCCGCTCAGGCGGCCCCGCGGCGGCCCATGAGCATGTCGCCGACCGTCCGGGCCGGCGCACAGAGGGTCTGGCCGTGGATCCGGAACAGTTCGTCCCGGGAGGCGAACCGGCCCAGGTCGCGCCGGACGGACGCCGACAGGTCGAAGCCGGAGCAGCTCGCGGTGCCGCAGGTGGAGCCGTCCCAGTCGACCGCGGTGGTCGCCAGCGCCTCGAAGAGGGTGTTCGAACCGCTGTTGCGGAAGCCGGCCGGGTTCTTCGCGCCGAGCTCCTCCAGGCTCCCGTAGAGCTCCGAGGCGTTGACCCAGTCCTCACCCAGCCGGAACTCGGGCCAGGCCAGCAGCACCTCCCGGGGCACCAGCGTCCGGAGCCGGGGGAAACGGGGGTACCAGAACGAGCCGTCCACGAGCAGGCCGCGCACCCGGGTCGGAATCCCGGCCGCGCGGGCCACGGCCTCCAGGACCGACAGGCGCTGGCTGCAGGAGCCGCGGCCCAGGGCCAGGGTGCGGGAGGCGGGCCGGGCGTCGTTCATCGCGTACACGGGCCGCACCCGGTCGCTGATCAGCCCGTGCGCCGCCTTGAGCAGCGCGCGGTCGCCGGGGGCGGTCCCGGCGGCCGCCCGGGCGTCCGCCAGCAGGGCCCGTACCCGCGGGTGGTGCAGGTCGAGGATCGCGGTGGCCGCCACCGAGCCGGGCTCGTCGGCGGCGAGGCCGCCGGAGGGGCGGGCACGCCACCAGGGGGTCAGCCAGGTACAGGTCATGGCGCCGATCGTAGGGACGGGGCCACGGCGCCCCTCCGCCGGGGTCACGTGCGGCGCGTCACCGCCCTCGCGTACCCTCCGGTGGTTCACTGGCCCCATGCCGCTCGACGACTACGGTGTGCTGTCCGGAACCCTGCACCGCCACTTCCGCGATGAGCCCGACACCCAGGGCCGCTGGTTCCACGTCAACCTGGAGGTCGACGCGCCCGCGGGCCGCTACCGCTGCGCGGTCGACGTCGACAGCAAGCAGTCCGCCACCGGCGTGCAGTGGAAGGTGCTCACCCTCGCCGCCTCGGTGCTGGACCCGGCGTCCGGACTGCCGCCGGGCTTCCACGACCTCGGCAGCAGCTCCGGATCGGGCGCCATCGACTACCTGCGCCACCCCGCCCTGCGGCCCCGTTCGGGCTGCTCGATCGGCTGGCTGCGGGCGGTCCTCGACCGGCTCAGCCCGCCGCACCCGTGGGTCTCGGGCTCGTACCTGGAGGCCTCGCAGGCGCTGGAGCCCGTACTCGTACCCGGCAGGCCGATCCTCGTCTTCGGGCAGCCCTTCTCCCACGGCGGCCTCGGCGTCCACAACATCCACCAGAACCAGGGGGACCCGTACGGCAGCCAGTGGTGGGCGGACAACGGCATCTGGCAGGACGGCGGGACGATGACCCGCCGCCCCGACGGCCGCTACGACGCGTTCCTGTCCAAGTTCTCCACCCAGGCCGACCACACCGGGCCCGACGGCCACCCCGGCACCTGACGCGGGAACGACCAGCCGGTCCGGGCGGGTCCGCCGGGCAGGTTCAGCGGCCGGCGTCGGCCTCCGTGGCCACCGCCTTCGCCCAGCGGTAGTCCGCCTTGCCGCTGGGAGAGCGCTGGATCGCGGGTGCGACGACCAGCTGGCGCGGGATCTTGTAGCCCGCCAGCTTGGTACGGCAGTGGCTCTGGATCTCGTCCAGCGTCGGCTCCGGCGCGCCCTCGCGGATCTGCACCACCGCCGCGACATGGCTGCCCCAGGTCGGGTCGGGCACACCGGCGACCAAGGCGTCGTACACGTCGGGGTGCGACTTCAGCGCCTGTTCGACCTCCTCCGGGTACACCTTCTCGCCGCCCGTGTTGATGCACTGCGAACCGCGCCCGAGCACGGTGACGATGCCCTGCTCGTCCACGGTCGCCATGTCGCCGAGCAGCACCCAGCGCTCGGCTCCCTTCTGGAAGAAGGTCTCGGCGGTCTTCGCCGGGTCGTTGTAGTAGCCGAGCGGTACGTACCCGCGCTGCGCGAGGCGGCCGGGCCGGCCCACCGGCACCGGTTCGTGGGTCACCGGATCCACCACCTGCGTACGGTCGTTGACCTCCAGGCGGAAACCGTTCTCGGGGCCGGAGTCGTTGGTGGCCCGCCCGTTGGAGCCGGACTCCGACGACCCGAAGTTGTTCAGCAGGACGACGTTCGGGACGAGCCGCTGGAACTCGGCCCGCACGGTCTCCGACATGATCGCGCCCGAGGAGGAGACGCTGAACAAGGAGGACAGGTCGGTGCCCTTGAGCGGGCCGTTCAGGGCGTCGATGAGCGGCCTGAGCATCGCGTCGCCCACCAGGGACACGCTGGAGACCTTCTCCTTCTCGATGGTGCGCAGCACCTCTTCGGGCGCGTACTTGCGGTGGATGACCACCCGCTGCCCGTAGTTGAAGGCGATGAACGAGGTCAGCGTGGACGTCCCGTGCATCAGCGGAGGAGCCGGGAAGAAGGTGAGCCCGGCCCCGCGCGCGGCCACCCGCTCGGCCAGCTCCTCCGGCCGCTTCACCGGCTCGCCGGACGGCTCCCCGCCGAACAGTCCGGCGAAGAAGAGGTCTTCGGCCCGCCACATCACGCCCTTGGGCATGCCGGTGGTGCCGCCGGTGTAGATGATGAACAGGTCGTCGGGGGAGCGCGGCGGGAAACCCCGCTCGGGCGAGCCCTGCGCCTGCGCCCGCGTGTACGGGACGGGCGCGATCGAGGGCTCCGGCGCGTCCTCGGGGGCCGCGCCGACGCGGATCAGGTGCCGGAGCTTCGGGGTCTGCGGCAGGGCGGCCGCCACCCGCTCGGTGAACTCGCCCTCGAAGACGAGCGCGGCGAGGTCGGCGTCGTTGTAGAGGTAGACCAGCTCCTCCTCCACGTACCGGTAGTTGACGTTCACCGGCACCAGCCGGGCCTTCAGGCAGGCCAGCACGGTCTGGAGGTATTCGACCCCGTTGTAGAGGTGCAGGCCCAGGTGCTCGCCGGCCTTCAGCCCGCTGTCCAGCAGGTGGTGCGCGATGCGGTTGGCCGCCGCGTCCAGTTCCGCGTACGTCAGGCGGTGCTCGGCGCCGGTCCCGGGGTGGTCCACGTAGACCAGGGCCTCGCGGTCCGGGACCACGTCCACGACCGACTCGAACAGGTCGGCAAGGTTGTACTCCACCGTTCCTCCTGACCCGAAAAATCCCATGGGTGGGCTGCTCGGCGGTCATTAGAGCGCCGCTCAGGCCAACTGGGAAGGGCGCAGCACAAGAAAACTGACTGAGTGTCAGAAAACTATTGAACTGCACTCGCCCCTCCTGCAACCTGTTCTAGGTCTTGAGACGGGAGGACGGCAATGGGTGGGACCGAACACCTGACCGTGGAACGCCACGGCGCCACGCTGGTGCTCACCATGAACAGGCCGGAGGCGAAGAACGCGCTCTCGCTTCCGCTGCTGGTGGGCCTGTACGACGGCTGGCTGGAGGCGGACGCGGACGACACGATCCGCTCCGTGGTACTGACGGGCGCGGGCGGGGACTTCTGCGCGGGCATGGACCTGAAGGCGCTCGCCGGGAAGGGGATGGCGGGCGACCAGTACCGGGACCGGCTCAAGGCCGATCCCGACCTGCACTGGAAGGCGATGCTCCGCCACCACCGGCCGCGCAAGCCGGTGATCGCCGCCGTCGAGGGGTACTGCGTCGCCGGCGGCACCGAGATCCTCCAGGGGACCGACATCCGGGTCGCCGGGGAAGGCGCCACCTTCGGGCTGTTCGAGGTCAAGCGGGGCCTCTTCCCGATCGGCGGATCGACCGTACGGCTGCCGAGGCAGATCCCGCGCACGCACGCGCTGGAGATGCTGCTGACCGGACGCCCGTACCCGGCCGAGGAGGCCGCGCGGATCGGGCTCGTCGGGCACGTGGTGCCCGACGGAACGGCACTGGCCAAGGCCCTGGAGATCGCCGAGCGGATCAACGCGTGCGGGCCGCTCGCCGTCGAGGCCGTCAAGGCCTCCGTGTACGAGAGCGCCGAGCTGACCGAGACGGACGGACTGGCCGCCGAACTCACCCGGGGATGGCCGGTCTTCGACACGGCCGACGCGAAGGAAGGAGCCCGGGCGTTCGCGGAGAAGCGGCCCCCGGTCTACCGCCGAGCCTAGCCACTGGCCGTGGGGTGGACGGGACAGGACCGGACCGCCCCCCGACCGGCTCGGACCGGACCGCCCCCGACCGGCTCGGACCGGACCGCCCCCGACCGGCCCGGACCGGCTCGGGCCCCGACCGGCCCCGACCGCCCCCGACCGGCCCGGACCGGCCCGACCGGACGGCGCCCGGCCCCGCCCCGCGACGGCCCGAGCGCCCGCACCCCGACGAGCACCACCCCCGCCAGCCCCCCGCCACGGAGAATCGGAGACCACCCATGACAGCCGCGTCCCCACCAGAGGTGCTGCGCGCGCCCCTCGTCGTCGAGTTCCCCTTCACCCGCTCCCTCGGCCCCGTCCAGGGCGCCTTCCTCACCGGCCTGCGCGAAGGCCTCGTCCTCGGCGTCAGGACCTCCGACGGCAAGGTGATGGTCCCGCCGGTCGAGTACGACCCCGTCACCGCCGAGGAGATCCGCGAGCTGGTGGAGGTCGGCGCCACCGGCACCGTCACCACCTGGGCCTGGAACGGCGACCCCCGCCCCCACCAGCCCCTCGACACCCCCTTCGCCTGGGTCCTCGTCCGCCTCGACGGCGCCGACACCGCGATCCTGCACGCCCTCGACGCCCCCGCCCCCGAATCGGTGTCCACGGGCATGCGGGTCCGGATCCGCTGGGCGGCCGAGCGCACCGGCGCCATCACCGACATCGCCTGCTTCGAGCCGTACGCCGGCCCGGCCGGCCCCGGAGCCGCCCCGCACGACGGCGCCTTCGCGGACCCGGCCACCGGCATCGTCGCCGAGGCCCGCCTCGACTACACCTACAGCCCGGGCCGCGCCCAGACCGCCTACATCAACGCCCTCTCCGAGCGCAGGACCGTCGGAGAGCGCTGCCCCTCCTGCCACAAGGTGTACGTGCCCCCGCGCGGAGCCTGCCCCACCTGCGGGGTCGCCACCACCGACCAGGTCGAGGTCGGCCCGGCCGGCACGGTCACCACGTACTGCATCGTCAACATCAAGGCACGCAACCTCGACATCGAAGTGCCGTACGTCTACGCCCACATCGCCCTCGACGGCGCCGGCCTCGCCCTCCACGGCCGGATCGGCGGCATCCCGTACGACCAGGTCCGCATGGGCCTGCGCGTGGAACCCGTGTGGACCGAGGGCGGCCGCTACCCCGACCACTACCGCCCCACCGGCGAGCCGGACGCGGACTACGACGCGTACAAGGAGCTCATCTGATGGCCAGGACGAGCAGGCACGCACGGGAAGTGGCCGTCGTCGCCTTCGCGCAGAGCGACCACCTGCGCCGCACCGACGAGCTCAGCGAAGTCGAGATGGTCATGCCGGTCCTGCACCAGGTGCTGGCGCAGACCGGCCTGAAGGCCGGGGAGATCGGCTTCACCTGCTCCGGCTCCAGCGACTACCTGGCCGGCCGGGCCTTCTCCTTCACGATGACCCTCGACGGGGTCGGCGCCTGGCCGCCGATCTCCGAGTCGCACGTCGAGATGGACGGTGCCTGGGCGCTCTACGAGGCCTGGGTCAAGATCCAGACCGGCGAGGCCGACACCGCGCTCGTCTACGCGTACGGGAAGTCCTCGCCCGGTTCGGTACGGGACGTCCTCACCCGGCAGCTCGACCCGTACTACCTCGCCCCGCTCTGGCCCGACTCGGTGGCCCTGGCCGCCCTCCAGGCCCAGGCGCTGATCGACGCCGGAGAGACCGACGAGCGCGCCCTGGCCGCCATCGGCGCCCGCAGCCGGGCCTCGGCCGAGTCCAACCCGCACGCCCAGCTGACCGGCGCCGTCCCCCAGGGCGACTACGAGGTGGCCCCGCTGCGCACGGGCGACTGCCCGCCCGTGGGCGACGGCGTGGCCGCGGTGATCCTGGCCGCCGGGGACCTCGCGCGCGGGCTGTGCGCGCGGCCCGCCTGGATCACCGGCATCGACCACCGCATCGAGGCGCACGGCCTCGGCCTGCGGGACCTCACCGACTCCCCGTCCACCCGGATCGCCGCGGAGCAGGCGGGGGTCTTCGAGGGCCCGGTGGACACGGCGGAGCTCCACGCGCCCTTCTCCTCCCAGGAAGTCGTGCTCCGCAAGGCCCTCGGGCTCGGCGACGGGGTGAGCGTCAACCCCTCGGGCGGCGCGCTCGCCGCGAACCCGATCATGGCCACGGGCCTGATCCGCATCGGCGAGGCCGCCGCCCGCATCCACCGCGGCGAGTCCGACCGGGCCGTCGCCCACGCCACCTCCGGCCCCTGCCTCCAGCAGAACCTGGTCGCCGTCCTGGAAGGGGACCGAGCATGAGCAAGGAGCCCGTGGCCGTCGTCGGCATCGGCCAGACCAAGCACGTCGCCGCCCGCCATGACGTGTCCATCGCCGGACTGGTCCGCGAGGCGGCGGTCCGCGCCCTCGAGGACGCCGAGCTGACCTGGGCGGACATCGACGCGGTGGTCATCGGCAAGGCTCCCGACTTCTTCGAGGGCGTGATGATGCCGGAGCTGTACCTGGCGGACGCCCTCGGCGCGGTCGGCAAGCCCATGCTCCGCGTGCACACGGCCGGTTCGGTCGGCGGATCCACCGCGCTGGTCGCCTCGAACCTGGTCGCCGCCCGCGTCCACCGGACCGTCCTGACCCTCGCGTTCGAGAAGCAGTCCGAGTCGAACGCCATGTGGGGGCTCTCGCTGCCCGTCCCCTTCCAGCAGCCGCTGCTGGCCGGCGCGGGCGGGTTCTTCGCCCCGCACGTGCGGGCGTACATGAGGCGTACCGGAGCGCCCGACACGGTGGGTTCGCTCGTCGCCTACAAGGACCGGCGCAACGCGCTGAAGAACCCGTACGCACACCTGCACGAGCACGACATCACCCTGGAGAAGGTCCAGGCCTCACCGATGCTGTGGGACCCGATCAGGTACTCCGAGACCTGCCCCTCGTCGGACGGGGCCTGCGCGATGATCCTCACCGACCGGGAGGGGGCGGCCCGTTCGCCCCGGCCGCCCGCCTGGGTGCACGGCGGGGCGATGCGCAGCGAGCCGACGCTGTTCGCGGGCAAGGACTTCGTGTCCCCGCAGGCGGGCAAGGACTGCGCGGCCGACGTCTACCGCCAGGCGGGGATCACCGACCCGCGCCGGGAGATCGACGCGGTGGAGATGTACGTACCGTTCTCCTGGTACGAGCCGATGTGGCTGGAGAACCTGGGCTTCGCGGACGAGGGCGAGGGCTGGAAGCTGACGGAGGCGGGGGTCACCGAACTCGACGGCGACCTGCCGGTGAACCCGTCCGGCGGGGTCCTGTCGACGAACCCGATCGGCGCCTCCGGCATGATCCGCTTCGCGGAGGCGGCGCTCCAAGTGCGCGGCCAGGCAGGTGAACACCAGGTGCCGGACGCCCGGCGGGCCATGGGGCACGCCTACGGCGGAGGGGCCCAGTTCTTCGCGATGTGGCTGGTGGGGGCCGAAGAACCCGCCTCCTGAACGGAATCGGGTTTCCGCGCGGGTGCCGGGCCGGTCACGGGTGACTCACTGTGGCCTGTGCGGCACCCGTCGTCGTGGTTAACCTTGCCCTCGGACGACGTACCGGGAGGAGCACGCACGTGGCCGAGAGCATGACTTCGCAGCCCCTCGCTGGCTGGGGCAAGCCCGAGCTCGATCTCAGCGGGGCGCACTGGCAGTCGAGCAGCGGGGGAGCGGGTGACGTCCAGATCGCCTTTGTGGAGGGGTTCATCGCGATGCGCAACAGCGAACGCCCCGACAGCCCTTCGCTGATCTTCGCGCCGGACGAGTGGCGCAAGTTCGTCCTGGACGCGCGGGGCGGGGAGTTCGACCTGACGTAGGGCCCCTCCCGCCCGGCACGGTACCGGGCACCCGGTGCCGTGCCGGGCGCCCCCGCACCGGGGCGTCGAACCGGGCGTACCGGGGCGATGGGTAGGGTGACCGCATGAGCGGCGAGAGCGACCTGCGGAAACTGCTGAGCGGTATGCGACCCGAACTGAACGAGGGCCGCTACGTCTTCTGCACCGTCCCCGGCCCCACGGCTCCCGTCGGACTCAGCCCCGTCGCCACCGTCCTGGAGCCCGAGGGGCTCACCCTGGTCCTGCGGCAGGAGGAGGCCGACGCGGCCGGCCTCGCCTACGACTACACCGCCGGCTGGATCACCCTGCGGATCCACTCCGCACTCGACGCCGTCGGCCTCACCGCGGCCTTCGCCACCGAGCTCGGCGCCCACGGACTCAGCTGCAACGTCATCGCCGGGTACCACCACGACCACCTGTTCGTCGCGGCCGACCGGGCCGCCGAGGCCGTCTCGGTACTGGAACGACTGGCCGCCCGTTCGGCGCGGTGACGCGCCCAGGACGTTCGCCCGTAGCTCAAGGCGAGTGGCCCCGCAGGCGGTCGGGCAGGGTGGCCGTATGGACGACAACACCCGGATCGACCTCTTCCAGGCGGAGGCCCTGGCATTCGAGAAGGCCGTCCGCCGCGCGCTCGACACCCACCAGGGGACACCGCTGGTGCCCGCGTGCCCCGGCTGGTCGGTCTCCGACCTCGTAGGGCATGTGGGCGGCATCCACCGCTACCTCGGCCACATCCTGCGCGAGCGGCTCACCGAGCCCCCGGAGGTCACCGACCTCTCCCTCTACGGGCTGCCCCCGGACCCGGCCGTACGGGCGGCCTGGCCGCTGCCCGACCGGGCGCCGAACCTGGGGCCGGTGCCCCCCGAGCTGCTGGACTGGTTCGCCGAGGGCGCGCGCGAGCTGGCCGGGCTGCTGAGCGCACTCGGCCCGGACGTACCGGTGTGGACCTGGTCGGTGGAGCGGACCAGCGGCTTCTGGCTCCGCATGCAGACCATCGAACTTGCCCTGCACCGCTGGGACGCCGAGGACGTGACGGGCAGCCCCGCGCCCCTCGACACGGAGCTCGCGGCCGACGCGGTGGCACAGACCTTCGAGGTGATGGCCCCGGCGCGGCGCGCCTGGCGCTCCGCCCCGGCGGGGGCGGGGGAGCGGTACCGCTTCCGCCGCACGGACGGCCCCGGTTCATGGACGGTCGCCTTCGCCGGGGAGCAGGTCCGGCTGGAGCCCGACGGCGCCGCCCCGGCCGACGTCGAGGCGGCGGGGACGGCCGGCGACCTGATGCTGTTCCTCTGGCACCGGATCCCGGCCGACACCCTGCGGGTCACCGGTGACGCGGCCCTGCTGGAGCGCTACTTCACGCTCGTGCCACCGGTCTGACCCACCCGCGCCGGGCTCCCGGCCGACCCGCCGCGGGCGCGGAAGGCGGCGACCACGGGAGAGCGGCGCAGCGCCCGGGACACGGCCACCAGGTCCGGGGCCGGCGCGGCGCCGGTCCCGCGCGCCGGGGCTGCCGCGGGCCCGGAGGGCGGGACCGGCCGTCCCCCGCCGCCCAGCAGGCAGCGGATCGCGGCCACCACCGTCACCGCCTCGGCGGTCGCGGCGGCCCGGGCCGGGCTCTCGCGCCGTGCGAGGGCCTCCTGGAGGGCGCCGCGCCGGACCTCGGGATCCATGTACGGCTGGAGCTGGAGCAGCCCGTCGTTGATCCGCGTCCTGCGCTGGATGAGCCGCCGGCCCAGCGAGGACCGCCGGGGCAGCCGGAGCCCACTGGCGTCGACGGCGGCGAGCTCCCTCGCGAACGGACCCAGCGACCGGTAGTGCCGCAAGTCCGTCCAGAGCCGCTGGAGCGCCTCCCCGGCGTGCGGCAGCACGAAGCCGACCGCGACGAACAGCGCGCACACCGACGCGATGGGCGGGGCCACGTAGGTACTGAGCCAGTCCAGGTCGTGGTCCGTCCAGCGGGCGACCACCGCGGTCAGCTTCACCGTGTCGTAGCAGACGTTCAGGACGAAGCCGGTGACCAGGAGAACCAGCCCGATGCGGAGCCAGCCCGAGACCTGCCGCAGCCACGTCCAGGTCACCACGGCCGTGGTCACGCACGCGACGGTGTGGGCCAGCAGGTACAGCAGGATGTGCTCGCGCATCCACGGAGTGGTGGCGTAGTACGTGTCCAGGTCCCGCAGCCGCTCCACCGGTACGTCGGCCAGGGCGAAGGTGCCCCACAGCCCCGCCACGGCGGCGCAGTAGACGGCGCCGATGATCCGGGTGGTACGCCGGACCCGGCCCGGGTCGCCGCCCCGCCAGTGGATGACCATCACCAGGCAGGAGGCGCAGAACAGCGTCAGCAGCGTGTAGACGACCGGAGCCGCGACATTGCTGATCCCCGTGGCGCGGTTCATCATCGCGAGGGTCTCGGGGCGGCCGAAGTAGAACACCGCGGAACCCAGTACGAGCAGACCGCCGACGTTGCGCACGTTCGGGTCGATGCGCCAGAACCGGATCATCACCGGGAGCCGGATCGCGAACGCGAGGGTGAGGATCACGGCCGGTATCAGGTACGGGATGTAGAAGGCGTCGGACGTCACCGGAAACCGATCGGTCCGCGGTTGCCGAGGGCGTTGCCGATGCGTCCCGCGACATCGCTGCGCCGGACGCCGCCGGCGGCGTCCCCGGAAGCCAGCCACCCCCGGCACCGGTCCCCGAGCAGCAGCCCGAACGTTTCGGCTTCCATCTCGTCGGCGTCCTCGTAGTGCGAGCGCGCCGCGACGGTGGCGTACGTCAGGTCCGGGCTGCCCGGCAGGGACCTGGCCGCCGCGGCCGGGCCGAGGCCGTGCACGCTTCCGTGGCCGGCCCGCATGTGCCACAGCTCGTGGCCGAGGATGACGAGCTGGTGGTCGGGCGTCGTGTACTTCTCCACCACGACGATGTCGTACTCCTCCATGTTCAGCCACAGGCCCGACGTGGTGAGCTCGGAGGGGAACCGCTCGAACCGCAGCACGATGGGCCGCCCGCCGCGCAGTGCGCTCATCGCGTCGCACAGGGCGCGGAAGAGGGCGGGCGGATCCGCCGGCAGCTCCAGGTCTACGGAGGAGGTCAGCGCGGTGCACAGCTTGCGCATGGACCGGGCCACGCTCATGCTTCCTCCTCCTCTTCCGGCCGGGCCGGCTCTTCCGCCAGCAAGGCGGCGATCATTCCGAGCAGCAGTGTCTCCTGGGTAGGGGTGAGGGCCTTCCCCCGGGTGCAGATGGAGACCAGTCCGTAACGGTCCACGAGATCCGCCAGCAGGTGGTCGGAAACCCTGTCCAGGGACCGGACCACCGGCTGGAGGGCCCGGCTCAGCGCCTCGGGCGCGGTGTCCGTCAGGAAGGCGGTCCCGCGGCCGAAGAAGGCCGTGTAGCGCTCGGCCTCCCCGGGGTCCGGCGGTCTTCGGCCGGAGACCAGGTCGGCGACGGCTCGCGGGGTGGCGCCGATGGCGGCCGCGATGTCCGCGACGCGGTACGGACGGCCGCCCGGGTCCAGGGAGGTGGTGTGGAGGAACACCGCGCGCTGCCGGGCGGTCTCCCGAGCCTCCTCCGGCGTGGGGGCCGGGGGCTGCGCGCCGTGCAGGAGGGCGGCCGTCACCTCCGGCGGGACGCCCGTCCGGGCGGCGAGGTCCGCCACGTCGAGGACCTCCTGCGGATCGAGCCGTCCGGCCCCGGCGAGCGTCCGGATCTGAGCGAGCGTCACGGCGAGGGAGGGCACGGACTCGTCCATCTGCCTGCACTTCCCTGGGTCCGGGGCCGAAGGCCGTCCTGTCGCGCCGCGGGCCAGCCTAAGACGTCCAAAATGCAAGATCCATACCGGCCAACCATCGATGCATGGGGAAACTGTCCGGGGCGCCCACGGACGGGGGGCCGCCCCGCCGGGCGGACGCGCCCGGGGCGCCGGCGCAGCACGGAGCCGGATGCGGGGCCCCCGGGCCGGAAAAGGGTCCCGGCCACGTACCATGGCGGCATGTCCTTCCTCCGCCGCCACCGCGCCGCCACACCCGCCGGCCCGGACTTCGACGTCCTGGCCATGGACCCGGGGGACTGGCCGGGCAACCTCGGGGCCGGGCTGCTCCCCGCCCCCGACGGCAGCTGCCAGGGCGTCTTCCTGCGCTACGACCTGTTCGGCGGCCGCGGCCCCGCGATGATCATCGGCAACCTGCCCGAGGGCTCACCGGCCCGGGAGCTCGCCGACAAGCAGGTCCCCTTCGAGGTGGCCCAGCTCCTCGACGCCCTGGAGAACGACGAGGACGTCGAGGTCACCGGTGTGGAGGACTGCCCCGTCATGCAGGGCGACAACCTCCTCATCGTCCGGAAGGTCAAGCTTTCGGAGTCCCGCATCTCCTGCGTCCAGTTCGACCGCAGCGACAACGTGCTGGTCACCATCGCCAGCTGGGACCGCCCGATCACCGATGACCTCTACGCCCTCCTGAAGCCGCTCCCCGCCGAGCTCTTCCAGCAGGGATAAGCGCGAAGGACCGGCGCGAAGGACCAGCGGGAAGGACCGGCGCGCAGACGACGGCCGGACCGCACCGCCGCGGCCCGGTCCGCCCCACGGTCCCCCCGGTCGTCCTACGCGTCCGCGATGTCGTTCGCCGCCACGTAGCCGAACGTCATCGCGGGGCCGATCGTCGACCCGGCCCCCGCGTAGCTGTGGCCCATCACCGCCGCGCTCGCGTTGCCCGCCGCCCACAGGCCCCGGATCACCGAGCCGTCCGCCCGCAGGGCCCGGGCCCGAGCGTCCGTGACGATGCCGCCCTTCGTCCCCAGATCACCCGGCACGATCTTGAAGGCGTAGAACGGCGGGGCCCAGACCGGCGCCAGGCAGGAGTTCGGCTGGACGTTCGGGTCCGTGTAGTAGTGGTCGTACGCGGTGTCCCCCCGGTGGAAGTCGGCGTCGTTCCCGCTCCACGCCTGCGCGTTGAACCGGTTGAGGGTCGCCCGCAGCGCGGCCGCCGGCACCCCGATCTGGTGGGCGAGGGCGTCCCAGGTCCACGCCTTCTTCGCGGCGCCCGACTCGTACCAGGAGTCCGGGAAGACGAAGGTCGGCAGGATGTCCTTGAACAGGTACTTGTTGCGGTAGTTCTGGTCCACGATCAGCCACGCCGGGATGTGCGAGCCCGCCGCGCCCCGGTCCTTCTCGTACATCACGTGCACCACATCGCTGTACGGCGCCGCCTCGTTGACGAACCGCGCGCCGTTCCCGTTCACGATCAGCCCGCCCGGCAGGGTCCGTTCGGCCAGGCAGAAGTACGGTTCACCGGGCAGCGGGATCGACGGCCCCCACCAGGCGTCCTCCATCAGCCCCAGCGCCGCCCCGGCCCGCTGGCCCGCGCGGATCCCGTCGCCGGTGTTCTCCTTCGCGCCGACCGACCACTGGGTCCCGATGGGCTGCTGCTGGTACTGGGCCCGCATCTGCGCGTCGTGCTCGAAGCCGCCCGAGCCGATGACCACGCCCTTGCGGGCCCGCACCGTGCCCCGTACGCCCTCCTTCTCCACCACCACCCCGGTGACGGCCCCGCCCTCCTGGACCAGGTCGACCAGCGGACTGTTCAGCCACACCGGCACCCCCGCCCGCTGGAGTCCGGCCCGCAGCCCGGCGGCCAGCGCCTGGCCCATGGTCAGCGGTTTCTCGCCCCTCAGGGCGGCCTTCGTACCGCGCGCCAGGCACTCGGTGGACACCGCGAGGCCCTTGGCGCTGACCGCCGCGAGGTTGAGCCACTTGTAGTCCTGGCTGAACACCACCATCCCGGCCGGGACCGGCATGTACGCCGGGTTCAGGTGCGCCAGTTCGGCGCCGAGGACGTTGCCGTCGATCTGGTCCGGCTCGATGGAGCGGCCGTTCGGCAGGCCGCCGGGGAGGTTGGGGTAGTAGTCGCTGTACCCGTCCATGAAGCGGAACCTCAGCGGGCTGTTGGCCATGACGAAGTCCAGCATCCGGGGTCCGTTGGCGAGGAAGGCCCGCTGCCGGTCGGCCGGCACGTCGGGCCCCACCACCGCCGAGAGGTACGTCGCGGCCTTCTCCGGGGTGTCCGGCACCCCGGCGCCCAGGATCACGGAGTTGTTCGGCAGCCAGATCCCGGCGCCCGAGCGGGCGGCCGAGCCGCCGAACGTCGGCGCCTTCTCGACCACCAGCACGCTCAGGCCGCGCTTGGCCGCGGTGAGCGCGGCGGTCATCCCGGAGGCGCCGGACCCGACCACGACGACGTCGTACTCGCCGAGCGGGGCCCCCTCGGAGGCCCGCGCGACGACCCCCGGCAGGACGGTCGCGGCGAGCACACCGGCGCCGGTCCCGGCGAGGACCGTCCGGCGGGAGGGGAGTGAAGGACGTGCGGGATCGGGGCTCGCGGACATCGGCAGGCTCCAGCGGGTCGGGGGAGGGCGGGTACTGCCAGCATTCCTGATGCTGAGTCAGAAAAGGTCTTCGGGGGATCATGTGATGTCAAGGCATCTGCCGCGGCGCACCGCCCTGTTGCCCCTCCTGTCGTTCCCCCCGAACGCGACGGAGTCCCATGGCGGCGGATGCCATGGGACTCCGAACGGGCGGCCGGGGTCAGCGGGTGCCGACCGCCGCGCGGACCGCTCTGCGGGCCATCCCGCAGTCGTCGTGCAGCCGGCGCAGCAGCAGGCGCTGCTCCTCCCCCGAGGACAGGGCGCCGACCGGCAGCGGCTGGGTCGGGGCGGTCGCCAGCATGGAGCGCTGCACCGCCGTCTCGGACATCCGGATCTCCCGGGTCAGCACCAGCATCAGGTTCACCAGGAAGGCGTCCCGGGCGGCCGGGCCCTGCTGCTGCGCGAGGCGGCTGATCTGGCTGCGGGCGGCCGGGGCGTCGCCCAGTACCGTCCACAGCGTCGCCAGGTCGTAGCCCGGCAGGTACCAGCCCGCGTGCTCCCAGTCGAGGAGCACCGGCCCGGCCGGGGACAGCAGCAGGTTCGACAGCAGGGCGTCGCCGTGGTTGAACTGCCACGGGGTACCGGCCAGCCGCAGACCGTGCAGCAGCTTCTGCAGGTCTCCGAAGTCCCGGTCCGTCAGCAGCCCCAGCTCGTGGTCACGGGTGATCCGCCGGGCGTAGTCCATCGGGTGCCCGAACAGCTCGGCCGGCGGCCGCCACTGGTTGACGCGGCACACCGCGCCCAGCGCCGCCCGTACGTCGGCGCGCGGCGGAGCCTCCACCGGATGGCGCTGGAGGGCGGCGACCCGGCCCGCCATCCGCTCCACGATCAGTACGCAGTTCTCCGGGTCGGCGGCGATCAGCCGCGGGACGCGGACCGGCGGGCGGTGCCGGACGAACGCCCGGTACGCCGCTATTTCGTGCCGGTACCGCTCGCGCCATTCGGGCGAGTGGTCCAGTAAAACCTTCGCGACGGCGGTCATCCGCCCGGTGGTCCCCACCAGGAGGACGGACCGGCCGCTGCGCCGCAGTACCTGGACGGGCGCGAACTCCGGACAGATCCGCTGCACCGAGGCGAGCGCGGTGCGCAGCTGCGCACCCTGCGGCCCCGACAGGTCGATTCTTCCGCTCGGCGGCTGCGTTCCGGTCCCCGGCAGCCGGCGCGCCCGGACGGCGCCCTGTGCCGGCGCCGCCGGACGGCCGGGATCGAGGTAGGGGCCGCCGCCCGCGGGGAGCGTGCGGTGGGGCCGGACCGGGGCGGACACGGAGGACGTTGCTGCGTACATGGCGTTTACGGTTCCCTTCGTGCGCCGACGAGTTGCGTACGCCGCCCCGCCGGATCCCCTGCTTCGCCCTGGGGAGTTCCGCCGGTGAGCCGGGTCGGGGAGGCGCATTCCTACCTGACACCCGGCCATGGGTGGCGGACCATCTTGCGTGCCCTGGCGAAGCCTGGCGAATAGTCGCTGGGCATCTGACGGCGGGCTACTGTCAACTCAGCCGAGAACCTGGGGGCTTGACGTGAGCAAAGGTCCAAACACCCGTCTGAACGACTTGTTCGGCCTGGCCGGCTGGTCGAAGGGCGAGCTGGCGAGGATGGTCAACCGGCAGGCGGCCGCCATGGGCCACCACCAGCTGGCCACCGACACCTCGCGGGTGCGGCGCTGGATCGACATGGGGGAGACCCCGCGCGAACCGGTGCCCACGGTACTGGCAGCACTGTTCACCGAGCGGCTCGGTCGTGTCGTGACCATCGAGGACCTCGGGTTCGTACGGCAGCGGCGCACCTCCAAACGGCAGCCGGACGGGGCGAAGGAGAACCCCGACGGATTGCCCTGGGCGCCCGAACGCACAGCCGCGGTCCTCACCGAATTCACGGGAATGGACCTCATGCTCAACCGTCGCGGCCTGATGGGCGCGGGAGCCGCGCTCACCGCAGGCACAGCCCTCAGCAACGCCATGTTCGACTGGCTGCACACCGACCCCGCCACCGCCAAGGACGCGCAGCGCTTCGGCGAGAACCCCTACCAGGCCGACCCGGCGGGCTACGACCGCTACGAGGCGGCCCCGATCGGCTCCCAGGAGATCGAGGCCCTGGAACGCTCCGTGGAGGTGTTCCGCGCCTGGGACGCGTCCAGAGGCGGTGGACTGCAGCGCAAGGCCGTCGTCGGCCAGCTGAACGAGGTGGGCGGCATGCTCGCGTACCACCACCCCGACCACCTCCAGCGGAGGCTCTGGGGGGTGGCGGCCAACCTGGCCGTGCTGGCGGGCTGGATGTCGCACGACGTCGGTCTCGAACCCACCGCGCAGAAGTACTTCGTCATCGCCGCCCACGCGGCCCGCGAGGGCGGCGACCGGCCGCGCGCCGGCGAGGCCCTCTCCCGCGCTGCCCGCCAGATGGTCCACCTCGGCAAGCCGAACGAGGCCCTCGACCTGATGAAGCTGGCGCAGTCCGGCTCCGGGGAGCAGACCCTGCCGCGCACCCGCGCCATGCTCCACACCATCGAGGCCTGGGCGCAGGCGGCCATGGGCAAGGGCCAGGCCATGCGCCGCACCCTGGGCGAGGCCGAGGACCTCTTCGTCTCCGACAAGGGCGACGTGCCGCCGCCGTCGTGGATGCAGAACTTCGACGAGGCCGATATGCACGGCATGCAGGCACTGGCCTTCCGTACCCTCGCCGACCACGACCCCACCGCCGCGCCGATCGCCCAGCGGCACGCCCGTGAGGCACTGCGGCTGCGCGCCCACGGCCACCAGCGTTCGCAGATCTTCGACTACATCTCCATGGCCTCGGCCTGTTTCATCGCCGACGACCCCGAACAGGCCGACCGCTACGCCCGCCTGGCCCTGGTGTCGATGAACGAGACCTCCTCGCACCGTACGTGGGACCGGCTGCGCGAGATGTACCGGCTCACCGGCCAGTACTCCGGCTACGCGCGCATCGAGGACCTGCGCGAGGAGATCAAGCTGGCGCTGCCGAACAGCCCGGTGGCACCTCGCAGCGTGTGAGCCCCGCATGCCGGCTGCCGCACCGCCGCCACGACCGCACACGCACCCGTACGGAGACGAGAAAGGCCGCGCCTCCCGGCGCGGCCCTGAACGGCCCCTGAACGAAGGGCTTCTGCCTTGAAGAGCAGCCTCTGCTCGTGAGAACAGCCTCTACTCGCCCTGCCCGCTCCTATGTGCCGACGCGCGCGACCAGCACGCAGGCGTCGTCCTCGCGCTCGCTGTCGCCGAACTCCTCCGTCACCATCCGTACGCAGTCCTGCGCCGACCGCGCCGCGGAGAACCGCGGCGCGAGCGCCAACAGCCGTTCGGTGCCGTCCGCCCTGCTGAACTCGATGCTGCGCGGGGTCAGTCCGTCGGTGTGCAGGACCAGTACGTCGCCCACCTCAAGCCGTTCCTCGGCCTGCCCGTACGCGGCTCCGGAGGTCGCCCCCAGCAGTACGCCCTCGGGCGGCTGCAAGGAGCGGCCCTGGCCGCGGCGGAACAGCAGCGGGGCCGGGTGCCCCGCCTGGGCCCAGGACAGCACGCGTCGGGCGGGATCGTAGCGGCAGCAGACGGCCGAGCCGAGGGCCGGCTGCACGGAGGCCTCCAGGAGCTGGTTGAGCCAGCCCATCAGCGGGCCCGGCTCGATACCGGCCATGGCCATCCCGCGCAGGGCGCCGAGCATCATCGCCATTCCGGAGGTGGCGGTCACCCCGTGTCCCGTCAGGTCGCCGACCGTCAGAAGTGAGCGGCCGTCCGGGAGTTCCAGGGCGTCGTACCAGTCCCCGCCGATCAGCGCGCTGGTGGCGGAGGGCAGGTAGTGGGCGGCGACGTCCAGCGCGCCGGTGCTGTTGTGCGGGAACCGCAGGGAGCCGCGCCACGGGGGGAGCACGGCTTCCTGCAGCTCGACCGCCAGCCGGTGCTCGGTCTGCGCGATCTCCCGGCGGCGCTGCAGCGAGTCACGGGACTCGCGCACCGCACGCTGGCTGCGGCGCAGCTCACTCACATCCCGCAGCACGGCCCACATCGTGGCCGTGCAGCCGTCGGAGTCGAGTACCGGCTCGCCCCTCATGTGCAGCGTCCGGACGCGGCCGTCGGCCCGGACGATGCGGAACTCGCCGTCTATCGGCTTGCCGTCCACCAGGCAGTCCGTGACCATCGCGGTCAGGACCGGCTGGTCCTCGGAGAACAGGGTGGAGCCCAGTTCGTCCAGGGGCAGGGGCCCCGCCTCGGGGGACCGGCCGAAGATCTGGAAGAGCTCTTCGGACCAGGTGACCTCATCGGTCAGCAGGTTCCACTCGGCGCTCCCGACCCGGCTCGGCCGGTCCTCGGGAACGGCCGCGGGCGCCGCCTGCGGGAGTTCGACGAGCTGCTCGGGGGCGGGCGGCAGCCCTTCCTTGAGCTGTCCGAGGTGCTGGCCGAGGTCGTCGAGGTGGTGCACGGCGAGGTCGCACAGTGCGCGCTGCCAACGGCCCTGCGCGTCGTCGTCGTCCGCGACGGTGTCGCGGCGCACCGCGTCCACTTCGCCCCGCAGCTGCCGGGTCTGCGAGATCAGTGCGTCCACCGACCCCGGTTCGGGCGGCTGTGCGGGACGGTCCGCATACAGGTGGGACGGCATGAGAACTCCGATACAGGCGCGGCGCGGCCAAGTCTGAAGGGAAGGACCGGTAACGACTGTGGCACAGCCGGCGACGGGCTGTAAGGCGTTTGGCAACATCCGGAACGTCCTTGTCCCGGGCATATGCCCGGGGCCTCCCGGCCGTCCCGCGGTTGTGCGAACGATTCCGGTCAGCCGTTCCGGCGCCTGCCCCGGGGCCCTGCTGCCGACGCCCCGTCAGCCGCTGATCCGCCCCGGCCGGAAAGCGGCCCCGCGGGCGTGCGCGATCGATCGTACGGCCGAGCCGTACGAGTGCTCCGGGCCGCACCGGTCGCGTGAGGCGCCGGTCGCCGCATCGTGCGGGGGATCCCCCGAACGGACGACCCCGCGACCCGGACCGGCCCGCTCCGCCGCTTCCCTCCGCACCCGGTGATCGCTACGCTACGTGCCGGTAATGAACCGGGGGAGGTCCGCCACGGCGGGCCCGCGCAGGGCGGGGAACACGAGATGACCGGGCAGAGCCATGCCGCCGGGCAGAACAGCCGGACCGGCGGTGCCGGGCGGAGCCGCCGCGGCTTCCTCACCCTCCTCGTCGCCGCGCCGACCCTGGCGCTCGTCACCCGCGCCGGGGCCGACGCCCTCGCCCCGCAGAGCGCCCACGCCGTGATCCCCAGCCTGCCCGCCATCGCCGACCTGGTGGACCTCGGCGACCTGTTCATCCTGGCCGGCGCGCCCACCTCCGCCCTGCTCGCACTCGCCGTCGACGCCGACGGCACCATCCGCTTCCGGCTGCCGCGCGAGGAGGTCGGCCAGGGACTGACCACCGCCGTGGCCATGCTCGTGGCCGAGGAACTGGACGCGCCGCTGGCCGCCGTACGCGTGGAACTCGACGATGCCAGGCCCGAGCTGCTGTTCAATCAGCTCACCGGCTCCTCCAACTCCATCCGCTCCCTCTACGGTCCGGTCCGGCAGACCGCGGCCACCGCCCGGGCCCGCCTGGTCGCGGCCGCCGCCGCCCGCTGGAAGCTCTCCGCCTCCGCCCTGACCACCGAGAACGGCGTCGTCCGCGCCCCGGACGGACGTACCGCCGACTACGGCAGCCTCGCGGCGGCCGCTGCCGCGCCCGGCCTGATCGTCCTCGGCGCCACCCCCAAGCCCGCGGCCCGGCACGCCCTGGTCGGCAGGCCCACCAGCCGCATCGACGCCCGCGCCATGGTCACCGGGGCCCAGCGGTACACCCTGGACCTCGACGTGCCGGGGGCCAAGCCCTGCGTGGTGCGCCGCCCGCCCACCCTCGGGGGCAGCGTCCGCGACGTCGCCAACCTGGCCGCCGTCCAGGCCATGCCGGGAGTCCTGCACGTGGTGACGATCCCCACCGGGGTCGCCGTCGTCGCCGAGACCTTCGGGCAGGCCCTCGACGCCAAGGCCGCCCTCCAGGTGAGCTGGGGCCCCGGCCCCGCGGACCAGCTCTCGGACGCGCAGGTGCGTACGAAGCTGCGCGCCGCCGCCCCGCCGCTGCTCCTGCCACCGCTGCTCACGCCGTACGTGGACGCCGAATTCGACTTCGCGTTCGTCAGCCACGCCCCGATGGAGACCAACTCGGCGGTGGCCGACGTACGCGACGACGGGGCCGAGATCTGGTCCGGGCTCAAGTCCCCCATCGTGGCCCGCCAGACCATAGCCGCCGACCTGGGGCTGCCCCTCGACAAGGTCACCGTGCACGTGGTCCAGGCCGGCGGCTCCTTTGGCCGGCGGCTCTTCTTCGACGCAGCCCTGGAGGCGGCCAGGGTCTCCAAGGCCTGCCGCCGCCCGGTCCGGCTGATGTGGACCCGCGTCGACGACACCCGGCACGGCCGGATGCGCCCGGCCACCCACCACAAGATCCGCGCCACCTACGCCCTGGGCGAGGTGCTCAGCTTCGAGCACCGGGTGGCCGCCGCCGAGACCGACTTCCGGCACGGGCTCGGCGAGATCATCACCGCCACCGCGGCGAACCTGCCGCTCGGCATCGGCAACGCCACCCTCGCCCAGACCCTCTTCCACACCACGGTCAAGTCCCCGTACCACTTCGGGCTCACCACCCAGGCGCTCACCGAGGTGCGGACCGCGATCCCCACCGGGTCCTGGCGCTCGGTGTACTCCGCCAACACCCGGGGCGCCGAGGAGATCGTCGTCGACGAACTGGCCGCGCGGATCGGCAAGGACCCGTACCGCTTCCGCCGGGCCTTCCTGAAGAACGACGCCCAGCGGGCGGTGCTCGACAAGGTCGCGCAGGAGGGGGAGTGGGGGCGCCCGATGCCGGCGGGCTGCGCCCAGGGCATCGCCTTCCACGAGGAGTACAAGTCCCGTACGGCCTGCCTGGTGGAGATCGACACCCGTGACCCGGGGCACGTCCGGGTCACCAAGGCCGTCATCGCGGTCGACGTGGGCCTGCCCGTCAACCCGCGCGGGCTGGAGGCGCAGATGATCGGGGGCCTGACCGACGCGATCTCCACCACCCTGCGGGCCGGCCTGCACCTGGACAAGGGGCTTCCGCTGGAGGGGAGTTACAGCCAGTTCCACTGGGCGCGGCAGCGCGACACCCCCAAGGACCTACGGGTCTTCGTCCTCCCGGCGACCGGCACCGAGCCGGGCGGGGCGGGCGAACTCGGAGTGCCCGCCGCCGTCGGGGCGATCGCCAACGCCTGGGCCCGGGCCACCGGGAACAAGCCGCGCAGCTTCCCGCTCTACTTCGACGTCGACTTCACCCCGTACCCCCGCTAGCGCGGCCCCACCGGACCCGCCCGCCCCCCGTCACCAGCCAGCTCAGGAGCGCCGCCGTGCCCTCGCACACCTTCACCGTCAACGGGCAGAGCGTCACCGTCGACGCCCCCGACGACCTGCCCCTGCTGTGGGTGCTCCGCGACATGCTGGGCGTCCGCGGGCCCAAGTACGGCTGCGGCGTGGACGTCTGCAAGGCCTGCACCAGCCACCTCGACGGCGCGGACGTCCGTCCGTGCGTGGTGCCCGTGTCCGCCTGCGCGGGCAAGGCCGTGACCACCATCGAGGGCCTGGCGAACGGGGACGAGCTGCACCCCGTGCAGGAGGCCTGGCTCGAACAGGATGTCGCCCAGTGCGGCTTCTGCCAGCCCGGCCAGATCATGGCCGCCGTCGCTCTGCTCAAGCGGACGGCCGAACCCACGGACGAGGACATCGACGCCATCGCCAACATCTGCCGCTGCGGAACCTACTTCCGCATCCGGGAAGCCATCCGCAGCGCCGCCGCCAAGATGTGAGCGCGCGCGGCGGCGCAGCCCGTACAACGACACAGCCCATATAAGGGGTGAAGCGGGCAAAAAGTGGCCGATCATGCCTGAATGAGGCGTATCAATGCGAAACGCGTGCTGGTCGGTGAACCGCTCGACACCGCGCGCCTGGGCGAGACCCTGCTTCCCAAACGGCTCGCGCTGCCCATCTTCTGCAGCGACCCGCTCTCCTCGGTGGCGTACGCCACCGAGGAGATCCTGCTGATCCTCGCCCTCGGCGGCGTCGCGCTGCTCCACCTCACCTGGTACGCGGCCGCCGCCATCGTCTTCCTGCTGGTCGTGGTCGTCGCCTCCTACCGGCAGACCTGCTACGCCTACCCCGGCGGCGGTGGCGCGTACGTCGTCAGCTCCGAGAACCTCGGCCAGACGGCGGCACTCACCGCCGCCAGCGCGCTGCTCGTCGACTACGTGCTGACGGTGGCGGTGTCCGTGGTCTCCGGCGTCGCCGCCATCACCTCCGCCATCCCCTCGCTCAGCGACCACGAAGTCGTCCTGTCGGTGGGCTTCGTGGTGCTCCTGACCCTGATGAACCTGCGCGGCGTACGCGAGTCGGGACGGGTCTTCGCCGTCCCGACCTACGGCTTCGTGCTGGTCATCTACCTCATGTTCGCCGTGGCCGCCGTGCGGATCGCGACCGGCGACACCATCCTGGCCGAGTCCGCCTCACTGCCGATCACCGCGGAGGGTACGTACACGGGCCTGGCCCTGGTCCTGCTCGCGATGCGCGCCTTCGCCTCCGGCTGTACGGCGCTGACCGGCGTCGAGGCCATCAGCAACGGCGTCCCCGCCTTCCAGAAGCCCAAGAGCCGCAACGCGGCGAACACGCTGGCCGCCATGGGCGCCCTGTCGGTGACCATGTTCCTCGGGATCACCATCCTGGCCATGGTGTACGAGGTCCACGTCGCGGCCGACCCGACGGAACTGGGCCTCGCCCCCGGAACGCCGACCTCCACCGCCCTCGCCCAGATCGGCCGGGCCACCTTCGGGAGCTGGCACTTCCTCTTCTACCTGCTCCAGGCCGTCACCGCCGGCGTGCTGATCCTCGCCGCGAACACCGCCTTCAACGGATTCCCGATGCTCGCCTCGATCCTCGCCAAGGACCGCTTCGCGCCGCGCCAGCTCTTCAACCGCGGCGACCGGCTCGTGTACTCGAACGGCATCGTGCTGCTCGCGCTGGCCGCCATCGCCCTGATCGTCGCCTTCGACGCCGAGCTGACCCGCCTCATCCAGCTCTACATCATCGGCGTCTTCGTCTCCTTCACCCTGTCCCAGGCGGGCATGGTCAGGCACTGGCGGCGCGAGCTCGCCTCGCCCGCCACGCCCAAGGAGGAGCGGGTCCACATCCACCGGCGGCTGGCCATCAACGCGATCGGCGCCACGCTGACCGCCCTGGTCCTGGTCATCGTCCTGATCACCAAGTTCACGCACGGCGCCTGGCTGGTCGTCATCGCCATGCCGCTGCTGTTCCTCGGCATGAAGGGCGTCCGGCGGCACTACGACACCGTCGCCGGGCAGGTCGCCGTCGCGCCCGGGGTCAAACCGCGCAAGCCCGCCCGTCACCACGTGGTGGTCCTGGTCTCCTCCGTGCACGCCCCCACGCTCAAGGCCCTCGGCTACGCGCAGGCCCTGCGGCCCGACAGCCTCACGGCCGTCACTGTCGCCGCCGACGAGGAGGACGCGCACCGGCTGCGGCGGGAGTGGGCGGAGCACGACCCGGGGATCGCGCTGAAGGTGCTGCACTCGCCGTACCGGGAGGTGATCGGCCCGGTGCTGGCGTACGTGCAGGAACTGGCCGCCGCCGAGGGGACGGACATGCTGTCCGTGGTGATCCCGGAGTACGTGGTCGGGCACTGGTGGGAGCAGCCCCTGCACAACCAGAACGCGCTGCGGCTGAAGGCCCGGCTGCTGTTCACGCCGGGCGTCGCGGTGATCGACGTGCCGTACCTGCTGGAATCGGCGAAACCGGAGGAGACGGCCGCCCCGGCCGAGGTGAAGCGGTAGGGCGTGCCCGCAAAGTGGCTCGGGTCAGGACGGGCTCTGCGGGCACGCCCGGCTCAGGCGTCCGGGGAGGCGGCCCGCAGCAGTTCCAGCTCGCTGCGCAGGCCCGCGCCCCGGTCGTGTTCCAGCTCCGCGGCGTAGAACTCGTGGGCCGCCCGCAGCTGGTCCTCACGGACCAGGGAGGCCTCCAGGTCGGCGGCCAGCCGGTCGGCGGTGGTGGCTTCGGGGGTCGTGGCTTCGGAGGCGGAGGCGGGGGTGTGCGCCATGGTCTCTCCCGGTGGTGCGTGGGTCGGCTCGGTACGCGGCCGAGCCTCGCGCATGGGACGGCCCGGCCGGGGGTGTCGTGGGGCGGGAATGGCTGAAATCGCACCCCCGGTCATCTGCCGGAAAGGCCCTGTTGATCAGCCGGAAGGGCCCTGGGGTGCGACGGGGCGCTGCCGAGCGTTTGGCCCGATGTGCCCTGTTCCGCCGCGTCCCGCTGGATGACCGCGGCGTGCGCCAGCGCCAGTTCCACCACGTGCGCCGGATCGGAGAGCGAGCGGCCGGTGAGCTGCTCCAGGCGGCGCAGCCGGTTGGAGACCGTGTTGCGGTGGCAGTACAGCCGCTGGGCGGCGTACGTCGTCGAGCCCTGGCAGGTCAGCCAGGTGCCGAGGGTGGTCAGCAGCACCCGGCGGTCATCCGGGGGCAGCGCCAGCACCGGACCCAGCACCACCTGGCGCAGCCGTCCCGCCAGTTCGGACTGCCCCGCCACCAGGGCCGCCGGGAGCCGCTCGTCCAGCAGCGCGGTGCGCGGACCGCCGGACGCCGGGGAGGAGCGCAGTGCGAGGGCCGCCAGCCGGCGGGCCCGGGCGAGATCGGCCGCCGCCTCCACGACGGGGCTGACACCGGCCCGGACACCGAGCGGCGCGAGCAGTTCCCGTACGGACTCCAGCGGGTGGTGCCCCAGCTCCACCAGGCCGGTCTCCCCGTCGGCCCGGATCCGCCACAGCACGCGCGGGCCGGCCGGCCGGGCGATGGCCGCCGCGGAGCCGGCCGGCCCCAGCACGACCACGGCGAACCGGCCCCGCTCCGGCAGTCCCAGTCGGGCGGCGGCCTCCGCCGCCGGCGCGGTGCCGTCCAGCAGGGCGTCGAGCAGGGACGCCCTGCGCTCCCGCTCCCGCTCGCCGCCGCCCCGCTCGGCCTCGGCCTCGGCTTCGGCCCGGCGGTACGCCTCGGAGGCGGCGTCCGCCATCTGGTCCAGTATGTCCCACAGCGCCGCCGCGCCCGGCAGCAACCGGGGGAGCGCCGCCCGGTCGTGCGCCGCCACCGCTTCGGTGAGGGTCTGCCACAGCAGCCGGCCGCCGTGCCGGTGGGTGCGGAGCAACGAGGCCAGCGGCAGGCCCTGTGCGGCCCGCAGGGCGCCGGTGGCCCGGGCGTCGGCGAGCTCCACGGGCAGCCCCCGGGAGGTGCGGACCACGCCCTCGACGGCCTGGCGGAGCTGGCGGTGGATGCCCTCGCGCAGCTCGGCCCGTCCGAGCAGGGCGGCGTACGCGGGATCCTCGGTCAGCGTCCGGTCGGTGAGCCGGTCCGCCGCCACGGCGATCCGGCGGGCCAGGTCCTCGCGTATCTCCTCGATGATCCGCTCCATGCCGGGCAGCGTGACACGGGCGAGGGGGCGGTGGGGAGGCCCCGGAACCCGCCGCGTCCGCTAGCGTGTCCGAAGCACTGCATCTGGAGTGCTCACGAACGGCCTTTCGAACCGGCCGCCACCACGCCCCACCCGTCCCCGAACACCCCTCCCCGCCCGCCCCTTACGCACACACCCGACGGAGCCGCCCGTGCGCCAGAACCCGGAGCGCCGCACCGCGCTGCTCGACGCCGCCATCGAAGTCCTGGCACGCGAGGGCTCGCGCGGGCTGACCCTGCGCGCCGTGGACGCGGAGGCGGGCGTCCCGACCGGAACCGCCTCCAACTACTTCGCCAACAGGGGCCAGCTGCTGGTGCAGATCCTCCACCGCACCCGCGAGCGGCTCACCCCCGACCCGGCCGACCTCGTCGGCCCGCTCGACGCCGCGGTGCTGCTCCGCCAGCTCCTCGGCCGGATGCGGCGCGAGCGGAGCGTGCACATCGCGGCGCTGGAGCTGCGGCTGGAGGGCACCCGGCGGCCCGAACTCCAGACGGAGCTCGCCGGATTCCAGGGCGCCGAGCTGGAGTCGAGCGTCGCCTGGCACCTGGACGCCGGGCTGCCCGGGGACCGCCAGGGCGTGGTGCTGATCTACCTCGCGATGCTTGGCCTGCTGGTGGACGACCTGACCGTGCCCACGATGCTCGACCCGTATCCGCTCGACGGCCTCATCGAGGTGATGGTGGAGCGTCTGCTCCCGCAACCCCCCGCGGACTGACTATCGTGCGGGCGGGGGAGCACCGACCGTTCGGGGGGACACCGTGGGCACTGCGCACTCCGAGGCCGCCGCGCACTCCGGGGCCGGCGCCGGCATCCAGTGGCTGGCCCACTGGGACCGCTGGTTCGTCAGCCTGACCTTCGCCCGGGGCATCGGCCCCGAGGAACTCGCCGCGAGGCTCGGCGCGATACCCGGCGTCCACCCCGGCCCACTGGGCGCCATGGACGCCTGGAGCATGTCCACCGAGACGGTGGAGGGGGACGGGGTGGCCCGGGTCGGAGCCTGGGGCGGCTGGTCCTTCGCCGTGGAACACGGGATGCCGGCCGGGGCGGAGCGGCTGGCCCAGGTCTCCTCGGGCGGGGTCGAGGCCGTCCACCTCGACCCGCAGCCGGACCACCCGCCCAGGCAGTTCGCGTACGCCCGGGACGGCGAGCTGGTGTGCTGCTTCGGGCTCGGCGAGGAATGCTGGCGCGGCGGCCACCGGCCGGACTTCCTGCTCCCGGAACTGGTGGCGGCCAAGATCCTGTCCCCCGACGGCGAGTACCTCCGTCCGGACGACGAGCCGTACGGGGAACGCGACCGCCTCACCCTCGCCGTCGTGGAACACCGCTTCGGCCTGTCCCTGCCCCGGCACCTGGTCGAGGATGCCCCGCTCCCGGCCTACGTCACCTGCGCCCAGTAGGCATGAGGTGATCTTATGCCCGGGTTCATGCGAGTCAGCTGGTTTTGAGGCCGGTGACCCACTTGGATGGGTTTGCCACGCCTCGTACAGAGCAGGGGACTCATCATGAGCACCGAGCACAGTGCCAAGGGCAGCACACCCACCCTGATCGGTTCCGTCCAGCGGGCACTGCGCCTCGTGGAGGCGATGCACGCCGAGGGCGGCGCCACGGCGAAACGGCTTTCCCGGCTCACGGGAATCCCCTTGCCGACCGTTTACCACCTGCTTCGCACACTCAGTCATGAGGGATATGTGCGGCGGGAGGGCGGAGCCTTCCGGCTCGCGGACGATCTTCCGCTCGCCTCTTGATCAAAATCCGACACGTTCCGGCCACGCTGTCACGTGCTACCGCGCATGTTCCAGCGGAAAATGCCAGAACGCCCTTTCGCAGTGTGGAAGTTGAGTAAGTTCCCTCCTGTCGCGCCGTACGACCGTGCACCCAGCACGTCTGGCCGGGAGGGGAGCCCGCGTGCCCGGGATCGACGAATGTCTGCTCGAAGCCATGGCCCTGCCCGGTGCACGGGGGGCCGCGCTGGTCGACTGGAGCAGCGGACTGGCCCTCGGCACCGCCGGGGACTCGCCGGTGGGGGACCACGAGACCACCGCCGCCGAAACCGCCGAACTGGCCCGGGCCGCCGCCGAGTACGAGTCCTTCGCCCCCGAGGCCCCCGGAGCCGGACAGGCGGACCCCGCCGGCCCGCCCGTCGAGGACATGATCGTCACCACCCGTACCGGCTACCACGTCCTGCGCTTCGTCGAGACGAGCTTCGACAGCAGCGTCTTCCTGCACCTGTGGCTCGACCGCGCCGACGGCAACCTCGCCCTGGCCCGGCTCAGACTCCGGGCGCTCGCCGAAGGGCTGGTGCTCAGATGATCGCCCCGACCCTTCCCGCCAACCCCGTGGAAGTCTCCCCCCTGCTGACCCGGCTCGCCGCCGAGCGGGCCACCGGCGCCCTGCTCCGCGACCGCGGCACCCTCTTCCTGGAGGACGGCCGCATCGTGCACGCCGAGAGCCCCTCCACCCCCGGCCTCGACGTACTTCTCACCACCGGAGGCGGACTCGCCCCCGAGCGCTGGAACGAGGCCCTGAACCAGGCCGGAGCCCGCCGCCAGGTCGCCCGCTTCCTCGTGGACAGCGGCGGCCTGGCGGGCGGCGAGCTGGAGATCTGCCATCTCGCCGCGATCTTCGACGCCGCCTTCTTCGCGCTCTCCCCGGGCAGCGGGCCCTCCCGCTTCCGCCGCGGGGCCACCCACTGGATCGGCTCCGTACGCTCGGTCGCCGCGGCCGCCGTCGAACGGGAGACCCGGCGCCGCCGGGAACTGCTGGACGCCGTCTGGCCCTACCCGCTGCTCGACACCGCTCCCGTGGTGCCCCGCGCGGCCGCGCCCGGGCAGACGGTCACCGCCCGGCAGCGGATCCTGCTCCAGCAGGCGGACGGCGTACGGACCCCCGCGGACCTCGCGTGGGTGCTGGGCCGGCCGGCCTTCCACACGCTGCTCGACGTACGCAGGCTCGCGGCGGCCGGTCTGGTCGAGACCCCGCACGCGCCGGCCCCCCTCCCGCTCGACGGGACACCCCTGCCCGACTGGATGACCCAGGCCCAATCCCCGGACGTGGCGCTGCTCCGCCGGTTACGCGACGCACTGGAGGCAAGCCTGTGAGGCTCCCGCTGCGACCGGTTCTGCGCACCGACCGCTCCGAGCGGAGGCAGCCCGAGAGGAAGGCCGACATGAGTACGGCGATGGTGAACGCCGAGGCCGAGGCCGAGATACTCGCCGAGCTCCGGCGCCTGCGGGCCCGCGTCCCCCAGCTCACCGGCGCCCTCGCCGCGAGCGCCGACGGCCTGGTGCTCGCCCACGACAGCGCCGCCACCGAGGCCGAGTCCGTCGCCGCCCTGACCGCGGCCGCCCTCGGAGTCGCCCAGCGGCTCAGCGACAGCACCGGCCAGGGCGGATTCCGCGAACTGCTGGTGCGCGGCGAGCACGGCTACGTCGCCACCTACGCGGCGGGCGAGGCGGCCGTGCTCACCCTGATCGCGGAGACGCGCGTCAACGTCGGCCGGCTCCACCTGGAGGCCCGCCGCTCCAGCCTGCGCATCACCGAGCTCATAGAACACAGCCTCGGACGCCGGGGCCCGGTGGCGCCGCCGATGCCCACCCAGGCCCCGCAGACCTGAGCCACGTACCACCACCGACCTCCGGACACGGCAAGCAGCATCCGGAACCGCCACACAAGAAAGAGGAACCTCTCATGGCCAACGTGGAAACCGCCCTCAAGGAAGCGACCACCACCATCGACGGCGCGCTCGGCGCGGCCCTGGTCGACTACGGCAGCGGGATGGCGCTCGGCACCGTCGGCGGCGGCAAGGACCTCGACCTCGCGGTCGCCGCGGCGGGCAACACGGACGTCGTGCGGGCCAAGGTGCGCACCATGGAGATGCTCGGGCTCAACGACGAGATCGAGGACATCCTGATCACCCTCGGCGGCCAGTACCACCTGATCCGGCTGATGAAGGCCCGCGGGTCCAGCGGGTTCTTCCTCTATCTCGCACTGGACCGCGGGCGCGCCAACCTCGCGATGGCCCGGCACCAGCTGAAGAAGATCGAAGCCGAACTCGAGATCTGACGGCGGTCCGGAAAGGCCGCGACGGGCGCGGTGGCGGGCGGCGCAATTCTTTTGCCGTCCGCCCCGGAGGCCGACGATGATATGTCCGAGGATGGGCGGACTTTATCATCCTGTTACAGAGTAGGATGCTGTAATCAGCTGATCATCAACAAAGTAAAAACGCTGGAGAACCCGCCACCCATGCCCCCGCGCCTGAGCATCGTCGTACCTGTCTACAACGTCGAGCTCTACCTCGACGAGTGCCTGGAGTCCATCGCCGCTCAGACGTTCGACGACTTCGAAGTCGTCCTCGTCGACGACGGCTCCACCGACAGCAGCGCCGTCATAGCCAAAGCGTTCGCCGCGCGGGACAAACGCTTCCGGGTGGTCCTGCAGGAGAACGCCGGACTGGGGGCCGCCCGCAACGTGGGCGCCCGGCACATATCGAAGGACAGCGAGTACCTGGCCTTCGTCGACAGCGACGACACCATGCCGCCGCACGCCTACCAGAAGCTGATCGACGCCCTCGACGAGACCGGCTCGGACTTCGCGGGCGGCAACGTCAAGCGCTTCCGCTCCGTCGGCATGCAGCAGTCCTGGGGCCACCGCAACGCCTTCGCCAGGACCCAGCTCAAGACCCACATCTCCAAGTTCCCGGCGCTGGTCACCGACCGCACCGCGTGGAACAAGGTCTACCGGCGCACCTTCTGGGACGAGCACGGCTTCCAGTACCCGGAGGGCATCCTCTACGAGGACGCCCCCGTCAGCATCCCCGCGCACTACTTCGCCTCCAGCGTCGACGTGATCGGTGACGTGGTCTATCACTGGCGGGTCCGCGAGACGGGCGAGCGCTCCATCACCCAGCGCTCCACCGACCCCGTCTCCCTCATCGACCGCGTCACCTCCGTGCGCATGGTCCGCGAGGCGCTGAAGAGCAAGCCGGGCGAGCGCTACGCCCGCTACCTGCGCGACTACGACCGCAACGTACTGAGCGAGGAACTCCCGCTCATCTACAAGTACGTGGCCGAGGCCGGCCCCGACTTCCGCGCCGCGTTCGTCAAGGACGTCGGCGGCCTCATCCGGGAGATCGGCACCGAGCCCTGGTCCGACCTCACCGTCGCGGACCGGCTCAAGGCGTACCTGGCCCGCGAGGGCCGGGTCGAGGAGTTCATCGCCCTGCTCCGGCACCAGCGGGACTTCACCTACAGCGTGCCCGTCAAGGGACTGGCCCGCCCGCAGGCCGACTACCCCTTCCTCAAGACGCCCGTCCCCGCCAAGATCCTCACCCTCGGCCCCCGCGAGCGCCGCGTGGTCAGCCGGCTGGAGCAGGCCGCCTGGAGCGACGGCAAGCTGCTGCTGCGCGGCTACGCCCTGCCCGGGCACATGGGCGCCGAGAGCCGGCTCGGCTCCCGCAAGATGCTGATCTTCCGGGAGAGCGGCAAGCGCCGCCGCACCGTCGTCAGCGCGCGGACCGTCGCCTCCCCGATGGCCACCGTGCAGGCGCCGCACCTCGCGCTGCGGCACGCCGACTGGGCAGGGTTCAGCGCCGTGGTCGACCCCTCGATCTTCCAGTCGGGGGGCAAGTGGCGCGACGGCACGTGGTCCACCTCGATCGCCGTCACCGGCCCCGGGGGCCTGCACCGCGCCCGCCTCAAGGGCGGCGAGCACGACAGCGGCCTGACCCCTCCCCCCTACTGGGCGACTCCCGACGTCCGCATCCTGCCGACCGTCTCCGGCGCCCTGACCGTCAAGGTCGAGGTCGTACGGGCCCGGGCCCTGGACGTGCGCCCCGCCGGCGACGACGCCGTCGAGATCTCCGGCGAACTGGCGGCCGGGCTCGGCGCGGACGCGAGCCTGCGCGCGGAGCACGCCACCACCGGCCAGGTCGTCACCGTTGCGCTGGAGACCGGCGGGTCCGCCGGGTCCGCCGCGAGCGGCCGGATCCCCTTCACCGCCCGCGTGCCGCTGGCCGCACTGGCCGCCGTGCCGGACGCCGACGAGCAGGCCGGCGAGTGGAGCCCCGAGGCCTGGAACCTGTCCGTGGTCCGCGCCGACGGCACCCGCCACCCCCTGGCACACGACGAGCGCGGTGGCTTCACCGGCCTGGTCGTGCCCCTGCCCGGCGACCGCGCGGGCCGTACGGTCTTCGCCAAGCGCGGGACGGGCGGCCACCTCGTCCTCTCCGTCCAGGCCTCGCCGCCCCTCGTGGACTCCGTCGCCGTCAAGGAGGGCGCCCTGACCCTGCGGGGCAGCTTCCTCGCGCCCGCGGACGAGCCGTACGAGCTGGTCCTGCACAACATGTACGGCATGGAGTTCAGTTACCCCGTCACCCGCGACGGCGACCGGTTCGAGGCCTCCTTCGAGCCGGTGCTGCCCGAGGCGTACGCGGGCCGCACCACCCTCCCGCAGGGCCGCTGGTGGGCCACCGTGCGCCCGTCGGCCCAGGGCGGCACCACCGCCGGCCTGCTCGGCGTCGACCGCGGCGCCCCGGTCCAGCTCGTCTCGCCGGCCCTCTTCTCCGGCCCGCACGCGATCACCACCGACGGCCGCCGGATGCGCGTCGAGGCCCGGCTGCACGACCGGATGGCGCTGGTCTGCGACCCGCTGCTCAGCCCGCACGACCGCTCCACCTACGCCCAGCGCGTCGCCCGCGACGTGACCTACCCGGCCCAGCGCGCCCTGCCGGTCAAGGACATGGTCGTGTACGACACCTTCCAGGGGCACGGCGCCGGCGACTCGCCGCGCGCCATCCACGAGGAGCTCGTACGCCGCGGGGTGAAGCTGGAGCACATCTGGCTGGTCCGCGACGGCCGCGCCGAGGTCCCGCCGACCGCGCGCGCCGTCCAGTACGGAAGTCTGGAAGCCTGGGACGTCCTGGCCCGGGCCCGCTACTACGTGGTCAACGACAGCGTGCCGCAGACCTTCCTGCGCCGCCCCGGGCAGACGGTCGTACAGACCTGGCACGGTACGCCGCTCAAGCAGATCGGCCACGACTTCATCCACGACTACTACACGAGCCCCGAGGTGCTGGCCGGGCTGGAGCACGACAGCGCCCAGTGGAGCCTGCTGGCCTCCCCGAGCTCGTACGCCACGCCTGTCCTGCGGCGCGCCCTCGGCTACTCGGGCGAGATCGTCGAGGCAGGCAGCCCGCGTACGGACGCCCTCGTACGGCCCGACGCGCAGCGCATCGCGGAGATCCGGCGCAGGCTCGGCCTGCCCGAGGGCAAGAAGGTCGTCCTCTACCTGCCGACCTGGCGGGAGAACCGGCAGGGCTGGACGGTGGCCGGCGGCTACAAGCTCGACCTGCGGATCGACCTGGAGGCGGCCCGGCGCGAGCTCGGCGAGGACCACGTGCTGCTGGTCCGCGGCCACCACAAGGTGACCGAGCAGGTCCGCGAGGGCGCCCGCGACGGTTTCGTCGTCGACGTGTCCCGCTGGCCCGACACCACGGACCTGCTGCTCGTCGCGGACGTGCTGATCTCGGACTACTCCTCCGCGATCTTCGACTTCGCGCTCACCGACCGGCCGATCCTGCTGTTCACGTACGACCTGGGGCACTACCGCGACACCATGCGCGGCTTCACCTTCGACTTCGAGGAGAAGGCCCCGGGACCGCTGCTGGCCGATTCCGCGAGCCTGATCGAGGCCGTACGGAACGCGGACGCGGTCGGCGCCGAGTACGCGGCGGCGAGGGCGGCCTTCCGGGCCGAGTTCTGCGATCTGGACGACGGCGGGGCTGCCGCCCGGGTCGTCGACCGCATGCTCGACATGTAGCCCGCAGGAGTGCATTCCGGGCTGGATACGGACCGGTCCCGCGCCCACCGATGAATTTCGGGCGCGGGACCGGTCTGTATGTGCGGGACGGTATCCCCCGTCGCGCACACCCTGGAGGCAGTCATGACGAGCAACCCCTTCACCACGTGTCTGTGGTTCGACGGCAAGGCCGAGGAAGCGGCCGACTTCTACCTGTCCGTCTTCAAGGACGGCAAGCGCGGCCGGGTCGGCTACTACAACGAAGCGAGCCCCGGCCAGGCCGGCGAGGTGATGGTGGTCGAGTTCGAGATCAACGGCCAGAAGTTCGTCGGACTCAACGGCGGCCCCCAGTTCCCCTTCACCGAGGCCGTCTCCTTCCAGATCAACTGCGCGGACCAGGCCGAGGCGGACCACTACTACGACGTGCTGACCGGGGACGGCGGCCAGGAGTCGCAGTGCGGCTGGGTCAAGGACAAGTTCGGGCTGTCCTGGCAGGTCATCCCGGCCGGCGCCATCGAGCTGGTCACCGACCCGGACCCGCAGCGGGCGGGCCGGGCCACCGCGGCCATGATGAAGATGAAGCGGCTCGACGTGGCGGAGATGCGCCGGGCGGCCGACGCGGCCTAGACCGCGGCGCGGATCAGCCGGCGATCCGGGCCAGGAGCGCCGGAAGGGCGGTCCCGATCGGCTCGCGGATCACCTCGTCGGCGAGCGGGTCGTACGGGGTCTCCTCCGCGTTCACGATGATCAGGCGGGCCCCCGCCTCCGCGGCCATGCCGGCCAGCGAGGCGGCGGGCTGGACCTGGAGGGTGGACCCGACGGCGATGAACACCTGGCAGCCCTTCGACACGGCCACGGCCTGCGCCAGCACCTCGGGGTCGAGCCGCTGGCCGAACATCACGGTGGCCGGCTTCAGGATCCCGCCGCAGCGCGGACAGGCGGGATCCGGGTCGCCGGCGGCCAGCCGGGCCAGCGCCTCCTCCATCGGGGAACGCGCGTGGCAGGCCGTGCACACCACCTCGCGGGCCGTCCCGTGCAGTTCGAACACCTTGCGGGCGGGCATGCCGGCGAGCTGGTGCAACCCGTCCACGTTCTGCGTGATGACCCGCACCGGAGTCCCCCCGCGCTCCAGCCCGGCCACCGCCAGATGCGCCGCGTTCGGCTTCGCCCCGAGGGCCCCGAGCTCGGCCCGCATCAGCCAGGAGCGGCGCCGGACCTCCGGGTCCGCCATGTAGTACTCGTACGTCACGAGCTTCTCGGCGCCGGGCTCCCGGCGCCACAGACCCCGCGGCCCCCGATAGTCCGGAATCCCGGAATCCGTGGACATTCCTGCCCCACTGAACACTGCTACGAGCGGCTTCCCCATACCCCGACCCTATGTACGGCCCGCACGCTCCCGCGACCGCATTTAGCGGCTCGCCCCGTCTCGGGGCCGTCCCGGGGCGGTTCCGGGACGGGGCTCCGGCCTGCGGCCGAAGGGGCGGTTCTGCGGTGAATCCCGCCTCCACAGGGGTGAGATCAGGCCGTGCCCCTGTCGGTCGGCGCGAGCATGCGGCTACAAACCGGACATGACGCTCACCTCCCGCCTGACCGGTGCTCTCCTGCTCGCCCTGACCGCCCTGCCGGCCCCGGCCGCCCTCGCCGTCCCCGCTCCTCCCGCTCCCCCCGAGTCGGCGGCGACCGGACCGCACCGGCACGGCGCCGTCGAGATCACCCGCTTCCTCACCGCCTTCTACGGCCAGCACGGCCCCACCCCGCACGGCCGCGAGCACCGCGTCTCGCAGGTGCTCAAGGACAAGCAGCGGGACAACCCCCAGAGCGACGTACTGCTCTGCGCCCAGAACGAACCGGTGGCCATCGCCATCGGGCCGGTCACGGTCGCCCAGTCCGCGGCGGTCGGCTGGGCCACCGTCACCACGTACTGGGACGCCGGTCGCACCGATACCTTCACCGCGTACGTACGCCTCGACTCCCAGCCGATCCACCTCGACGACGTCATCTGCGCGGGCTGACACCCCTGCCCGGCCGCCGCGGAGTGATCCGTAGGGTGGGGGGATGCCGAAGACCACCGTCCTGTACTGCTCCGATCCGCTGAACGAGCGCCGGGCCGACCCCCACTTCGCGGCGGAGGCCCGGCAACTGCGTGCGGTGGGCGGGACCGCCCTGCTCCTCGACCACGACGCGCTCCTCGCCGGGGACCCCGGCCGGGCCGTCTCCCGGATACCCGCCGGAACGGGAGCCGTCTGGTACCGCGGCTGGATGATCCCCGCCGGACGGTACGCCGAACTGGACGCGGCCCTGCGGGAACGCGGCGCCGAACTCCTCGTCACCCCCGAGGCGTACCGGCGTGCCCACGAACTGCCCGGCTGGTACGGGACGTTCGCGGACCTCACCCCGCACAGTGCCTGGCTGCCGACGGCCCCGCGCGAGGTCCCGGAGCCGGCCCGGCTCGCAGCGCTCGCCGCCCGGCTTCCCGGCGGGGCCGCGATCGTCAAGGACTACGTCAAGTCCCGCAAGCACGAGTGGGCCGAGGCCTGCCACATCCCCGACCACACCGACCTCGCCGCCCTGCACCGGGTCGTGGCCCGTTTCGTCGAACTCCAGGGAGACGACCTGGCGGGCGGGGTGGTGCTGCGGGACTTCGAGCACTACGTCCGCCCCGTGAGCGCCGCCGCCGAAGCCCGCGTGTGGTGGCGCGACGGGACGCCCCGGCTGGTCACCGCCCACCCGGACAGCCCGTCCGGCGAGGTCCCGCCGCCCGACCTCGAACCGGTCCGGGCGGCGGTGGAGGCGCTGGGCTGCCGCTTCGTCACCACCGACCTCGCGCTGCGCGAGGACGGGAGGTGGCGGGTGGTGGAGGTCGGCGACGGGCAGGTCAGCGACCTCCACCGGGAGGCCGATCTCCCCTCCTTCACCGGCCTCCTGACGTCCCCTCCGTCCGCCTCCTGACGTCCCTTCCATCCGCCTGCTGACCTCCTCCGGGGGCCGCCGGCGGCCGAAGAGGCCACGCTGCGCACCCCGTAGGCATCTGGTACAACACCGGACATGACGGGATTCGACATCGGCGGCGCGAGCGCCGCCGACATGGAAATGATCCGTGCCTGGGCCGACGAGGAAGGTTGGAACCCGGGTGACACCGACCGCTTCGCCTTCGCGGTCGCCGATCCCGGCGGCTTCCTCGTCGGCCGGCTCGACGGTGAGCCGGTGGCCTGCATCTCCGCCGTGCGCTACGGAACGGGCTTCGGTTTCATCGGCTTCTACATCGCACGCCCCGCCTTCCGCGGAAAGGGCTACGGCCTCCGGCTGTGGCACGCGGGGATGGAGCGGCTCGACGGCCGCCTCGTGGGGCTGGACGGGGTGGTCGAGCAGCAGGGCAACTACCGCAAGTCCGGGTTCCGTCCGGCCTGGAACAACGTCCGCCACGAAGGGGTGCCGCGGCCGGGCGACGACGGCGGGGTGCGCATCGTGGCCGCCGCCTCGCTGCCCTTCGCCCAACTCGCCGCGTACGACCGGAGGTTCTTCCCCGAGTCGCGGGACGCGTTCCTCTCCGCCTGGACCGGGCTGCCCGGGCGGACCGCCCTCGCCGCCGTCCGGGACGGCCGCATCGAGGGCCTCGGCGTGATCCGCCCGTGCAGCGCCGCCTCCCGCGTCGGCCCCTTGTACGCGGCCACGCCCGAGGTGGCCGCGGCCCTGCTGCGGCGGCTCGCGGAGCACGCCCCCGGCGGGGAGGTGGCCGTGGACGTGCCCGACGCGAACCCGGCCGCCACCGGACTGCTGGCCGGGCTGGGAATGGCCCCGACCTTCGAGGCGGCCCGGATGTACACCGGCCCGGCGCCGGAGCTCGACCTGGCCGGACTGTACGGGGTCACCAGCCTCGAACTCGGCTGACGGGAAGGGTCAGATGCCGAACAGCACGCCGTTGCTGTTCCGCAGACCGCACGGGTTGCCGTAGGTGTAGGTGTAGCTCAGCCGGCGCCCCTCCCAGACGCCGTCGGCCGTGACCGTCATCGGATTCCACTCCCGGGTACACGCGGCGTCGGAGCGCGGCTGCGCGAGTGCGTCCAGCGCACGCCCGTTCGCCCGTAATTCGGCGCACGCGGCGGCCGGGTCCGGGTGTGTGCCGGTCGGCCGCGGAGCGCACACCAGCGTCACCGCGCGCAGTACCGTGGCGTGGTCGGGGTCGTCGCCGGCCATGACGCTGACCACGAGTGCGGAGGGCGCGTACAGGCTCTCCGTACCGGCCGGCGCGGCGTCCGCGGCTCCGGAGCCCGCCAGTGCGGTGAGGGCGGTGAGCGCCATGGCGCCGGTGGCCAGTCCCAGACTCCTGGTGATGGACCGCATTTCGAACACTCCTCGGGGTGGTTGCTTCGGATAACGGACGGGAGTCTTGCCCATCTGGAACAGGAACGCCCGTTCGTACCGCCATTTCACGTCACTCGTCGTGAGGGAATGACTGCACTCCGCAGTGTTGACGAGCTGTTGACCTGTGCGGGAGCGCACGGTGGAATCGGCTGAAGACATTCCTGAAACACCCCTGAAACATGCCCGGCGAGGGCTGCGGGAGGGCTGCGGGAGAGCCCGGGCAGGGTTGCGTGAGGGCCCGGGCGCGGTTGCGGGAGAGCCCGGGCGGGGCTGGTGGGAGGGCTCGGGTAGGGCTGGGCATACCGCCGGGACTCGCCCCTGCCCCGCTGTGCCGGGCGCGCTCAGGCGGTTGGCTCGGGGCATGGAAAACGATGCGATCCAACTGCGGGCGGTCAGCCGGGTGTACGGCTCCGGCGACCAGGCCGTCACCGCCCTCGACCAGGTCACCCTGGGCTTTCCCCGGGGCAGCTTCACCGCCGTCATGGGCCCTTCCGGCTCGGGGAAGTCCACCCTCCTCCAGTGCGCCGCCGGACTCGACCGGCCCACCTCCGGCTCCGTCACCGTCGGCGGCACCGAGCTCACCGGGCTCAGCGAGACCAGGCTGACCCTGCTGCGCCGCGACCGGATCGGCTTCGTCTTCCAGGCCTTCAACCTGCTGCCCGCGCTGACCGCCGAGCAGAACATCGCCCTGCCGCTGCGGCTGGCGGGCCGCCGGCCCGCGAAGGCGGACGTACACCGGGTCCTGGCTCGCGTCGGCCTCGGGGACCGGGCCCGGCACCGGCCCGCCGAACTGTCCGGCGGCCAGCAGCAGCGCGTGGCGCTGGCCCGCGCCCTCATCACCCGCCCCGAAGTGCTCTTCGCCGACGAGCCCACCGGAGCGCTGGACTCCAGGACCGGCCGCGAAGTCCTCACCATGCTCCGGGAGATGGCCGACACCGAGCAGCAGACCGTGATCATGGTCACCCACGACCCGGTCGCCGCCTCCCACGCGGACCGCGTCGTCTTCCTCGTCGACGGCCGGGTCGGCTCCGAACTCACCGACGCCGGAGCCGACCGCATCGCCGCGCACATGACGAAGCTGGAGGCCCTGCCGTGCTGAGCCTCGCCCTGAGCACCCTGCGCACCCGCTGGGTCACCCTGGTCGGCAGTTTCGTCGCCCTCGCCCTCGGCGTCGGCCTGATCGCCGCGATGGGCCTCGGCCTCGCCGCCACCCTCGACGCGCCACGACGCCAGCCCGAGCGCTTCGCCCAGGCCCCGGTCGTCGTCAAGGGCGCCGACACACTGCGGGTGCCGACCCCGATCGGTGAACGCACCGCCGCGCTGGCCCACCCCAGACCCGTCGACCCCGCACTGCTGCGGCAACTCGCCGCCCTCGGGCCCGTCACCGAGGACCGCTCCTTCCCGGTGCGCGTGGCGGGCGGACCCCGGCACCCCGTGGGCCACCCCTGGTCCGTCGCCGCCTTCGCCCCGTACACCCTCGACGCCGGACGCGCCCCGCGGTCCGACACCGAGGTCGTCACCACCGGCTGGGCCCGCCCCGGCGCGCGGCTCGCCACCGACACCGGAACCGTCACCGTCGTCGGCACCGTCCCCGGGCGGGGGTTCGAGGACGCGCTCTTCTACACCGACGCCCGCGCCGCCCGGCTGTCGCCGGCCGTCCCCCAGGCCGTGGTCGCCGCGGACCCGGCCGCCGTACGCAACCTCGTCGCCCCGCATCCCGGCGTGCGGGTCCTGACCGACCGCGACCGGCGCTTCGCGGACCCCGACCCGGAGCGCGACGGCGAAGCCCTGCTCGCCGTCAACGCCGCGCTCGGCACCTCGGGCGCGATCACCGGCTTCGTCTCGGTGTTCGTGGTCGCCTCCACCTTCGCCTTCGCCGTGGCCCAGCGGCGCCGGGAGTTCGCCCTGCTGCGCTCCACCGGCGCCACCCCGGCACAGATCCGCCGGATGGTCCTCCACGAGGCGGTACTGCTGGGAGCGGCGGCCTCCGCCACCGGCTGCGTCCTTGGGGCGTACGGGGCGCCCGTGCTCGTCCGGGCCATGGTGGAAGGGGAGCTGGCACCCCGCTGGTTCACCGTCGGGGACGCCACCTGGCCCTACCACCTGGCCTTCTGGACCGGCCTGCTCGTCGCCCTCGGCGGGGTCGCCGCCGCCTCCTGGCGGGCCGGCCGGGTCGGCCCCGCCGAGGCGCTGCGCGAAGCCGCCGTCGAGACCCGGACCATGACCCGGGGGCGCTGGATCTGCGGCGCCGCACTGCTGCTCCTCGCCCTCGGCACCCTGGGGTACGCCCTGGCCGGCGACCCGTCCGACCTGCTGCACCGCAAGACGTACACGAGCCGCCCGATGCCGCTCATCGTGGCCTGCGCCCTGCTGGCCCCCGTGCTGGTGAGGCCGCTGGTCCGGCTGACCGGCCGGCTGCCGGCCCGACTGCCGGGCGCCGTAGGGATGCTGGTCCGGGAGAACGCGGCCGCGGGCGTGCGGCGCACCGCCTCGCTCGCGGCCCCCGTCCTGGTCACCGTCGCCCTCGCCGGATCCCTGCTCGGCACCACCGCCACCCTGAACGAGGCCAAGGCCGTCGAGATCCGGCAGCGGACCACCGCCGCCTTCGTCGTCTCCGGGAGCTTCGACCGGGCCGCCGTCGACCGGCTGCGGGCCGTACCCGGAGCGGAGGTCTCGGCCACCGCGGCCACCACCGTCCACGTCCTGGAGGAGGGCACGGCCCTCATCCGCTCCGACGCCCGCGCCGCCGATCCCGGCCTGCTCGCCAGGACGACCGCGCTGCCCGTCACCGCGGGCCGCGTCACCGACCTCGACGACAACTCCATCATCGTCAACGAGGAATGGGAGCGGCACACCGTCGGCTCCACCGTCGACGTCTGGCTCGGCGACGGCACCCGCAAGACCCTGCGCATCGCGGCGGTACTGAGCATCGGAACCGGCAACAACGGTGCCTACGTCACCCCCGCCAACGCGGCCGGAGCGCGCGTGGACCGGGTCGACGTACGGACCGCCCCCGGCGCCGACCCCGTCACTGTCGGCGCGGACCTGGCCCGCGCCGCCGGGGAGGCCGGCGGCCGGGTCTTCACCAAGGAGCAGTGGGTGGCGGCCAGTCATCCCGAGACCAAGCGCACCACCCGGCTCGGCCTGCTGCTCGTCCTCGGCATCGCGCTGCTCTACGCCGGGATCGGGCTGGTCAACACCCTGGTCATGGCCACCTCCGAACGGGCCCGCGAACTCGCGGTGCTGCGTCTGACCGGCGCCACCCGGTGGCAGGTGCTGGCGCTGGTGGCCGGCGAGGCGCTGTTGGCCGTACTGGTCGGGGCGCTCGTCGGAGGCCTGGTCGCCGCCCTGAACCTGGGCGGGGTGTGGGGCGCCCTCGCGCTCCTGGATGTCCGGGCTCCCCTCGTGGTCCCCTGGGGCATGGTCGGCGGCGCGGCCGGTGCCTGCGCGGTCGCCGCGGTGGTCTCGGCCACGGCCACCGCGGCGGTGTCCCTGCGCAGGCGTGCGGCCGAATCGGCGGGCGTCCGGGACTGACGGTCGTTCCGGGGCCCGGGTGTCAGCGGGGGGCCGCCCTCAGCGGGTGGCCCCTGTCCGCGGGGCGTACAGGTCGAGGAGCCGGGTGCGGGTCTGCTGGAGCCGGACCGCGAGGACGCGGCCGACCCAGTGTCCGACCGCGGACCCGAACGCCGGGTCGACGTCCATGAGCATCCGGATGGTGGTCCCGTCGAACTCGTACGCGCGTACCGGGGTCATCGCCTCGGCGCTGAGCTGCCAGGTGTACGGCGGGAACAGCCAGGACCAGCCCACCAGCTCACCGGGGCCGAGGCTCTGGACCGGCGTGGGCCGGCGTCCGGGCACGGGGATCTCCAGCGTCACGGTGCCGGAGCGCACGATCCAGAAGGAATCCGCCCGGTTGCCCTCGTCGAAGATCCGTGCTCCCTCGGGGAAATTGACCTCGAGGGCGTGGGACATGAGCCGTCCACGGTGCTCGGTGGAAAGGACGGCAGCGATCCGGATGGGGGAAGGTGTGCTCACGACGGCCTCCGATCACGACCCCCCACTACGCTCCTGCTAACCCCCAGTGTCGCCGACCGCGGTCCGGTCCACGCGCGGCTGCTGCCCGGGGCGGATCCGGTGTCCCGGGGGCCCTTGTGCGGGCCGGGCCGGGACCCCTTCTGTCGCTTTCTGCTGACCGGTGGTGACCCTGCGTCCTTCCGGAGTCCTTTTCCTCGTGCGCTATGGGGACCGGCCCGCTGTTGGCAGCGTCGGCCGATTCGCGGCGGAAGAAACCCTTCCGGTCGGCTTCGGGTCATACTCCTGGCCCTGCTCCTGGCTCCTGGGCCTACTCCTGGCCTGCTCCCGGCTCCTGGCCCTACTCCTTGCCCTGCTCCTCGGCATTCGCCTCCAGGCAGGCCAGCTCCATCGCGTCCAGCACCGCCTCGTGACTGCGCCCGCTGAGCTCCGCGACGTTCTCGATCTGCGCCGTCGCCCAAGCGGCGAGGGTCATCACCAGGACCCGCAGCCCGTCCGTGCCGTGCTCGGCGAGGATCGCGTCGGCGACGAGCATGGCGTCCTCGGGGACCTGCTCCGGGGGCTCCAGCCCGGCCAGGCCTCGGAGCATCGCCAGGGTCCGGCGGGAGACCTCCGGGGTCAACCTCGCCAGCCGCATGTCTTCTTCCTCGTCCATCCGCCCCACCCTCCGGTGCCGTGCCCAACCCCCCAGGGCACGGTAGAGGGGCGCGGCCCGCCGCGGGGTGCTTTCGGGGCGGGCGGGCTCGCGTAAACGGGTGGCATACGAGGGACCCGGTTGACAGGATCCGGACATGAGCGAACGAAACGCACCCAAGACCGGGCATTGACGGGCGCCGCGCGCGGTCCCGCGCTGTACGAGCACGCCCTGCGACTGCTGCCCGGCGAGCCGCCCGCGCCGCCGGGGGCGAACCCGTGCGGTGACGTCTTCGCGGAGCACCCGATGCCGGACGAGGCGGACCAGCCGCCGAGGATCCGCTCGACCCGGCAGTCCCGGCGGGAGGCGGCCGAAGCCCTCGGCGCGGCCCTCCGGGAGGCGTTCGCGGGATTGCCGGCCGGGACCGCGTCCGACCCGCTCACGGACGTCGAGGCGGCCACCCGCCGGCTGGAGGTCCCGCTGAAGCGGCTCGCGCGGCGGGACTGCCGGATCGCCTCCGCCCTGGAGGCCGCTGCGCCGGGCGGGGACGACCACCGCCGGCTGGCCCTGCACCTCGTACGGCACGGCACGGACCGCCGGCTGGTGTCGACCGGGCTGGCACTCCTGGCCCGGCTGGGCGGACCCGCGCCCGGCGCGGAGAGCGAGGCGGTCCGGGTCGTGGGGCTGCTGCCGTGCTTCACGGACGACGCGCTCAGGCTCCTGGCCGAACCCGGCTCCCTGCTGTGGCTCCTCCGGCGGATACCGGGCCACCGCAGCGGGGTGCTCACCGCCCTGTGCGCGCGGGCCGCCGAACCGGCCGTACACGAGTGGCTGCTCACCACCCCGGTCGACACCGGACGCACCTCGCCCTTCGAAGCCCGCGTCCTCGCCGAGGCGTTGGGCCGGCAGGCGCTGCTCTCCTGCGCCGCCGGGGCGCCGGCCCAGGCGGTCCGCCTGCTCGCGCTGATGTCCCGCAAGGCCGACGGGGAGTCCGAGATCCACAACTACGCGCCCGCCCGGGAGCTGTACGCGGCCGTCGCCGCCCGCCTCGGGGCGCTGCCGAGCGACCTGGACACGTACGCCTGCCTGCGCACCCTGTTCCTGGACCTGCACGGCGGCCAGGGCGCCCTGCTCGACTGGGCGCCCGGCGTACGGGAACGACTGCTCGCCGCGCTCAGGTCCGCACTGGCCGGCACCCCGCCGGAAGCCGGCCCCGGGGACCGTCCGGACACCGGGCAGCAGGAGCGCGCCGCCTGGGCCCGGCAGCCGCTGCCGGCGCCGCTGCCCGCGCCGCTGTCCGCGCCGCGTGGACCGTTGCCCGCCCCGCTCACCGCACCACCGCCCGCGCGGCTCGGCGTGCCGCCGGACCCCGGGGCCTTGAGCCGCCTGGACATCCAGGTCACCGGCCTCGACCCGGTCGCGGGGGGCGGGGTCGAGGCCCGGCTGTTCGTGGACGGGGTTCCGCTGGTCCCGGCCGTCTTCGCGGCCGGTTCGGCATCCGGCCCCGAGCGGCTGCTGGGGTCCGGGACGCTGCGCGCCGCCGCCGAGCCGCACGAGGCCGAACTGGCCGAGTCCCGCTGCGGCGAGGGCTGTTGCGGCGCCCTGTACGTCACCATCGTCCGCGAGGGCCGCACCGTCGTGTGGCGCGACTGGCGCCGCTCCCGCGCACCGGGCGCCCCGCCGCTGCTACCGGCGCCGCCCGAGTGCCGCTTCGAAGCCGCCGCCTACGACGCCGAACTCGCCCGCGCCGAACGGCTTCCCCTGTCGGCAACCCGCCGGTAACTTGACCGCGGCACCGTCCGGCCCGGGGCGGCCCGATGTGGCGGGAGCGATATGAACAGCCTTCTACGGACGGCCCGTTACGCGGCCGTGAGCGTGCTCCTGCTCGCGAGCACCGCCGCACCCGCGCTCGCCGCACCGGCCGCGCTCGCCACACCGGCCCCACCGGCCGTGCTCGCCACGCCTGCCGCACCGGCGGCCGCCGCGGGGCCGGCCGAGGCGCAGACGTGGTCCCCGCCGCTCTCCACGCGGGGCCGCTACATCGTCGACGCCCAGGGCAACCGCTTCCGCCTGCGCTCGGGGAACTGGGACGGCGCCCAGGGCTCCTGGAGCGGCTCGGGCGACCGCACCGACCCCGCCACCCACCACAGCGGCCAGGACTCCCACGGCATCCCGCTCGGCCTGGACCGGGTCCCGCTGCCCACCCTGCTGGCCGACTTCCGCGCGCTCGGCCTCAACAGCATCCGGCTGCCCTTCTCCAACGAGATGCTCCGCGCCACCACCCCCGTCCCCGACGCGGCCGTCACCGCGAACCCGGCCCTGCGCGGCCGGACCCCGCTCCAGGTGTACGACGCCGTGGTCGGCGCCCTCACCGAAGCCGGCTTCGCCGTCATCCTCAACAACCACACCGTGACCACCCGTTGGTGCTGCGGCCTCGACGGCAACGAACGCTGGAACAGCGGCCGCTCCACCGCACAGTGGGCCGACGACTGGGTGTTCCTCGCCCGCCGCTACCGGGACAACCCGCGGGTGGTGGGCGCCGACCTCTACAACGAGGTCCGCCGGGACACCTTCGACGACCCCAACTGGGGACTGGGCGACGGCCACGACTGGCACGCGGCCGCCCAGGAGGCCGCCGACCGCATCCTGACCGAGGCCAACCCGAACCTCCTCATCGTGATCGAGGGCATCAACTGGACCGGCATCCCGGTCGACGGGCTCCCGCACGGCCGCCCGACCCTCACACCGGTCCGTACGCTCTCCCACACCCTCGCCGTGTCCGGCAAGCTGGTCTACTCGGCCCACTTCTACGGGTACACCGGCCCCCACCACAGCGGAGCCACCGGGATCGGGGAGACCCACGACGCCCGCTACCAGGACATGACCCGCACCGAGCTCGAACAGACCCTGTACGACCAGGCCTTCTTCGTGTCCGCCGAAACCGGTACGCACTTCACCGCGCCCGTCTGGATCAGTGAGTTCGGCATCGGTGCCGACGAGACGGGTCCGGCTCCGCGCGCCTGGTTCACCCATCTCACCGCCTACCTGACCGGAGCCGACGCCGACTTCGCGTACTGGCCGCTGGTCGGCTGGAGCACCACCGCGCAGGGCGCCCCGGGCGGCGACAGCTGGGCGGTGCTCCGCTACGACAACACCGGCCGCCGCAGCGGCGTGCTCGACCCGGCCGACTGGCGCACGGGACCCTGGGCCGGGCTCGCCGGCACCCCGGGGCGCACGGGGCCGGTCCCCGCCACCCCCGCCTGGTACCAGCTCACCACCGATCACCGGGACCACAACGCCTCCCTGATCACCCGGGCCGGCGGCGACTGGGACAGCGGCGCCCGCAAGGCGGTCTGCCCCGACGGCGCACGGCTGGCCGGCCTCAGCCACACGGGCGGGCGCGGCCTGTGCGCGACGTCGGGCCTGCGCGCTCCGACGGGCGGGCACACCGTGGTCCAGGACGAGCGGTACGTCCCGGCGGGCGGGGACTGGGCCTCCGGCTACACGAAGCTCCAGTGCCCCGAGGGCCGTTTCCTGATCGGCTACAGCCTGCGCGGGGCCCGTGTCTCGGCGGCCCTGTGCGCCCCGGCCGGCACGGCCCTCCCGGCGGGAGCCGGGCGCACGCTCTGGTTCGACCGTGGCGACAACCGTCCGCCGGCCGCCCCCGGGGGCGACTACGCCTCCGGCCACTACAAGGGCCAGTGCCTGCCCACCGAGTACGCGGCCGGCATCGCCTTCACCACCCGCGCGGCCGCCCGCCAGGGACCGGCGGCCCTCCTCTGCCGCCCCCTGCCCGGATCCCCTTAGGCCCGGCGCAACCAGCCGTCCCGCCGACCGGCCCGAGCGCGACCGACCGACCGGTCGGCGAGGGCGCGGACCGGCTAGTTTCCCCAGGCGCCCGAGGGGCTCGGTTCCGCGTCCGGGAACCAGCGGGGGAGGGCGTCCAGCAGCCACGGGTCGGCGGTGCGGACGTCCCAGCTCGTGCTGTCGAACTCCTGGAGTTCCACCACGAGGCGCCCGTCCGTGTCGTACCCGTCGAAGTCGGCGTCGATCAGCTGTCGCTCCGGGGCCAGCAGGGCGAGCAGCCGCAGGGTTCCGACGCGGGTCCGGGCCGTCGTGTCCTCCAGCTCCGGGTGGATGCCGGGCTCATGGATCCGTACCTGCCAGGTCAGCTCCAGTCCGAAACTCCCCAGCCGCACCAGCATCTCCGCCGCCGTGACGTAGTGCGGCGGCGGGCCGGGGCGCCAGGCCGCGAAGGTCAGGGAGCGGACGGCCGTCATCCGGCGCCCACGCGTGCGTACTTCATGATTCCCCCCGGGAGTCGGTCGTACCGGTCATCCGCTGCCGACGTTAGCAACCGGCACTGACAACGCCTCCGCGCAGCGGTTCGGCGGCCTCCGGGTGCCGGCCCCCGGTCCAATTTCGCATCCAATACGTCAAGTGTGATGAACGGCTCGATGAATCGCCCTAGGGTGCGCCAGTACGCACGGCCGAGGACGGCTGTCCGCCTGTTTTCGGCCACTCCGCACACCGCACACCGAACTGGGGGGTTCATGCGCAGATCCAGAGGGCTGGCGACCGCTCTCGCCCTGTCCCTGGCCGGCACCGGCACGGCCGTCGGCCTCGGCCTCGTCCCGCAGGCGGCGGCCGTCACCCCGCCCGTGGCCTTCACCGCCGACGCGCTGCCGACCTGGCAGCCCAACGGCGTCGTCTGGGCCCTCGCCGAGGCGGGCGGCCAGGTCTTCGTCGGAGGCACCTTCTCGGCCGTCCGCCCGCCCGCGGGCGGAGGCGGCGCCGAGCGGCCGGCGGTCAACTTCGTGGCGCTCGACGCCGCTACCGGCGCCCCGACCTCCTGCGAGCTGGAGTTCACCGTGGGCGGCGGCACCGCCACCGTCCGGGCCCTCACCCTCTCGCCGGACAAGAAGACCCTCTACGCGGGCGGCTACTTCGGCGCGGTCAACGGCACCCCGGTGTCCAGCCTCGCCGCCATCGACGTGGCGACCTGCACCGTCAAGACCTCCTTCAGGCCGGCCTTCGCGGCGACCGTCCGGGCCCTCGCCGTCACCGGCGACACCGTCTACGCGGGCGGCGACTTCCTCACCGTCGCCGGCCAGCCGCGCCAGCGGTTCGCCGCCGTCGCCACGGCCGACGGCGCGCTCAGGCCCTTCACCGCGAACGCCGACGAGCCGGGCCGCGCCATCGAGGTCACCCCGGACGGCGGCAGTGTCGTACTCGGCGGGGACTTCTTCACCGTCAACGGTACGAACACCCACGCCCTGGCCGTCGTGAACGCGACGAGCGGCGCGCTCACCAAGTCCTACCCCGGCTTCATCGAGACCAACTCGGTGGTCAAGGACATCGCCACCGACGCCACCGGCTTCTACACCGCCAACGAGGGCACGGGCGGCGGGGTCTTCGACGGCCGCATCGCCCTCGACCTCGGCGACCTGAACCAGCGCTGGCGCGACACCTGCCTCGGCGCCACCCAGGCCGTACTGCCGTACCGGGACGTCCTGTACAGCGCCTCGCACGCGCACGACTGCTCCAGCGTCGGGGAGTTCCCCGACGGCCAGCGCCACCACCTCCTCGCCCAGCCGACGGCGGGCACCGGCAAGCTGGGCTGGGCCCCCGACACCAACGACGGCATCGGCGAGGGCATCGGCCCGCGCGTGATGACGGTCGGCTCCAAGGCCGGGACCCCGTACCTGTGGGTCGGAGGCGAGTTCACCACCGTCAACGGCGGCGCGCAGCAGAGCCTGACCCGGTTCTCCTCCACCGGGGACACGGGGGCGCCCACGGTCCCCGTGGCGAGCGCCGTCAGCTTCAGGCCGGGTGAGGTGCAGGTGCGCTGGCGTACCAGCCTCGACCTCGACGACAGCGCGCTCACCTACCGGATCCACCGCAACGGCTCGGCCACCCCGATCGCCACGGTCACCGCGGACTCGCTGTTCTTCAAGCGCCCGCAGGCCTCCTGGACGGACACCACCGCCGTGCCCGGCCAGTCGTACACGTACCGGGTGACGGCGAGCGACGCGGCCGGCAACACCAGCGCCCTGTCGCCGGCCGCGGCCGTGACGGTGCCGGCCTCCGTGGACGCGTACCCGAACGCGGTCCGCACCGACGGCGCCCAGCAGTACTGGCGCTACGACGAGTCGGCCCTGCCGTTCGTCGCCGACTCCTCGGGCAGCGGCAACCAGAGCGGCGTGCACCTGAACGCCCCCGCCCTGCGCCAGACGCCCGGCGCGGTCACCGGCGCGAGCACGGCCATCGGCTTCAACGGAACGAACAGCCAGGTCTACGGCGACAAGCGGCAGAACATCGGCAGCAGCTACACGATCGAAACCTGGTTCAGGACCAGCACCACCCGCGGCGGCAAGCTCATCGGCTTCGGGAACAACCAGGAACGCGGCAGCAGTCAGTACGACAAGCACATCTACATGACCAATGACGGCCGGCTCGTCTACGGCGTGTACACCGGATCCGCCCGCACCATCACCACCGGCGGCGCCGACCGCTACAACGACAACCAGTGGCACCACGTCGTCGCCACCCAGGGCCCCGGCGGCATGACCCTGTACGTGGACGGAGCCCAGAAGGGCACCCTCAACGTCACCACCCACGAGAACTTCGCCGGCTTCTGGCACGCCGGCGGAGACAGCCTCGGCGGCTGGCCGGAACGCCCGACGAGCGAGTACTGGGCGGGCCAGCTCGACGAGACCGCCGTCTACCCGAACGTACTGAGCGCGGCGCAGGTGCAGAACCACCACGCCCTCGCCTCCGCCCCCGCCGACTCGGTCGTCCGGGTCACGGCCGCCGAGGACACCTACTCCAACGCGGGCGCCCCCGACGGCAACTACGGCACCTCGGGCTCCCTGGCCGTCCGGGGAACCTCCTTCTACGCGAGCTACCTGCGCTTCGACCTGCCCGCCGCACCGGCGGGCACGGTCCTCAAGTCGGCCACGCTCAGCGTGAAGACCAGCACCATGAGCGGCGCCGGTACGGCGGACACCGTCTCGGTGGTCCCGGTCTCCGGCGCGTGGACCGAGGGCGGCACCACGTACAACAACCGCCCGGGCCTGGGCGGTCCCGCCCTCGGCAGCTTCCCCGGGGTCCCCGACGGTTCGGCGGTCCACACCGCAGGGCTGTCCACGGCGACCGTCGCCGGCGCGCTGGGCAGCCCGTACGGCCTGGCGCTGACCAGCTCCGGGACGGACGCGCTGTGGCTGTGGTCCTCGGAGGCCGCGGCCAACGAAGGGACGCCGCAGCTGACGCTGACCTTCGGCGCCCCGTAACCGGGGACGCGGGCGAACGGGGGCGCGGGCCGATCCGGTCCGCGCCCCTTCGCGTGCGCGGTGCGCGCCCGATCGAGGCCCCGCCCCCGGTGTACACGGGCCCACTGCCGAACGGCTGCCTCCACCGCTAGGGTCCCCGGTGTCCGGCACCATCCACTGGGTCCAGGGGGGAACCACCAGATGGCACGCTTCCGCATGCCCGGCTTACCGGCACCGCTGTCCCGGCTCGTCCTCGCGCTCTGCGCGAGCACGGCCCTCGTGCTGGCCGGCACGGGCACCGCGCACGCCGCGCAGACCGTCGAGATCCCGGCGGCCACCCCGGGCGGGATCTCCGCCTCGGCGACCTTCCACGGGGCCGTGGTGCCCCAGCCGTACCACCCCGATCCGACCGCGATCTCGGGTCCGCGGCAGTGCCTGCTGAAGTACCACGAATACGAGGCGACGCCCGGCTGCGGGGGCTTCAGGCTGAGCGTCGTGCTGCACGGCGTCCGCGACAGCCCCGGCTTCCGGGCCGGCCTGTGGAGCACCGACTACTGGTTCCAGGCCAAGGCCGACACCGCGCGCACCTTCCGCTGCACCGGACCGGACGGCCGCTCCGACCGCGGGAACGACGTGGTCGTGCGGACCGAGCAGACGGCCCTGGACCGCGGCTACTTCTATGCCGAGGCCAACTACATCATCTCCAGGCACCAGCACGAACAAGGGGACTTCGGCCCCGAGTTCTACCTGAACTTCGCCCCGCAGACCGTGAACTGCCCGGCCGGTACGACGCCTTCGCAGTACGGCCTCAAGGTCACCAACCTGAAGATCTCCATCAACGACGCCAACGTCTTCGGCGCGACGACCTGGGCCCACCCGGGTCCGTTCTACGGCTGACCCGCCGGCCGGTCCGGGCCGGGGCGCCACCACCCCGGCCCGGACCGGTCCCCGGCGAGATCCCGAGGAGACCGGCTAGCCCAGGTCGTACGTGAACGCGTACGCGACGGACTCTTCGCCCTGCCGGGCCGTGAAGGTGCCGGAACCCGTGAGGCCCGTCAGGCCGCCGGTGGCGCTGCCGGGGGTCACCTCGAACGCGCAGTGCGTGGTGCCGTCGGCATCGAAGCTGCCGCGCTCCTCCAGGACGAACGTCCCCGTGTGGTCGCCCACGCGGCCCGACACCAGTTCCATCCCGACGAAGGTGCCGGTGTTCGCCGATGCGTACGCGATCGTGATGTCGCACTCCGTCTCCGCGGCCTCGATGCCCCCGGCGAACGCGTTCGTGACCCGGGCGCGGGCGAGGCGCGGGGTGGCGTCGGCCGCGCCGACCGGGGACTCCTCCCAGTTGGCGTAAGTGAAGGTACCGCTCGTGGACGTGGGCATGTCGGTGCTCCTGGCTCTCCGCCGCCGGGCAGGACCTCCGCCCGGCGCCCTACCAGCCTCGACGCCATACCTGACATCTACCGTCAGGTATGGCGCACGATGGCACCATGCGCGCCGACCGCCTCCTCTCCCTCCTGCTCCTGCTCCAGAACCGCGGCCGGATGACCGCGCCCGACCTCGCCGCAGAACTGGAGGTGTCCGTCCGCACCGTCTACCGGGACATCGAGGCCCTCAGCGCCTCAGGGGTCCCCGTCCACGCCGACCGCGGACCCGCCGGCGGATACCGGCTGATGGACGGCTACCGCACCCGGCTCACCGGGCTCACCGACGCCCAGGCCGGCTCCCTCTTCCTCGCCGGAGCCCCCGGCCCCGCCCGGGAACTCGGCCTCGGCGCCGACCTCGCCGCCGCCCAGCTCAAACTCCAGGCCGCGCTGCCCGCCGAACTCGCCGCCCGCGCCCAGCGGATCCGGGCCCGCTTCCACCTCGACGCCCCGGCCTGGTTCCGTGACGCCGACCCCGTGCCGTACCTCGCGCGGATCGCGCAGGCGGTGTGGGAACAGAAGGCCCTGCGCGCCCACTACCGCCGCTGGGGCGGAGACGTGCACCGCGAGCTGCATCCGCTGGGCCTCGTCCTCAAGGGCGGCATCTGGTACCTCGTCGCACGGGCCGGGGAAGCCGTGCGGACCTACCGCGTGGGCCGGTTCCTGGCCGTGGACACCCTCGCGGAGGGCTTCGAACGCCCCGAGGACTTCGAACTCGCGGCCTACTGGACGGAGTCCTCCCGCCGCCTGGAGACGGCGCTGCAGAACCAGACCGCCGACATCAGGATCTCGCCGCGCGGCCGGAAACTGCTGCCCATGCAGTTCGGGGCGGCCGGGACGCAGGCCCTCGCGGACGCCGAGGCGACGGGGGAGACCGCCGACGCGGACGGCTGGCTGCGGGTGCGCCTCCCCGTCGAGACGAGCGCCGTCGCCGTCGGCGACCTGCTCCGCCTCGGCGTGGAGGCTGAGGTGCTCGGCCCGCCGGAACTCCGCCGGGCCCTCGCCGAGACGGCGGCCGCGCTCGCGGATGTCTACGGGCGACCCCGGCCGTAGCGCACCCGGAGCGCGCCGGGCCGGATCAGCGGCGCCTTCGACCCGCCGGCCGACCGGAACCCGACGGGATCAGCGGGGCGGCTCCACCTCCAGGAAGCGCCGCCGGCGCGGTCCCCGGTACAGCAGGCAGACCCAGCCCAGCCGTTCCAGCACCGCGGCGCACTCCGTCAGCCGCTGCTGCTCCTCCTCGGCCGCACCGCCGCCCGGCGGGCCGAGCCAGGACACCTCCACCTTCCCCGGCTCGGCCGCGCCGGCCACCCGGTAGCCCGTGTGCGTCCGGCGGCCCCGCGCGTCCACCGCCGACGGTGTGATGCCCGCCGCCTCCAGGGCCAGGGCCACCGCCCGGGGCATCAGCCGCAGCTCCCAGGGCGCGGGAACCGTGAGGCCCGCCTCGCCGTTCACTAGACGGCGGATCTGCAACAACCCCTCGTACGCCGTGCGGAGCCGGCCCGCGCGAGCGGCCGCCGCAGCGCCCTCCGCCCCCGCCGCCGGCCCGTCGCCGGTCGCGGCCTCGAAACCCTGCCCGCCGCCGGGTCCTTCCGTCACCGCCCACCACCCCCGTCTGAGTACCTCACGCGCCACGGCCTGAGTATCTGCCCCGATTCCCCGCCGCGCCCCCGCTGGTCGAATGAGGGCATGACTTCCGAAGCCGCGCGCGCCGCGCACCGCCCGCGCATGCAGCACGTCACCACCGCCGGTTCGGCGCTGGCGGTGGCGCTGGTCCCGCTCGTGGTCGGCGTCCTGCTCGCCAAGGCGATGGCCGCCGACCCGTACACCCCGGTCAACGCCCTGATCTCCGGCGGCGGCCAGCGCGCGGGCCTGCCCCGGGCCGAGTGGCGCCGACGCCGGCACGCCACGATGAGCCGGCTCCGCTCCGCCCGCCGGGGCACGGCCCGCACGGCCCAGCGCTGCGCCGAGGCCTGCGGGCGGCGGCTGCCCCAGGGAGAGGCGTCAGGCCAAGGGCACCAGGCCGGGGGACCCCGGCCGTAGGGCGCGCGGGTGCCGTGGGGAGCGCGGGTGCCGTAGCGCGCGGGTCACGGGACCAGCGGCTCCTGGAGTTCCGTCACCCACTCGTCCCGGTTCTCGGGGCACGCAAGGTTCAGCTCGCGCGCGAACCCGGTCGAGCGGTGGCCGTGGGCGTCGATCCAGCGCGCCAGCGCCTGCGCCGTCGGGAGCACACCGTCCATCGAGCCCCGGTGCACGACGGTCGCCGCCCGTTCGACCCCGGGCAGTTCGACGATCCGTACGTCGCCCCCGAGGTCCTCGGCACGGACGGCGGCCGCCACGGGAAGCCCGGCGTGCACCAGCACGGATCCGGGCTCGCCCTCCGCAGCGGCCTCGTAGTAGGCCAGGCCCGGACCGGTCGGAACCACCCCGGCGGCCTCGATGCGGCGGCACAGGTCCTCGTACAAAGGACTGATGACGGGCCCGATGTCCTGCGGGGCGTAGCCGGCGGCGACCCCCGTCAGTTCGGCGAGCCGGACGGCCGGAAGGCTCTTCACGACGATCTCTTCGGTGGGCATGGTTCCCTCGCTCTCGATGATCCGGAGCCTCGCTTCGACCGCGTTGAGCCGGGCCGCCGCGGCGGCCATGGCGGTCTCCACTTCCGCCCGCCGCAGCCGCAGCATGGCGCGCAGTTCCTCCGCGCCCAGCCGCTCGTTCAGGATCGACCCCACCTCTTCCAGGCTGAAGCCGAGATCCTTGAGCGCGATGACACGGTTGAGACGGGCGAGCTGCCCGGCCTCGTAGAAGCGGTAGCCGGTGGCGGGGTCGACACGCGCCGGGCGCAGCAGTCCGAGTGCGTCGTAGTGACGCAGCATGCGGACCGACACCCGGCCGTGCTTCGCGAAGTCTCCGATGGTGAACATGACGCCCTCCAGTGCAGTGCCTGACACAGTGTGAGAGTCAAGCACCACCCGCCCGGGCAGGGATCCGGGCAGGTCAGCGGCCGTACTGGCGCACGCACAGGTCGACGATGGACGGCGGTACGGCCCCCTCTGCGGCCGCGCAGAGCTCGTCGCCGCGCGGGGCCCGGGGGGCGGCCCGGCGCGGAGGGTGGGCCGGTGCGGCCTTCGGTGGCCGTACGTGCCGGGGCGCGGCGGGTTTCGCGGGCCGCTCGGCGTGCGTGCGGGCCGGGCGGTGTGCGGGCGCCTCCTCGGGATCGGCCTCCGGGTCCGGTTCGGGGCCGGGGTCGGCGTCCGGGGGCACGCTCAGCGGCAGGGAGCGGGACAGCGGGAGCGCCGGCGGCCCGGCGGCCGGGTCGGGGGCACCGGGTGCGTCAGGGGCGTCGACGGGCGGTACGGAACCACGTGCCGGGCCCGGAACGGGGGACTCCGGGCCGACCGAGACACAGCCGGCGCTCGCGAGGAGGGCGAGGAGGGAGAGGGGCAGGGCGGCCCGGCGTAACTGCATCGGTCCAGCTTGCCGTACCTCCGGGCGGCCGGGCGCCGCAGGTCACGCGTCCGGGTGACGGCGCTTCGGGGCGGGGCCGCGGGCGGGGGCCTGGGCCGGGGGGCGTGGCGGGGGCGCGGCGCGGAGGCGGCGGGTGCGCGGCCGGGAGGCGCTGCGGACAGGGGGTTCCCGTTGCCGAATCGATTCACCGCGCGGAGGCCGGGAACGCCCCGCGCCGTCGCAGAATGGGCCCGCGGTGCGGAGCACGGGGGAGGCGCGACCCCCGGAGCCCCGCGCGGCCCGCCTGTCCGCCCGACTTCGTACGGAGTGCCACCTGATGACCCCTGCCGCCGCGCCCGGCACCCCCGCGCCGAAACCCGCACCGCACCCGGCCCCGCTCAAGGGCTGGGCCGCCGTGTCCGCCGTGTCCCTCGGGATCTTCTGCCTCATCACCTCCGAACTCCTCCCCGTCGGCCTGCTCACCCCCGTCGGCGCCGCCCTCGGGGTGTCCGAGGGGACCGCCGGCCTGATGGTCACCGCCCCCGGGCTCGTCGCCGGGTTCTGCGCGCCCCTCGTCACCGTGGGCGCCGCCCGGCTCGACCGGCGGATCGTGCTGTGCGTGCTGATCGCCCTGATGGCCGTCGCCAACCTCGGCGCAGCGCTCGCACCGAACTTCACCGTGGTCCTGGCGGCCCGGCTGCTCGTCGGTGTCAGCGTCGGCGGCTTCTGGGCCATAGCCGGCGGCCTCGCCGTCCGCCTGGTTCCCGAGCGCCACGTCGGCCGGGCGACCGCCGTGGTCTTCGGCGGGGTCCCCACCGCCTCGGTGCTCGGAGTGCCCGCCGGAACCCTGCTCGGCGAACTCGGCGGCTGGCGGCACGCCTTCGCGGCGGTCGGCGTGCTCGGGCTCGTCACGCTGGCCGCACTGCTCCTGCTGCTGCCCGCCCTGCCGCCGGCCCGGCACATCACCCTCGCCGAACTGCCCGCCCTGTTGCGCCGCAACCGCGCGGTGCGCGCCGGAGTGATCGTCACCTTCCTGGTGGTGACCGGTCAGTTCGCCGCCTACACCTTCGTGCGGCCGATCCTGCGGGACGTCTCCGGCATCGACGCCGGGCACGTCAGCACCCTGCTCCTCGGCTACGGGGTGGCCGGGGTCGCGGGCAACTTCCTGGCCGGGGCGCGCGATGCGTACCGTACGCTCCTCGCGGTCAGCGGCATCCTGGCCGTGGTCCTGGCGCTCATCGCGCTCCTGCCGGGAGCGGCCGCCGGAACCTCCCTGCTGCTGCTCTGGGGCCTGGCGTACGGCGGGGTCTCCGTCAGCCTGCAGAGCTGGATGATCAAGGCCGCGCCGGAGGCGGCCGAGGCGGCCTCCTCCCTCATGGTGGCCATGTTCAACTTCGCGATCGCGGCGGGCGCCCTCGTCGGCGGGCTCGCGGTGGACAGGGTCTCGGCGCCCGCCGCCCCGCTGACCGGCGCCGCCCTGATGCTGTCGGCCGCCGTCACCGTCGGGGCCACCTCGCTCCGGCGCCGGGGCCCGGGCGCACCGGTCCCGGAGGCCGCCCCCTCGGTGCCCGAAGGAGCGGCCCCGGGCGGTAAGAGGTCCCGAAGTCCTGACAGAGGCTGTTGATCACGGCCCCACGGACCGACCCCCACCGTCTTCGCCGGGATTTCCCAGAGCGTCGAAGTCTCTCGTCCCCAGCTCGACGAACCAGGTCGTGATGGGCATCGTCACGTTGACGTCAAGGGTCCCGCCTTGGTGACCTCCAAGTCCCGAACACAACGGATGACATAGGGCGGATCGGACATCCGGCTTGACCGGGGGCGTCCGCGAGGGAAAGAGTGCGCCGATCAAGAACCACGGCATGAGCCGCATTTCGGAGAGCCCTCACATGTCCATATCCGTTCACACCTCGCCATCCCTTCGCTCCTCGCCCACCCCGGCCACCCGCGGCGGCTCTCCCGTACTCGGCACGCCCGGCGCCCTCGGCGTCGCGCCGCCGGCCCACACGGCCCCCGCGGCTCCCGCCGCGCGGCGGCGCAGGGCCTGACAGGCCGGGAGGGGGCCGGTACCGCACCGCCGCACCGGCCCTCTCCCCTGCCGGGAGGAAACGTGTCCCACCACCCCGACGAGAGCGCTGCCGTGCCCGACGACCGCCTGCTCGTACGCCCGTACGTCGCCCCCTCGGAGCGTCCGTCCCGCTCGACGACCCCTGCCTGGCCGCAGGACGGCGCGCGGCAAGGGCCTGGTTCCGGAACCGGCTCCGGTTCAGCTCCGGTTCCGGGCTGTGCTCTGCATACGGAGGGCCCGGCCCTGGTTCCTCACCCGGCCCGGGGAGCTGCGCATGCTCCGCACGCTTCCGTGACGCCGCCGGCGGTGGCCGGGTCCGGCTCCGCCGAGCGGGTCCGGGGGAGCCGGCTGCCGCTGGCGGTCCTCGCCCTGCTCGCGCTCGTGGCGGCGGGCGGCCTGGTGCTGCTGCTGGGCGGGTCCGACCCCGAGCCCACGCCGGCCGTGTCGCCGCCCGGGCTGTCGGTACCGGTGCTCCCGGCGCGCAGCCCGGACGCGGGCGCCGAGGCGGCAGGGCCCGACGGGTCCGCGCCGCCGACCCCGGCTTCCGGCGCACCCGCCGGTTCCGGTTCGCCGTCCGGTTCGCCCGTCGCCGGAGCGGCTGGGTCTGCGGCGGCCCCGGGACAGGGGGGACGGCCCGCCGCGACCCCGCCGCCGACCGCGCCGCCCGCCACACCGGAGCGGACCGGCACCTCAGGGACCCTGCGCCCGGGGGACCGCGGGCCCGAGGTGCGTGCCCTGCAGGACCGGCTCTTCGGGCAGGGGTTCACGTACGTATCCACGACCGGCGTCTACGACGAGCAGACCCGGCGGGGTGTCGCACAGCTCCAGAGCGACCGCGGCATCAAGGGCGACCCGCAGGGCGTCTACGGCCCGGCCACCCGGGCCGCCTTCGGCTGAGCGGGGATCCCGGCCGCGGTCCGGGGCGGGGCGCCGGTGAGCCGGAGCCGGGCCCGCACCTCTCTTCCCGACCGCTCCGGGCCGGCTCCTCGCAGGGATGGGCGGCCTGCTGTTCTGCGGCATGGTCGTGACGTTCTTCGCCACGAGGGCCGCCCTCAACCGGCGGGCGCCGGAGCGGGGTTAGAGGGCGCGGGCTCCGCGCGGGCGGGGCAGGTTAGCACCGGGATAAGCGCTGGACCAGCGTAAATGGACCGTTGGAAGGTGGTCCTCGGAGCCCGCGCCGACGCGTACCGCCGCGGCCGCGGGGCCCAGCCACCCACCCCGACCGCATGCCCGAGGAGCCTGCCATGTCCACCTTGCGAGTGACCGCCGAGCAACTGACCGTCCACGAGCACCCGAACGCCGACGCGTTGGAGCTGGCCCAGGTGGGCCTGTACCGGGCCGTGGTCGCCAAGGGTGCCTACCGCAGCGGCGACTTCGCCCTGTACATACCGGAACAGGCCGTCCTGCCACCCGATTTGACGGATGAACTCGGTCTGACCGGCCGGCTGGCCGGCAGCGCCTCCAACCGGGTCAGGGCCGTCAGGCTGCGGGGCGAGCTGTCGCAGGGCCTGGTGTGCAGGCCCCGGGCGCTGGCCGACGTGGACCTGGAAGCGGCCGCGAAGGAGGGCACTGACTTCGCCGAGCTGCTCGGGATCACCAAATGGGCCCCGCCCATCCCCACGACGATGAGCGGCGAGGTGGAATCCGCTCCCGACCTGCTGCCCTGGGTGGACATCGAGAACCTCCAGCGCTACCCGCACATCTTCGAGCCCGGCGAGCCCGTCGTCCTCACCGAGAAACTGCACGGCACCGCCTGCCTGATGACGTACGTCGCGGGGGAGGAGCGGATCGTCGTCTCCTCCAAGGGGTTCGGATCGAAGGGGCTCGCGCTGAAGGAGGACGGCCGCAACCTGTACTGGCGGGCCGTACGCGGGCACGGGGTGCCGCAAGCCGCGGCGAAGCTGGCCCGACGGCTCGGCGCGAGCCGCGTCGGGATCTTCGGCGAGGTGTACGGATCCGGGGTCCAGGACCTGTCCTACGGCACGGACGCCCGCACGGCCGACGGGCCGCCCGGATACGCCGTCTTCGACGTCTCCGCCGAGATCGGCGGGCAGGTGCGCTGGCTGGACCCGGCGGAGCTGCTGGCGGAGGAACTCCCGCTGGTGCCGAGGCTGTACGAGGGCCCGTACGACCTCGACGCGGTGCTGGAGGTGGCCACCGGACGCGAGAGCGTGTCGGGGCGGGCCGTGCACCTGCGCGAGGGGGTCGTCATCCGCCCGGCGACGGAGCGCTACAGCCCGGTGGTCGGCGGCCGCGCCATCGCGAAGGCGGTCAGCCCGGCGTACCTGACGCGCAAGGGTGGCACCGAGTACGAGTGATCGGCTGGGGGGGGGACCCCGGGGCCGGCAGGGGGTGCCTCAGCGATCGCCGTCCGCGGCGTCACTCCCGCCGTCACCTCCGTCGCCACTCCCCTCGTCACTCCCGTCGGCCCGCCAGCCCGCCCCGCACCTCCAGCGCCGTCTGCCAGCCCGGCTGTTCCGCCGGGGGCTCCGGTTGGGCCCGTCGGCCGCCGGCCGCGAAGAAGGCCGACAGCGGCAGGGTCGCGGCGCCCACCGTGACCGCGTCCGGGCCCAGCGACCCCAGGTCGATCGTGACGCGGGCGGCGGGATGCCGCAGGGAGTAGCGCGTCGCGTGCTCCCGTACGGCGGGCAGGATGTGCGGGCCCAGCAGCAGGCCCGCCCACCCCCCGATCAGGATCCGCTCCGGCCGGAACAGGTTGATCACGTCCGAGAGCCCGGCGCCCAGGTACTCGGCGGTCTCCTCCAGCACCTCTCCGGCCACCGCGTCCCCCGCGACGGCCGCCGCCAGCAGCGCCGACAGGGCCTCCTCCTCGTCCATCGAGGCCAGCGCCCCGCCCGCGGCCCCGTCCCGCTCCGCCCACCTGGCCAGTACGGACTCGGCCCCGGTGTACGCCTCCAGGCATCCCCGCGCCCCGCACCGGCAGCGCCGGCCGCGCACCGAGACGGTGAGGTGGCCCCACTCCAGGGCGGTGCCCGCGCCGTCGGTGATCAGGCTGGCGCCGACACCGGAGCCGAAGAGGACGACCACCGCCTCCCGCGCGCCCCGGCCGGCCCCGAACCACATCTCGGCCTGGCCCAGGGTCCGCGCACCGTTGTCGATGATGTACGGGACCTCGTCCGACAGGGCCTTCGTGGCGCGCAGCAGCGCCTCCAGCGGTACCGAGTCCCAGCCGATGGTCTGCCCGTGCACGACCGTTCCGCCGGGGGCGTCCCGGTCCACGATCCCGGGTACGCCCACGCCGACGCCCAGCAGCCGGTCCGTCCCCACCCCGGCCTCGGCGAGCACGGTGGCGATCCCGGTCCGGATGTGGTCGACGATCGGGCCGACGTCGTAGCAGCCGCGAGGCTGCAAGGGCATCTCCGTCCGGGCCAGTTCGGTGAGGGTCAGGTCGAACAGCTCGACGCGCACCCGGGTTTCGCCGACGTCCACGCCGATCATGTGCGCGCTGCCGGGGGCCACCCGGAGCAGGGTGCGGGGCCGGCCGCCGTCGGAGTCGACGATCCCGGCCTCCTCGAGGAGTCCGTCCGCGACCAGCTCTCCCACCACGTTGCTGACGGAACCGGAGCTCAGCCCCGTGGCAGGGCCCAGTTCCTGACGGCTCATCGGTCCGCCGAAGTACAACTGCCGGAGTACCGCGCTGCGGTTGCCGCGCCGCAGGTCCCGCACCGTTCGTCCGCTACGCCCTGTGGTCATCCGGTCCCTTCCGCAGTGACATCCAGCGCAACATACCCTTGCGCGACCTCTTGACGCGACCCTTTCGCGAGGCTTAACTCACGTCCTAAATTAAGTCCCGTACGGAACGGGTGCCCACGAGGCGCCAAGTCAGCGCCACACGGCGCGCATTCCCATCGCCCCACGGGGCGGATCCTCGCGCCGACCCTCCCCCCGACCCCGCCGAAAGGGCCCGATCCGCCATGCGCAGAACCAGAGCCGCCGCAGCCACCGCCGTGACCGCCTCGCTCCTCGCCGCCGCCACCGCATGCGGCGGCGGGACCGCGGACGGCGGGGGCGGCTCCAACACCGCCCCCAAGGAGCTCACCTACTGGGCCTCCAACCAGGGCCCCGACATCGCGGCGGACCAGGCGATCCTCGGCCCGGAGCTCAAGAAGTTCGAGCAGCAGACCGGGATCAAGGTCAAGCTGGAGGTGGTCCCCTGGTCGGACCTCCTCAACCGGATCCTCGCGGCCACCGCCTCCGGCCAGGGCCCGGACGTGCTCAACATCGGCAACACCTGGTCCTCCTCCCTCCAGGCCACCGGCGCCCTGCTGCCCTGGGACGCAAAGAACTTCGAGGCCATCGGCGGCAAGGACCGCTTCGTGCCCTCCGCCATCGGCTCGGCCGGGGCCGCCGGCCAGGACCCGGCAGCCGTACCGCTGTACTCGATGTCGTACGCCCTCTACTACAACAAGAAGATGTTCCAGGAGGCGGGCATCGAGAAGCCCCCGGCCACCTGGGACGAGATGGTCACCATCGGGCAGAAGCTGTCCAAGGACGGCAAGTGGGCTCTGGGCACCGAGGGTTCGAACCTCTCCAACAACATCCACCAGGCCTTCGTCTTCGCCAAGCAGCACGGTGCGGACTTCTTCGACGCCTCCGGCAAGCCCACCTTCGACGGCCCCGGCAACGTCGACGCCGTCAAGCAGTACGTCGACCTGATGGCCAAGGACAAGATCATCGCGCCGGGCAACGCCGAGTACGCCCAGAACCAGTCCCTCCAGGACTTCGCCAACGGCAAGACGGCCATGGTGCTGTGGCAGAGCGCGGCCTCCTCCTTCAAGTCCCACGGCATGAAGGACGGGGACTGGGGCGTGGCCCCCGTCCCGGTGCCCGCGGGCGGCACCCCCGGCGCCGGCAGGAACACCAACTCCATGGTCGCGGGCATCAACATGGCCGTCTTCAAGAACACCGACAACATCGACGGCGCACTGAAGTTCGTGAAGTTCATGACCAGTGACGAGGAGCAGAAGGTCCTCAACAAGACCTACGGGTCCGTTCCGCCCGTCACGGCGGCCCAGACCGACGCCGCCTTCGGCACCGAAGACCTCACCGTGCTCCGCAACACCCTCGGCACCAGCGCCTCCCCGCTTCCGCAGGTCCCCGAGGAGTCCCAGTTCGAGACGGCCGTCGGCACCGCCGTCAAGGAGCTGTTCGCCGAGGCCGCCGCGGGCAAACCGGTGACCACCGAGTCGGTCAGGGCGAAGCTCACCAAGGCCCAGCAGCAGATGTCGAAGTGAGCCCTGCCCGATGACCTCCGTGACCACCGGCACTGCGGGACGGCTACGGCGCACCGCCACCCGCGCCCGCCGCACCGGACGCGTGCGCCGCGCCGCCCTGCCCTACCTCCTGCTGCTGCCCGCCCTCCTCCTCGAACTGCTCATCCACCTCGTCCCGATGGTGATGGGCATCGCGATGAGCTTCCGGGAGCTGACCCAGTTCTTCATCCGGGACTGGTCCCGCGCCCCCTGGACGGGCTTCGACAACTACGAACTCGCCGTCGACATCAACCGGCCGGTCGGCGAGGCCCTGCTGGGCTCCTTCCTCACCACCTGCCTGTTCACCCTGCTGTCGGTGGCCCTGTGCTGGTCCCTCGGCACCGCCGCCGCCGTGTTCATGCAGGAGAACTTCCGCGGCCGCGGCGTACTGCGGGCCCTTTTCCTCGTCCCCTACGCACTGCCCGTGTACGCGGCGGTCATCACCTGGGCGTTCATGTTCCAGCGGGACAACGGCCTGGTGAACCACGTCCTCCACGACCAGCTGGGCCTCGGCGGCGCCGAGCACACCTTCTGGCTGCTCGGCGACAACAGCTTCTGGGCCCTGCTGACCGTCTCCGTATGGAAGGGCTGGCCGTTCGCCTTCCTGATCGTCATGGCCGCCCTCCAGAACGTCCCCAAGGAGCTCTACGAGGCCGCCGCCCTGGACGGCGCCGGCATCTGGCAGCAGATCCGCCGGATCACCCTGCCCTCGGTCGGCGCGGTCAACCAGGTACTGGTCCTGGTGCTGTTCCTGTGGACCTTCAACGACTTCAACACGCCGTTCGTGCTGTTCGGCAAATCGGCTCCCGAGGCCGCCGACCTCATCTCCATCCACATCTACCAGTCCAGCTTCGTCACGTGGAACTTCGGCACCGGCTCGGCCATGTCCGTCCTGCTGCTGCTCTTCCTGCTGCTGGTCACCGCCGTCTACCTGTTCCTCACGACCCGCGGCCGGAGGGAAACCGATGCCTGAGCGCCGCGCCACAGCGCGCAGCCGGTCGCCGCTCGACCCGCCCGCCTCCTTCAAGGTGGTCCGGGCCCTGTTCCTCACCCTGCTCGCGGGGTTCGTGCTGCTGCCCGTCTACGTGATGGTCACCAGTTCCCTCAAACCGCTGGAGGACGTCGCCGGCGCGTTCCGGTGGATCCCGAGCGGACTCACGATCCGCCCCTACATCGACATCTGGCACACCGTCCCGCTCGCCCAGTACTTCGTGAACTCCCTGATCGTGGCCGGAGCCGCCACCGCCTGCTCGGTAGTCATCGCCGTCTTCGCGGCGTACGCCGTCAGCCGCTACCGCTTCCGCGGCAAGCGCCTGTTCACCGTCACCGTGCTGTCGACGCAGATGTTCCCCGGGATCCTCTTCCTGCTGCCGCTGTTCCTCATCTTCGTGAACATCGGCAACACCACCGGGGTCGCCCTCTACGGGTCCCGCGGCGGCCTCATCCTCACCTACCTGACCTTCTCCCTCCCCTTCTCCATCTGGATGCTGATCGGGTACTTCGACTCGGTGCCCCGCGACCTCGACGAGGCCGCCACCGTCGACGGCTGCGGCCCCCTCGGCGCACTGTTCCGGGTCGTCGTCCCGGCCGCGGTCCCCGGGATCGTCGCCGTCGCCGTGTACGCCTTCATGACGGCCTGGGGCGAGGTCCTCTTCGCCTCCGTCATGACGAACGACACCACCCGCACCCTCGCCGTCGGCCTGCAGGGCTACTCCACGCAGAACGACGTCTACTGGAACCAGATCATGGCCGCCTCGCTCGTCGTCAGCATCCCCGTCGTCGCCGGATTCCTGCTGCTCCAGAGGTACTTGGTGGCCGGACTCACGGCAGGAGCCGTCAAATGACCCTTTCCGGAACCGGGTTCGACCCCACCCACGCCGCCCTCCGTCCCGCCGGCATCGACCTGGGCGCGCTGCCCCGCGGCTTCGCCTGGGGCACCGCCACCTCCGCCTACCAGATCGAGGGCGCGGTGGCCGAAGACGGCCGTTCCCCCTCCATCTGGGACACCTTCTCCCACACCCCCGGCGCCATCGACGGCGGCCACAACGGCGACACCGCCTGCGACCACTACCACCGCTGGCGGGACGACATCGCCCTCATGCAGCAGCTGGGCACCAACGCCTACCGGTTCTCCGTCGCCTGGCCCCGCGTCGTGCCCGGCGGGGACGGCCCCGTCAACGCCAAGGGCCTGGACTTCTACGACGAGCTGGTCGACGCCCTGCTCGCCGCCGGGATCACCCCCTCCGTCACCCTCTACCACTGGGACCTGCCCCAGACCCTCCAGGACCGGGGCGGCTGGCCCGAACGGGCCACCGCCGAGCACTTCGCCTCGTACGCCGGGCTGGTCGCGCAGCGCCTCGGCGACCGGGTCACCCGGTGGACCACGCTCAACGAGCCGCTCTGCTCGGCCTGGATCGGCCATCTGGAGGGCAAGATGGCCCCCGGCCTGACCGACCTCACCGCCGCCGTCCGCGCCTCCTACCACCTCCTGCTCGGACACGGCCTCGCCGCCCAGGCCATCCGCGCATCCGCCCCCGGCGCCCGGATCGGCATCGTCAACAACCTCTCCACCGTCGTGGCCGCCACCGACAGCGAGGCCGACCGGGCAGCGGCCGTACGGATGGACGGACACGTCAACCGCTGGTGGCTCGACCCCGTCCACGGCCGCGGCTTCCCCGCCGACATGCGCGAGGTCTACGCGGTGGACCTCCCCGAACGCCCCGGCGACCTCGACACCATCGCCGCCCCCCTGGACTGGACCGGCCTGAACTACTACTTCCCGCAGACCGTCACCGCCGACCCCGCCGGCCCGGCCCCCCACGCCCGGCAGGTCGACCTGCCCGGCGTCCCGCGCACCGGCATGGACTGGGAGGTCGACGCGAGCGGCATCGAGACCCTGCTCATGCGCCTGACCGAGGAGTACGGAGCCCGGTGCATCCACGTCACCGAGAACGGCTCCTCCTACCCGGACACCGTCGCCCCCGACGGCAGCGTCCACGACCCCGAGCGCGCCGCCTACCTCACCGCGCACCTGGCCGCCTGCGCCCGCGCCGCCCGCCGCGGCGCACCCCTGGCCGGCTACTACGCCTGGTCGCTGCTCGACAACTTCGAGTGGGCCTACGGCTACGACAAGCGCTTCGGCCTGGTGCACGTCGACTACGCCACCCAGGAGCGCACGGTCAAGTCCAGCGGCCGCCACTACGCCGAGGTGATCGCCGCCCACCGGGCGCTCTGAACCCCGCGGACCGCCGGCAGTTTCCCGCGCCGTGCCCGCCCCGCTTGCCGGGGCGGGCACGGCCTTTCGTGGTGGGATGGGGAAAGGGGAGGTCGAGGTTCCACCAGCTCACGGAGAGGTGTGACGCATGTCGTTGAACGTCGGGGCCGAAGGCACCATGCGGGCGATGGCCTACGAGACGTACGGCGGGACGGAGGTGCTCACCGAAACCCGGCTGCCCGTCCCCAAGGTCGGGCCGGGCGAGGTCCTCGTCCGCGTCAGGTGCGCCTCGGTCAACCCGGTCGACTGGAAGATCATGGCGGGTGGCCTCGACGGCCTGATGGACGTGGTGTACCCGGTGATCCCCGGCTGGGACGTGGCCGGGACCGCCGAGGTCATCGGCATCGACACCCCCGAGTTCACGGCGGGTGACGAGGTCATCGCGTACGCGCGCAAGGACTACGTGCACGGCGGCACCTTCGCGGAGTTCGTCACCGTGCCCGTACGGGCCCTCGCGCCGAAGCCCGCCTCGCTCAGCTGGCAGGAGGCGGCGGGGCTGCCACTGGCCGGGCTCACCGCGTACCAGCTGCTCACCCGCCTCGACGTCGGGAAGGGCGACACCGTGCTCGTCCACGGAGCGGCAGGCGGGGTCGGCTCCCTCGGCGTGCAGATCGCCCGCTCCCTCGGCGCCCGTGTCATCGGGACCGCCTCGGAGCGCAACCACGACCGGCTGCGCGAGCTGGGCTGCGAGCCCGTCGCCTACGGGGAAGGCCTCACCGAACGGGTCCGGGCACTGGCCCCGGACGGGGTGAGCGTCGTCGCGGACTTCGTCGGAGGCGTCCTGGACGTCACCACGGCGGTCCTCGCGGACGGCGGCCGGCACGCCTCCATCGCCGACCCCACCGTGACCGGCGAGGGCGGCCAGTGGATGTGGGTCCGGCCCGTCGGCAGCGACCTGGCCGAGCTGGGCCGACTCGCCGACGAAGGGCAGCTGGCCGTCCCCGTCGCCAAGACCTTCCCGCTCTCCGAGCTGGCCGCCGCCTTCGAGCTCAGCCAGGCCGGACACACCGCCGGGAAGATCGTCCTGGAGGTCTGAGGCGCCCCCGCACCCCGTGACGCGGGCATGAGCGCGCGCCGCCCGGCGGAGGACCGGACGGCGCGCGGCACCTGCACCTGCGCCTGCGCCTGCGCCTGCGCCAGGGCCAGGGCCAGGGCCAGGGCCAGGGCCAGGGTCAGGGTCAGGGGAACGAGACGACCGTGGAGGGCGTGGTCGAGGTCCCGGAGGTGGGGGCGCCGGTGGTGTTGATGACGTGCTCGTACTGGCCGTTGCCGCCCAGCGAGACGACGAGCAGGTCGTGGAACTTCACCCCCGGCTTCACGGGCGCCTGGAATCCATGGTCCTGACGGATCGTCGGGTCCACGTTGTAGTAGCAGTAGCTGCCCAGGCCCCAGCCCTCGTGCGTGTTCACGGAGTCGGCCACCTTGTAGGCGGCGTAGCCCTTGACCGGACCGTTCTGGATCGCGGCCTGGTTGGGGGCGTCGTACGCCTTCTCGTTCTGGAAGAAGATCGTGCGCCCGCGCTCGCCGTTCCACTGCACGTCGTACTTGTTGAAGTGCTCCACGAACAGGCCGGTGGCCAGGACGTCGTCACCGTTGACCCGGAACCCGTAGTCGGAGCGGTTGGTCTCCCAGCCCACCCCGTCGCCGTGGTCGGCCCGCCAGATCCAGGTGTGGTCGACGATCGTGTCGTGGTTGTTGACCACCATGCCCGCGGTGGCCTTGCCGGCTCCGGCGCCGCCGACCCGGATGAACACGTCCTGGACCGTCGTCGGGTTCGCCGCGTGGTCCGTGGTGGTGCCGGCCGGGCCGACCTCCAGCAGGGTGGGGGAGTTGACCGGGCCCGCGTCGATCAGGAACCCGGCGAGCCTGACGCCGTCCACGTCGGCGACCCTCATCGCCGTCACCCCGTTGTCGGGGACGACCGTGGCGAGGCCGAGGCCCAGGACCACCGTGTCGGGACGGTTGACCTGGATGGTCTGGTCGACGTGGTAGACGCCGGGTGTGAACAGCAGGTGCAGCCCCTGCGCCAGCGCCTGGTTGATCGTGGCGGCGCTCGCGCCCGGCTTGACCACGTAGAACCGGTTCAGCGGGATCGAGGTGCCCTGCGGTGCGCCGTTGCCCCAGGAAGTGCCGCGGGCGTTCACGCGCTTCGCCGGGACGAAGACCTTGTACTCGGAGCCGTCCAGGTACAGGAAGGGCTTCTCCCGGGAGACGGGGGTGGTGTCGAGCGTGGTGTAGCGCGGCTCGGGGAAGCTCTGCGCGGGCGCGCCCTGGGTGCCCGAGAAGACCTGGTTCCAGACGGAGTTGGACCAGCCGCCGATCGAGCTGTCACGGGTGTACCACTGCTGCTGCGAGTAGTTGCCGACCTGCCCGTCGATCTTCGAGTCGGCGATGTAGCCGCCCGAGGCCCACCCGTAGCCGTTGGGGGCCAGGTTGAGGCCGCCCTTGACGTGCATCCGGCGGAACGGGGCCGCCTGGGAAACCGCCCAGCGGTCGGTGCCGCTGACCGGGTTGAGCGCCAGGTTCTCCGCCGAACGCCAGAAGTTCTGGGTGGCGTTGCCGCCGAACCAGCCCGCGTCGACGGTCACGTCGCCGTTGATGGTGGTGTCGTCGGGGCTGAGGCCGAGGCCCGAGACGGAGGTGTAGAAGCCGATCTGGGCGTTGAGGCCGTTGTAGGTGCCGGGCTTGAAGAGGAACTGGTAACGGCCGGAGCCGAACTGGGCAGACTCCTGCTGCCTGAAGACCTCGTCCAGCCTGCCCTGGATGTTCGGTGTGGACGGGTCGAAGACGATCACGTTCGGGCCGAGGTCGCCGCCGCCGGGCAGTGTCGGGCCGGTGCCGGCGGTCCCGTAGACCTGGAACTCGAAGAGCGAGTAGCCGTACGCCGTGGTGCGCTGGGTTCCGTACATCCGGACGTAGCGGGCGGAGCCCGTGATGTCGTGGGTGACGGTCCCGCCGGCGCCGGTGGTGGTGGAGTGGGCGGTGGACCAGTTGCTGCCGTCGGTGGACAGCTCGATGCGGTAGGCCCTGGCGGCCGCGGTCTCCCACCGGAGCACGACCTGGCTGAGCTGGGCCGGAGCGCCGAGGTCGACCTGTATCCACTGCGGGTCGGCGAACTGGCTCGACCAGCGGGTGTTGTTGTCGCCGTCGACGGCCGCGGAGGCCGGTGTGCCGGCGCCCTCCACGCTGGAGGCGGTGGCCGGCTTGCCCTGGGAGAGGAGGGCGGGTGCGGCCGTGGCGGCCGTGCCGGGGAGCAGTACGAGGAGGGCCGCGACCAGGGCGGCGGCGAGCGCCGCGACGGTGAGCCGCGGCGGGCGATCGTGGAGCAGGGGCATGGGGGGCACTCCTGACGTCATGGATCCGGGGGGATCGAAGCGTGAGTGAACTGCCCGGCGCGGGGGGCGTCAAGGGGTTGAGCGTTCATGAACTGAAGACCAGAGGGAGTGTCAATTACGCTGCAGGCCTGTGAACTTGGGGTTTCTTCAATCCTTGTGAAAAGTGTTGACGAAAAAACTCGCCGGGACTCTACTGAGGCTCCTGACCGCTCCGTCCCGCCGCGCCCGCTGGGTGGGGCGGAGCGGAACGGGTCGGCCGTGTTCGGAGAGTGGGGCTGCCGGAGGATGCATACGGCCCGTGTGTTCGTTAGTTGTCGGCGGACGGGCTGCGGGCGCGGGCGAGGCGATGAACAGCGCTGGGCCGGAGGGGAGTTCGGCGGGCGGCCGCCCCCGGGCCTCGCGGCCCGGGGGCGGGTCAGTGGAGGGTGGGGACCGAGCCGCACTCGACGCGGGCGACCTCGATGCCGGGGAGCGTACGGGTCCACCGCGCGGCGAGGGCCGACAGGGCGGCCGCGTCCGGCGGGTTCGCACCGAGGCCGATCGCGTAGCGGGCCACGGCGCCGCCCGACTCGAACGGGCGGGGCCAGGCGTGCGCGTCCCGCACCCCGTCCTCCTCCAGCGCGCCGAGCAGCGAGCGCAGGCGGCCGCGCATCCGGCCGAGGTTGTCCTCGAACTCCGCCGCACTGCCGTTGACGGTGACCACCGCCCAGGCCGCGTGCCGGCGGTGCAGCGGCGACCCGGTCACGGCGAAGGGCCGGCCCGGATCGGCCTCCAGCGCCTCCCACGCCGCGTACAGCTCGCGGACCAGCAGATCCCGCATCCCCGGCCCCACCTGCGCCGTGCAGCTGCGAACCGGCGAGGACGGGGTGAGCACCACGACGGGCCCGGGTGCGTGGCCCTGACCCGAGGCCGGCCCGGGGCCTTGGCCGGGGTCCGTGCCGGGGTGTGGGGCGGGGTCCGCGCCGGGGCGCTGGTCGGGGTCCGTGCCGGAGTCATGCCGGGGCGCCGAGTCGAGGTCCTGCCCGCAGGCGCCCGCGTTCGGGCCGGTTCCGGGGACGGCCTTGAGCTGCTGCCCGGCGTCCGTGCCGTGGCCCGTGCCGGGTTCCCGCCCGGTGGCCTGCCAGGGGTTGCCTGTGCTGTGGCTCGGTCCGGGGTTTGGGCTAAGCGTCTGCCCGGTGTCTGTGCCGAGGCCCGGGTCGAAGCCCTGCTCGGCGTCCGTGCCGTGGCCCGTGCCGGGGGCCTGCCCGGGGGCCTGCCCAGGGTCGTCCAGGCCCGACCCCGGGGTTTCGGTGGGGGCCGTGTCGAGCGGCGGGCCGGGGTTTGCGGTGGGGGGTTGCGCCGGCAGGGCCACCGGCTCGCGCCAGTCCCAGGCGGCCCAGGTCCCGAAGAACTCCCGCAGCAGGGCCGCCGGCGCCAGGTCGGGGGCCTCGCGTACCGTGCGCGCCGCCAGCACCGCCCAGGCCAGCCCCGGCAGCCCGCCGAAGGGCGCGGAGTCCAGACCGCGCGCCCGGGCCCAGGCCTTCACCTCGCGCACCAGCACCGCCCAGGCGGCATGCTCCGCACCCACGAAGCCCCGTACCGCATCGGCATCGCTCACCGCGCTCAGCGCCAGCGCCGCCGCCTCGCCCAGTTCCCCCCGCCGGGCCACGGCCGCGGCCGGCTCCGTCCCGCCGGTGGCGACCACCACCAGGTCCACGTCCAGCCCGGCCACCCGGAACCGCAGCCCCGGCACCCGCGCCCCCGGCACCAGCCGCAGCCGCTCGGCCTCCGGCAGCGCCGCCGCCATCAGGTCCCGCACCTCCTCGATGCGGTCCTCGCCCGGCAGGGCCGCCACCAGGTCCAGGTCCGCCCCCGGCAGTGCGCAGCCCATCCGCCGGGACCCCGCCACATGCAGGACGGCAGCGGGCAGCGCCGCCGCGATCCGCTCCAAGACCGGTCCCGGGTCCGCACCGGGCAGCCCGGCGGCCGGCCGAGGCTCCTCCGGCCGCCACCGCACCTCGCCCGTGCCCAGCTCCACCGTCGCCCGGACCTCCATCGGGCCGTCCCCGCGCCGCGACAGCACGGCGAGCGATCCGACCCGGGCCCGGCGCACCCCGCCCCCGAGCCGCGCGGTGAACTCCGCCACCGCCCGCTGCGGATCCCGGCTGCGGCCCAGGGTCAGATGCGGGGTGTAGCCCCCGTCGCGGCCGCGCCGGCACCCGGGGAACCGCTCGGCGAGCGTCCGCCGCAGCTCCTGCCACGGCGCGTCACCGTCCGCCGCCGGGTCCAGCCACAGCGTCGCGTCCTCCCGGTGCCCGAAGCTGTGCACACCCTCCAGTCGCGCAGTGAACGCCCCTGTTCCCGCGGCCACTTCGGCCAGCAGCGGCAGCGCCGCCTCGAAGGCGGACTCCGGCACGAAGCCGAAGAGCAGGTTCACGTGCGCCGGCCAGCGGTCCGCCTGCGGGTCGTGGGCGCGCCGCAGGTCCTCGACCGCCGCGTCGGGCGGCGCGAGCCAGGCCACCGCCGTCCGCGCCGTCGCCGGTACGTCGAGCAGCGCGGGCCCTGCGGCCGGCGCCCCGAACTCCACCGTGGCCTCCACCCCGAAGTGGTCGGAGACGAACAGCCCGTCGGGACCGGGGGAGTTGCCCCGCAGCGCGGCCGAACGCACCGCTCCCGGGGACCTCAGCAGGATCCGGTCGAGCCGGCCCGGCCGCCCCGACAGCGAACCGACGGCGGCCAGCGGGTTCGCCACCGGGTCGAAGGTCGGAGTCTCGTCCGCCGCCCCGTGTACGTCGTTCCACGCGTCCCGCAGCCCCAGCGCGGCCGCCGGACCCTCGGCCCCGGACCGGCCGTCGTTGAAGTCGCCGACCAGGGCGAGCCCGGCGTCGATGCCGCCCAGCCCGTCGGCCAGCCGGGCCAGTTCCTCCGCCCGCCGGCCGGCGCCGTTCTCGGTGTGGTCGCTGGTCAGGTGCGTGTTGGCGACCACCAGCGGCCCCGCCGCCGTGTCCACCGTCACGGCGGTGACCGCCTTGTGCGGGCGCAGCTCGTGCAGACCCGCCTCCCGCACCGGCAGCCGGCTCAGGATCAGCAGCCCGCTCTCGGCGACGTCCCGGCCGCGCGGGTCGGTGGCCACCGTGTAGGCGGCCCGCACCCACGGCTCGGCCAGCAGCATCGCCAGCAGCGCCGGCTCGACCTCCTGGAGCGCGATCACATCGGCATCGGCCTCCGCCAGGTCGGCCAGCAGCAGCGGCCTGCGCAGCGCGGTGGCGATGCGCGGGGCGTCGTACCGGTCCCACAGCGTGTTCCACGTCAACAGCCGGATCCTGTCGAGGTGTTGGCCCGCCGGGCCCGGTTCGGCCGGCCGCCAGGCCCCGCCGTCCGCCGGGTCCCACGCATGCGGGGTCCGGGCGGAGAAGAACGGCGCGCGCAGCAGCCGCGGGTCCCGGACCCGGCCGGCCCGCGTGCTGTCGATCAGGTCCACGCCCGTGGCCCGGTCCCACACCAGCTCACCGTCGGCCTCGACGAACAGCACCCGGTGCCAGGGGATGTCACCGCCCGGCACGAAGGAGGGCAGCGGAACCCGCTTCGGCGCCGCCCCGCGCTGGAGCAGCCCGAGCGTGAAGCGCGCCGGGTCGAAACGGGGGTCCCAGCGGACCTGGTGGTAGAGCTCCTCGCTGGTACGCATCAGACTTCCCCGCCCTGTGCCCGCCCTGGTTCCCCGGGCTCTTCCCCGATGGCCCCCGCCGTGTCCTCGACCGCGCCACCCGCGCCGATATACCAGGTCCGGTGGGCCTGGCCCGGGTACGGCGGCCCGAACCGCCGCAGCTGCGACTCCAGCACCGAAGCCGGCACCGGGTGCGGCCGGACGACGTTGCGCCGTACCAGCTCCGCCTCCTCGACCAGTACCACCGCGTGGGTGACCAGTGCGTCGCGGCCCCGGGCCACGGCCCCGGCGAGGCCGCGCTGCCCGCTGTTGATGGAGGTCGCGTCCCACACCACCGTGCCGCCGGTCCGCGCGGCGGCCGCCAGCGCACTGTCCAGCCGGTCCAGGCCCTCGCGCAGCACGTCCGCGTTGGCCTTCTGATCGGCGCGGGAACCCCGGCCGGTGCGCAGATCGTCAAGACTGATGTACGCGTCCACTCCGGGCAGGCTCCGCGCGAAGGTGCTCTTGCCGCTGCCCGAGGGCCCGCAGAGCTGCACCAGTCGCGGGAAGGCTCCGTCGCGCCACCGCCAGGTCGCCGCCACCGCCTCCCCGGCGGTGTACACCTTCTCCTGCGCGAAGGCCTCCCGCGCCTCGGCCCAGCAGCGGTCCGCCACATCCGGATCCAGCCCGCCGACACCCTCGCGCACCCCCGACCGCAGTGCCGCCAGCGGATCCGGCCCGAGCAGCCCCGCCTCCTGCGCGCACAGCGCCGACCACTCCACACGCTCCCGGTCCGCCTCGTCCCCCGTCGCCGCCTCGGCCAGGGCGTGCAGCACCCCGAGGTCGGCCGCCGCGGCCATCCGGACCAGCCCGGCCCGCCGCTGCTCGTCCGGGAACGGCCGCCACAGCGCCGGGTACAGCCCGACGAGGTCGGCGACCCGCCGGGCCGTCGGCATCCCCAGCGGCCCCGCCGCGAGCCGCGCCCCGAGCCGGGCCCGCGGCACGTCGCGCAGGGCGGCGGCCAGCACACCGGCCAGCCGGGCCTCCCCGGTGCGCCCCGACCCGTCGAGCCGGGCGGCCACTTCGGCGACGACCGCCTCGTCCGCCGCCGTGGAGCCCGGCTCCACGCCGACCGCGTCCACCAGCCCCGCGACGTCCGGCTCGGAGCCCGAGCGGACCGCCCACAGCGGAGCGGACGGCCCAAGCCCGTTGGGCACCACCGGTGCGTACATCCAGTGCGTGCCGGTCTGTACGTGGCCGCCGCGCACCCACTTGGCCACGCACCGCCCGAAGTCGGCCCGCGCGAACCCGTCCACCGTCCGTACGACGTACCCCTCCTGCCGGGTGGTGTCGATCGCCAGCTTGCGCAGTGCGCGCTCGTCGAACACCCCCCGCCACAACACCCGGGGGCTCGGGATGCCCAGCCGGGACAGGAACCGCACGGTCCGGTCCCAGTCCAGGCAGTGCTCGCCGTCCCACACCGAGAACCCGTAGAACCAGCTGTCCAGCTCCTCGTACGCGAGGGAGTGCCGGGCATACAGGTTCTCGCCGCACACCCGCCACCCGGCCGGGATCCCGGCGCCGATCCGGCTCTGCAGCCCCTTCACCCAGGCCCGCGACGGATGGTGGCCCGAGTCGAGCGAGCGCGCGTGCAGCCCGTCCGCGTACAGGGTGGTGTTCTCCCCGTCGAGCTTCTCGGTGACGACGACCTCTCGCCCGGCCAGCTCGGCCAGCCCCCGGGCCCGTACGTCGTCGGGGGTCGCTCCCGGAGACCAGGGCAGGTGCGCCGTACGGGGGTAGTGCGTGCGCATGATCCGCTCCTGCTCGATGACGTGGTGCCTGGTCACTGTAGGTATGCGGAGGGCGCGCATCCACCCAATTACCCGTGTGCGCCGGGCCGCCGCCCGCGGCCGGCCGGGGAGCCGGCCGACAGCGGATTCCGCGCTCACCGCCGCGCGCGGGCTGCCGTACGCTTCGGCGACGATCACGGAGAACGAGGGTGCAGGGGGGGCCGGCCATGACTGCCGGGACGGACGAAGTGGGGACCCGGGACTGCCCGGACTGCGGCGCGCGGATCGAGGTGGACGAGCGCTTCGCCACGTGGTGCGCCGCCTGCGACTGGAACGTGGACCCGGGCGAGGCGGAGCCGGAGCGCGGCCGGCGGGAGGAGCGCCGCCGCGCGCTGGCACGGGCGCACGAGGAGCGGCTGTTCGCCCTGGTGACGGCTCGCCCGGCGGACGCGGAGGCCCTGGCGGGACCGGCGGCTCCGGGGGACGCGGCGGAGCCGGGAGAGCCCGCCGACGTCACGCGCGCCCGGGTCGGCCGCGGTCCGGCGGCCGCCGCCGCGTTCGCGATCGCGCTGGGCGTGCACGGCCTGACCGTGGTCCTGGTCGCCGCCGCCGTGCTGCTGGTCGTTCCCTACCGCAGTGCGTTCCTGACCGGTCTCGCCGCCGTGCTGCTCGCGTCCGCCTGGATGGCGCGGCCCCGTTTCGGCCGGCTGACCGACACCGAGGGGCGGGTGCTGCGGCGGGCGGACGCCCCGGCGCTGTTCGCCCTGACCGACGAGGTCGCCGCCGCGGTGGGCACCGCCGGTGTCGAACTCGTGCTGGTCGACGGCGACGTGAACGCGGCCGTCAACGTGTACGGGGTGCGCGGACGGCGGGTGCTCCGCCTGGGCCTGGTCTCTGGGAGACCCTGGACGCCGAGGAACGCATCGCGCTGCTGGGCCACGAGTTCGGCCACTACGCGGGCGGCGACCTCCGCCGCGGCCTCGTCCTCGGCCAGGCGCTGCGCTCGCTGGCGGCATGGCAGTACCTGCTGGCGCCGGTCAGACCCGTCGAGTCCCTGACCGCCCTGCTGGTCAACGCGGTGTACGCGGTGCCGCGGCTGCTGGTCGGCGCCCTGCTGACGGCCCTGGACCGGCTGACGCTGCGCGCCTCGCAGCACGAGGAGTACCTCGCCGACCGGTGCGCCGCGCGCGTCGGCTCGACCGCGGCTGCCGTGCGGTTGATGGACCGGCTGACGGTCGCCGAGGTGACGCACGGGGCGCTGCTGCGCGAGGCCAATCGCCGCCGCGTGGCCAGGACCGGGCCGCGCGGCGCGCAGCACCCCGCCTACGCGACGTTGTGGGAGCAGGGGGCGGCCCACACGGCGTCCATCCCGGCGGGGGAGTACGAGCGCCGCCGACGGATGGGCGCGCGCCACCGCCGGCGCGTGGACGCCGCCCACCCGCCGACCCACCTGCGCCGCGCCCACCTGCTGGCCCGCCCGGCCCAGCCCGCCCGCGTACGGGTAGGGCCGGACCGCTTCACGGCCATCGCGGCCGAACTGGCCCCCCTGCGCGAACGGGTGGCCAGGGAATTCGTCGAGGGCAACCAGGGGCCGGCCCGTCAGCCCTTGGACGGCCCAGCCGCTCTACGGGCGGCGGCCCGCCCACGCCACCATCCGGTCGATGGCCGGCGCGTCGGGGTCCACCGCCACGACCTCCCCGAACGGAATCCGCCCGCCGCGTGATTCGGCGGGCAGGAGCCGGCGTACGACGTCGAGCGCACGGTTCACCCGGGCCTCGTCCCACACGGGCCGCTGCCCCGTGGAGCGGGCCAGGTCCCAGGTGTGGACGGTGAGTTCGTGCGTGTACATGAGCGCGGCGGCCGCGCCCGGCAGCGGGCCGACCGGCACCCGCAGCTCGCGGCTCAGGATCCCCGGGTCCGCCCAGACGGCCGCCGCCTCGCGGGCGGCCGGCTCCCAGGCCGCCGCCCAGGCGCCGTCGGCCAGCTCGTCGGCGAACGAAGGCACGCTGAACGGGTCCTCACCGCGCCCGATCACCGAGATCCGGCGCAGGACGCCGACGAGGTGGCTCGACAGCCGCCGTACGTCGAACTCCTCGCACGGGGTCGGGGCGTCGTACTGGTCGGCCCGTACGGCGGCGAGCGTGCGCCCCGCGAGGTCGATGGCACCGGCGAGGTCGAGACGGGGGTCGAAGGCATCGGTGGAAGTGGACTGGGCGAACTGCGTGGTGTTTTCGTTCATGTACTCATCCTGGCGGCCAAACCGGCCACCTTCTGGCCAGTTTCCCCCGCAGAATGATCCACATGAAAGCTGACCGTCTGGTGGCGACCCTGCTGTTCCTCCAGGAACGCGGCCGCGTCACCGTCGCCGAAGTCGCCGCCGAGCTGGAAGTGTCCGAGCGCACGGCCCGCCGGGACCTGGAGGCGCTGGCCGCGTCCGGCGTACCCGTCTACTCGCAGCGCGGCCGGGGCGGCGGCTGGTCGCTGGTCGGCGGGGCCCGCACCAACCTCACCGGGCTCACCGCGGACGAGATCCGGGCGCTGTTCCTCGTCACCGGACCCCTCGCCGCCACCCCCGAACTGCGCACCACCCTGCGCAAACTGGTCCGCGCCCTGCCCGCCACGCTGCGCGCCGACGCCGAGGCGGCCTCCCGCGCCGGAGTCCTCGACGCCACCGACTGGTCCCGCAATCCGTCCACCGCCGACGCCGTCCACCGCTCCGCGCTCCAGGACGCCGTGGTGGACGGGATCCGCGTCCGCCTCGGGTACGGGGGTGTCGGCAAACCGCCCGGGGTGCGTGTCGTCGACCCGCTCGGGCTGGTCTCCAAGGCCGGATCGGAGTACCTCGTCGCCGGCACCGACCGGGGGCTGCGCACGTTCCGGCTCAGCCGGGTCCTCTCCGTCGAGCCCACCGGCGAACCGGTCGTCCGGCCCCCGGGCTTCGACCTGGCCACCGCCTGGCGCTCGCTGGCGGAGGCGGTCGAGGGCGGCATGTACGCGGTCACGGCCCGGGCCCGTGTCGATCCGGCGGCGCTGGCCCTCCTCGGCCGGCTCCTCGGCGGCAGGCTGCGGGTCGGGGAGCCGCTCGCCGACGGCTGGACGGAGGTCTGGATCGACGGCCCGGCCCCCGCGGCCGTCGCCGCGAGCCTGTCCGGGCTCGGGGCGAGGGTGGAGGTTCTGGAGCCGCCCGAGGTGCGGCGCCGGCTGGCCCGCACCGGCGCCGAACTCACCGCGCTGTACGCGGCCGACGCGGAGGCGACACCCGACGGGGAGGCGCCCGACGCGGGAGCGCCCAACGCGGGAGCGCCCGAGGCGGGAGCGCCCGAGGCGCAGGCCCCCGGCGGGGAGGCGCCCGGCGGCGAGGCACGGCAGGCCGAGACGTCCGATGCGCAGGCGCACGCCCCGGCCACCCGCGCTCAGTAGCCGACGGTGAACCGGAGCCCCGCGTGCGCGTCCCGCTCGACCTCGTCCACCAGCGCGACGGCGTAGTCCTCGGTGGAGATCAGGCTCCGGCCGTCATCGTCCACCACCAGGTCGTCGAGACCCAGCCGGTACGTCCCCGTACGCTCGCCCGGCTCCACCTGCGCGGCCGGGCTCAGGTTGGTCCAGTGCACCTCGTCCACCGGGACGGTGTGCAGGAAGTCGAGGGCTTCGCCGTGGGCGTGCATGACGGCCAGGACCGCCTCCGGGATGCCGGGCGCGTCCCAGGCCGGCGGACCGCCGGGGGTCCGCAGCGAGCCGGCTCCGCCCACGGTGATCAGCCGGGGCCGGGGGGCCGCGGGCGTGCCCAGCGTCTGGATCCCGCCGATCAGCGACTTCGCGGCGGTCACGATCGCCCCCGCGTCACCGGTGCCCGGCCCGAAGGCGCTCACCACCACATCGTGCCCCGCGGCCGCCTCGGCCACCGACGCCGGGTCGAGGACGTCGCCGCGCACCACGGCGGCATCGGCCGGGCCGGGGAACCGCGCGGGATCCCGTACGACCGCCGTGACCTGGTGGCCTCGACGGAGCGCTTCGTCCAGCACCCGGCCGCCGATGGTGCCGGTCGCGCCGAACAGGGCGATCTTCGCCATGGACACTCCCTGGAGCTCCGGGGCCCCCGCGGGGCCCGCCGCGTTCATCAAAGCGAACCCGCCCGCCCGGCCCGGGGAGCCGGGCCGGGGCCAGTCGGATGACGCGGGGTCAGCCCGGCACGGGCACGGGCACGGCCGCCGCCAGCCGGCCGCCCGCCGCGAAGTGCAGCCGGTCCAGCCGGGCCGAGTACGGCCACTCCCGCGCCCGGTAGAAGCACAGGTCGCTCGGCACCGGCACCTCCCGCAGGTCGGCGGCGTGCGTCCCGTCCGGCAGCGCCGCGGCCGCCGCCGCGAGCAGTGGATCCGCCGAGCCCGCCCACTCGGCGACCGGCGCGGGCCGCGGCCACGGCTCGCCGGTGTTGGGGAACAGCCACTGCGCGTGGCCGGCGATCCGCTTCGCGAAGTCCGGCCCGGACGCGGTGCGCCGGACCCGCCGGGCGAACGCCAGCAGCAGGCCGGCCAGCGACTCCGCGACCAGTTTCACCTCGGGGTGCTCCCGCAGCCCGGCCGGATCGGCGGGGACGGAGACCACGTAGCCCCACTGCCCGGTGGCCGGGTCGATCCGGACCTGGGCGAGCGCGCTGCCGCGCCCGTAGCGCACGACCGCCAGCGGCCAGTACGTCCCGTCGCCGCCCAGCATCCGGTGCAGCTCCGGGTCCACGCCCAGCTCGGGGGCGCCCGGCAGCAGCCGCAGTGCGGGCAGTCCCGCGACGGCCACCGCGCCGATCTCGCGGAGCACGACCCGTACGTCTTCGGGGACGGGGGCGGGCCAGCCGTCCATGACGGATTCCGCGCAGCCCGGCTCGACGGTGACCTGTGACGGGAACTCCGCTGCCAAGGCCCGCAGTTCGGCCACCGCACGGTGCGGGGCGTCCTCGGGCAGCGCCGGCCGGCGCACCGGCCGGCCCAGGAAGTCGCCGCTCACCATGCTGTGCAGGAGCAGCGCCCGGCCGCCGCCGACGAGCTGGAAGCGGACTTCGCTGCCGCTGGTGTCGGCGGTGTCGTGGAAGGTGGAGAAGTACGGCTCCCAGCCCACTCCGCACGGGTATCCGGGCAGGGCGCGCAGGTCGACCACATCGGTGAGCGAGTTGCCGCGCCCGACGAGGCCGGCGAGTTCGGTGTCCGGACCCTCCGCCACCTCGACGCTGGGGACGGCGGCCGTGAAGACCTGCGGCGCGAGGGGCTCGCCGGACTCCGCGAGCCGCGCGGCGAACCCGGCCAGCCAGCCCAGGAACTCCGGTGCCTCGACGGTGACCTCGCGGTCGTCGCTGCGGTACGGGTACACGGACACCACCGGACCCCAGTCGCCCGTCCCGGCGCCGACGATCAGCTCCCCCTCGCCGTAGTCCAGTTCGCCCAGCGTCCAGTACCCGCTGTCGAAGACCTGGCGGCCGCGCGGCCCGAAGGCGTACTCGTGGTCCTCGGTCTCCACCCCGCCGATCTCCCGCAGGACCGTACGCAGCGCCTCCGGCACCTCGACCGGCCAGCCGTCCAGCTCGGCGTCCGTGAACCCGTCGAGCAGCTCCACCTCGTCCGGCCGCTCCAGCGCCAGCTCCCGCAACGCGCCCACCACCGCTGCCGCGTCGGTCATGCCCCACACTCCCCGTGTCATCGGCCCGCCGGCTCCGCTGCCCGGCGGGGCGGTCCGAGGCTATGTCCTCGCCGCGCAGGATCCGAAGGGGAGACGGTCTAACGGCACAGCGCCACGATGGACGGCGACACCGTCCCCTCGGCCGCCGCGCACAGCGCCGCCATGTCGTACGTACGCCGCGGCGCGGGCCCGGGCCCGCGCCGTACGGGCTCGCGCTTGCGGGGCTTCGCGGCGGGGGCGCGGTGGGCCGGCCGGGCGGGCTTGGCGGGGGCGGCGCGCCGGGGCGGCCGTTGGTCACGACGCGCCGGGCCGGCCGGCCGCGGGGCAGCCCGCTCCGGCTCCGCACGCTCGGGCCGCCCGGCCGCTGCGGGCTCCACGGCGGGTTCCGGGGCGGCCGGTTGCGAGGTGTCCGGCGTGGGCGACGGGGCGGGCGGGGCGGGTGCGGGCCCCAGCGGCAGGGCCTCGACGGCCGGTTGCGCGGGAGCCGTACGGACGGCGGCGGGCGCCGGCCCCGGCGCGCCGGCGGGTCCGGCCGGCCGTACCGTCACACACCCGGCGGTCAGCGCGAGCGCGAGCACGGCAAGGGTCAGGGGAAACGGCGGGTTCCGGCGCGACTGCATCCGCCCACCCTGCCGCACCTGCCCCCCCGGCGCCGCCCCGTCACACGGACGGGTGATCAGCGCCGGGGGCCGCCGTCAGTTCCCGCAGGTGACCGAGTCCCGCGGCGTGTAACGGGTCTTCATCGTCTCGCGCTTGACCTCCTGGCCGCCCTTCACGAAGATCCGGTCGACGGCCACGTCGAAGCCCTCCAGGGGGGACTGCGCCTCGCACTTGGGGCCGCTGCCCGTCCGCGTGGCCGGCGGCTTGACGTTGGTGCGCGGGCCCTTGACCGCCTTGACCTCGTCGTACTTCTTCGTCCCGAGGAAGGTGATGGTGACCGAGGTGTCGGTGGCCGTGGCCTGGACGTACAGGGCGTTGCCCGAGTCGTTGGCGAAGCGGAGGTCCAGGCTGCCCCAGGCGACCGTGGCCTCCCGGCCCTCCGGATAGCGCTCGATGTAGAAGGAGTGGGCCCCGTACTCGACGGGCTTGACCCCCGCGAAGAACATGGCGTTGAAGACGGTGGTCGCGACGGCCGAGACCCCGCCGCCCGCGGCCTTCTCGTACACACCGTTGTTGATCATGATGCCGTCGACGAAACCGTTCGCCTTCGTACGCTCGCCGACCCGCTGGTTGAAGCTCCACGTCTCGTCGGGCAGCACCACCGAGCCGTTGATCAGCTCGGCGGCCCGGCCGATGTTCGTCGTCCGGTACGCGGCCTGCTCGAACGGCACGGTGAAGGAGGACACCTGCTCCTTGATGCCGAGCTGCCGCACCGTTTCCCGGGTCAGCCGCGGCTGGACCGCCTCGGTGGCGACCTCGCCGGTACGGGCCGACGCGCCGGCCCCCGTCAGCAGCGGCAGCACGGCCTTCTCCAACGCCTGCTCGGAGACCCGCCGGCCGGGCTTCCCGTCCTCGGCGACCACGACCTGCCCGCCCGCTTCGGTACGCAGCTCCGCCTCGACCGGGGCCGGGGTGGCCTGCCGCAGCGGCCCCGCGAGGTCCGGGTCGGCGAGCAGCGCCTTCGCGTCCAGGCGCGGGGTCAGCCGGCCCCGGCCGTCGTCCTGGACCTTCAGGTGCTTTCCGAGGACCGCCGGGGCCACGGATATCCGCTTGCCCTCGACGCCGAGCGTGATCGGGGCGGACATCGCCGGCTCCGCGAACTCCCTGAGGGTGCGCTCCGTCTCCTGCTGCCCGACGCGCGGCTCGGTCCTGCGCACCGGCAGCTCCACGGGCTCGCCGGCCGACCGGGGGTAGGCGGCGCGCAGCGCGTCGAGCGAGCGGTCGGTGTCGAGGGCCGTCCCGGTGACCGGGGCCACCGCCTTCGCCTTGCCCCTGTCGAAGGCGACGGACCCTTCGCGGGCCTCCTGTCCGGACTTCTTCCCCAGGGCGTCGAGGGCGCCGCGGGCCTTCTTCTCGTCGAGCCCGACCACCGGTCGCACATCGGGGTCGCCGGAGGAGAAGAGCCGCCCGATCACGGTCAGCGGGTCGGACCCGGTACGCGCGGCCCGCTCGACGGTCGCGGCGGTGTCCAGGGACAGCCCGAGCGATCCCGGTCCGGCCTGCTCGGTGCGTTCGCCGATCCGCAGGGCGACGGGGGCGGCGGCGGACGGCCCGAGCTCCCGGTCCAGCACCTGCCGGGCCTCGGTCCGGCTCATACCGCCTATGTCGACACCACGCACCTTCGTGCCCGCGGCGACCTCCCCTCCGGCGAGGAGCAGCCCGGCGGCGTACAGCCCGCCGAAGCCGAGGACCGCGGCGCCGCCCGCCACGCCCGCGACGACCGGTACGGTCCACCGCTTCCCGGGCGCCGTACCGGTGTCCGTACGGGAAGCGCGTCGCATGGCTTCGGGTCCTCCTCTTCCGGCTACGTGGTCGGACCGGCGGTTTTCACGCCGCCAGCCCGCACGACGGAACGTATCGAGATCGACATAACCACGTAATAAGGAGGTATGGCGTCGGTAAAGCGGAGTCTTAGGGTCCGGGCGGCCGGGGCGCCGTAACCCGGGGCGGGCGCCCGCTGTTGCACAACCGGCGGGTCCACCCACGGTGAACGGAGTTCCAATGCCGCAGCTGACCGACGATGCGGAGCGGGCGGGTACCTGGATGACACCGGCGGAGTACGGCGCCTCGCGCGCCGCGCTCTGGACCGCGGCGGTCGTGCTCGTCACCGACGCCGACGGCCGGGTCCTCCTCCAGACCGTGGACTACCGCCCCGACCGGATGCTGCCCGGCGGCGCGGTGGACGCGGGGGAGGCGCCGTCCGCCGCGGCCGCCCGCGAGATGCGCGAGGAACTCGGGATCGAGGGCCACTACCCGCGCGGGCTCGCCGTCGACTGGATCCCCGCCGACACCCCCGGGTTCCCGCCCGAGATGTGCTTCCCCGGCGAGATCCTGCACGTCTACGACGGAGGCACCTGGACCCTCGACCGGATCGAGGCCGTCCGCCTGCCGGCTCAGGAGGTCACCGGCATCGAGTTCGCCGAGCCCGCCGACCTGCACGCCCTGATGGACGCCGGTGACGCCCGCCGCGCCCTGTCCGCCCTGCGCGCCCGGATCAACGGCGCGGGCCCCGCCCTGCTGGAGGCCGGCCACCCCACCGCCCCCACCGCGCTCGACCGCCTGGGCGTGCTGCGCACCCGGCGCGCACCGCAGCACGGGGCCTGGCACCGCGGCCCGGTCCCCGCCGGCCTGCCCGTACACGACCGCTCGGGCTGGCTGTTCGCCCCGGACGGCCGGGTCCTGCTGCTGATCGCCCGCGCCACCGGCGCCGCGCACCTGCCGCCCCCGGAGTCCGAAGCCACCGCCGATGCGGCCGCGCTCGGCTACCGCCACGGGGGCCAGGGCGCCCATGCCCGCACCGCGGCCCGCCTCACGGCGGTGTCCCCGGCCCCGGACCCGGCGTACGCCCGGCTGCTGGCCACCCCCGAACAGGTCCGCGAGCTCAGCGACTGGGGCCCGGCCGGCCGGGCGGAACTCGCCGCGGTCCACGCGGCCCGCGCCCGCCTGCGCCTCCCCTCCCCGCTGCGGACCCCACCCACCGAACTCCCGCCGGAGGGCGCCCGCTGGTGACGTACCGGGCCCGGGACGCGTGCGGGCCCGTTGAGGTGCACGCCGCGGTCGGCCGCGGTGCACGCCCCCGGCCGGCTGCGGTACCCGCCCGGGCCGGCTGCGGTGAACCACCGTCCGGCTGCGGTGCGCGCTCCGGTCGGCGCCACCGCCGCGGCCCGGGAAACCGCCCCCGGTGGCCGGTAAATCCGGCCCCGGCGGGCCCCGGTCCCGCAGCATGGGGCCATGAGCAACAGTGCGATCACCTACACCCTCTACATCCAGGCCGATCCCGAACGGGTGTGGCAGGCCCTCACCGAACCCGCCCTGACCCGCCGCTACTGGGGCCTGAGCTTCGAGACCGACTGGGCGGTGGGCTCGGCGATGGACTGGGTCGAGCGGGGGGCCCGGACCAGTGATCCGGCCCAGGTCGTCCTCGACTGCGTCCCGGACCGCAGGCTCTCCTACACCTGGCACACCTTCACCCCGCAGTGGGCCGCCGCCGTCGGTGTCGACGAGGAACTGCGGGCCGAGCTGGCGCGCGAGCGGCGCACGAAGGTCACGTACGAGATCGAGCCCGTCGGGGAAACCCTCGCGCGGCTGACCATCCGCCACGAGGGCTTCCGGCCGGGCGGGACCCTCATCGGCATGTGCGGCCGGGCCTGGCCGATGCTCGCCTCCAGCCTCAAGACCCTGCTGGAGACCGGGGCCCCGCTGCCCGAGCCGGGACACGAGGGGGACCAGGGCTCCGGCGGATACGAGGCGCACGAGCGCTGACCCGCGCGGGCGGGGCCGCCGGGACCGACGCGGTCGCGGCCCTGCCCGAACACCATTGCGGCGCACCTGTGATCATGTGTACGGTCCACGAACCAGGAGCGCTGACATGAGATTTGAACACCACCGCGTCGTCATCACCGCGGCCGGCCGCGACTTCGGGCGGACCCTCGCCCTTCGTTTCGCCGCCGGAGGTGCCGAGGTCCACCTCTCCGCCCGGACCAGGGAAGCCGCCGACCGCGTCCGGGAAGAGATCCTCGCCCAGGGCCACGACGCCGACCGCGTGCACGCCTACGCCTGCGACCTGGCGGACCCGGCCTCCGTGCGGGAGTTCGCCGCGGCCGTCGCCGCACGCACCGACCACATCGACGTGCTCGTGAACAACGGCTCCCGCTACCAGCACGGCGCCGACCTGCTGTCCGCGTCCGACCAGGACGTCGTCGACACCATCGCCGCGGGCGCCACCGGCACGGTCCTCGTCACCAAGGCCTTCCTGCCGCTGCTCGTCGAGTCGGCCAAGCCCGACATCGTGACCATGGTTTCGGGCTGCGGCGAGGCGGGCAACCGCCGTTCCGACGCCCACGACTCCTTCTACGCCGCCAAGAGCGCCCAGGCCGGTTTCACCGACATGCTCTCCCACCGGCTGCGCGACCAGGGCGTCCGCGTCATCTCGCTCTTCCCGCCGGACTTCGACAACCACGACCCGCTGTCGGAGGCCTGGGAGAACGCCCCGCGCACCGCGAAGGACCAGCTGACCGCCCAGTCGGTGCTCGACTGCATCTTCTTCGCCGTCGGCCAGCCCCGCGACTGCTTCATCAAGTCCTTCTCGTTCGAACAGGTCCGATGAGCCGGGCAACGAGCGGGGGCGTGGGCCGGACCCTGACGGAGATCCTCGACGCGGCGGCCGACGGCAGGTTCCCGCCGCCCGACGGCGGTACGACCGTGGTCCCGCAGGAGAACCACCGGGACGCGGGCGTCATCGCCTTCACCGCGCACTCCGTGGTGTTCACCGACGAGGATCCCGACTGGGTGCGGTCCACCCTTGCGGCCATCACCTGCGACGGGCTGGCGGCCACCATGAACCCGCGCTTCCTCGCCGCGCTCCTGGACCGCACCGGCCGCACCCACGACACCACCGACCTGCTCACCGTCGCCGCACCGCTCGCCGGCCCGCCCCCGCTGGAGCTGACCGAGATCGCCGACCCCGACCACCCCCGGGTCCGGCGGGCCCTGAAGCGGCGGGACGGCGTACGAGTCTGGTCGGCCGACGGGGGAGTGGTGATCCTGGCCAGCGGAGTGGCGGGCCGCTGGGAGACGGCGATCGAGGTGGACGAGGGCGTACGCCACCGGGGCCTCGGCCGCGCCCTGGCGCTCGCCTCCCGCCACCTGGTCCCCGACGGCCGGCCGGTCTGGTCCCAGCAGGCCGCCGGCAACGCCCGCAGCGTCCGCGCCTTCCAGGCCGCCGGATTCCGCCCGGTCGGCGCGGAGGCACTCCTTCTGGCACCGGAGCCGGCCCCCGCGGCCCGCTGATCCTCCACCCCCGCTCCAGCGGCCCGGCGGCACCCTGGGCCCCGGGGGTTCACGGCGGTCGTGTGGAATGGGCGGCATGGGGAGAAGCAAGAACCAGACGCACCGGGAGCCGGGGGGTGTCCCGGCGAGCCGGGCCGAGGAGCCGGCCGCGCCCGAGTCCTGGGCCTACGCCCGGTACCTCGAATCCCTGGCCGCCGCGGCCGGGGGGCCGGGCGAGGCCGGGGCGGTGGCAGCCGTGCTGCGCGACTCCGATCCGGTGATGGCGGAGAGCGCGGTGGTCACCCACCTGGACCGCAGGGCGGCGCAACTGCTGGCCGACGAGCGGTTCCCCGGCTGGGCCGCGGCCATGGCCGGCGTACTGAGCGGCCGGACCTTCCCGGTGCGGCGGCTCCACGAGTGGCAGCTGCTCAAGTCGATCACCGTGGGCGAACCCTGGCTCCCCGACGAGCTCTCCGCGGCCTCCGACTGGTGCCAGCGGACCGCGGTCGGGCTGCTGACCTCGTACGAGGCCCTGGGCCTGCTCGCCACCGCCGCCCGCACCCGCCGGGTGCGCAACGCCGCGGCGCAGCGACTGCGCCGGTATCCGGCGGTCTGACCCGCGGTGGGGGCCGCGGGGCAGCGGAGGCCGCGGAGGCGGCGGAGGAGACGGGAGACGGCGCAGGGCGGTCGCGCGCAGCGGCGTACCGGTGAAAAGGACGCCTCGGGAGAAACGGGGGCGGGGATTCCAACTGCTCTGCACGGAAACCTCGTCACACGCCTGTTCGGGGGCTTATGGTCTCCCTACCCGGCCGGGTATCAGCGTTGAACCGATGCCATTCCGCTGGAGGATGACTCTCCGTGTCGCACGTTTCACAGGCTCCCGTCACCACCCCCGACGCCGAGCCTGCCCTGCCTGTCCCCCGTACGTTCGGTGAGGTCAAGGGTTGGTTCTCGACGTATGACCAGGTCCTCTTCGACTGGTTCCTGACCCGCCAGAACAGCTCACCGGACACCTCGGGCGACATCCTGGAACTGGGCGCCTTCATGGGCAAGAGCGCGATCTTCCTGGCCGGATACCTGCGGGACGGTGAGGAGTTCACGGTCTGCGACCTCTTCGACTCGCCCGCGCCGGACGACTCCAACCTCGCCGAGATGCGGGACTCCTACCCCACCCTCACCCGGCGCGGGTTCGAGACGAACTACCTGGCCTTCCACGAGTCGCTGCCGACCGTCATCCAGGCACCGACCTCCGTCGTCGCCGACCGGGTGCGCCCGGCGAGCTGCCGCTTCGTCCACGTCGACGCCTCGCACCTCTTCGAGCACGTCGTCGGGGACATCGCCTCCTCGCGGACCGTCGCCGCGCCCGAGGCGGTCGTGGTCTTCGACGACTACCGGTCCGAGCACTGCCCCGGTGTCGCGGCAGCCGTGTGGGCCGCCGTCGCCGCGGGCGACTTGCACGTGATCGCGGTATCGGCCTCGAAGCTCTACGCGACCTGGGGCGACCCGGCGCCCCACCAGGCGGCCCTGCTCGGCTGGCTGGAGGGCCGCACCGATCTGTGGCACGGCGTGGACGTCGTGGCCGGCCGGCCGCTGGTCCGCATCGGCGACGAGGGCGTGATCCCGCTCGCGCCGCCCGAGCCGCTGCGCCCGGCCGCCGAGCCCGCCGCGGCGGCGCCCGCCCCGGCGCCTCCCCGGCGCCTCCCCGGGGGAGGCTGGCGCAAGCTGGCCAAGGACCTGCTCCCGCCGCTGGTCACCCGGGCGATCGTGGCCCGGCGGCGCCGCCGCCGCTGACCGTCCCGGCAGGCGCGGGGGCCGACGGATACGGAAAACGGCGCCGGCCCCCGCGATCCGGGGTCCGGCGCCGTCGTGTCACCGTCGGTCAGAGTCCCTTGCGGACCCGGGCCGCGCGCCGGGCCTCGGCCTGCTGCCGGGCCTCGATGGTCTTGCGGGACTCCTTGCCCTTGCCCGGCCGGCCCGGGCGGGTCCCGATGCCCCGGAAGCCGAGGTCCGTTCCGCTGGGCCTGCCCTTGGCGTCGGTCGGCGCCGCGCCGGCGAGCGGCACGCCCGACGGCTTCTTCGCGCCGGTGATCCGGCTCAGCGCGGCCTCGCCGGAGCGGACCTGGGTGATGGTCGGCCGGATCTTCGCGTCCGCCATCAGGCGCACGATGTCCCGCCGCTGGTTCGGGGTGACCAGGGTGACGACCTTGCCGGACTCGCCCGCGCGGGCCGTGCGGCCGCCCCGGTGGAGGTAGTCCTTGCTGTCGGCCGGCGGGTCCACGTTGACCACCAGGTCGAGGTCGTCGATGTGGATGCCGCGGGCGGCGACGTTGGTCGCCACCAGCACGCCGATCAGCCCGTCCTTGAACTGCCCGAGCGTGCGGGTGCGCTGCGGCTGGGACTTGCCGCTGTGCAGCCCCTCGGCCCGTACGCCCATGGCCCGCAGGTGCTTCACGAACTGGTCGACGCCGTGCTTGGTGTCCAGGAACATCAGCACCCGGCCCTCGCGGGCGGCGATCTCGGTCGCGGCCGATACCTTGTCCGCCGCGTGGATGTGCAGCACGTGGTGGTCCATCGTGCCGACCGAGGCCGACTGCGGGTCCACCGAGTGCGAGACCGGGTCCTTGAGGTAGCGGCGCACCAGCTGGTCCACGTTGCGGTCCAGGGTGGCGGAGAACAGCATCCGCTGACCGGCGTGGTGCACCTGGTCGAGCAGCTCGGTCACCTGCGGCATGAACCCCAGGTCGCACATCTGGTCGGCCTCGTCGAGGACCGTGATCCGCACCCGCTCCAGGTGCACGTCCTTGCGCCCGACCAGGTCGCTGAGGCGCCCGGGGGTGGCCACGACCACCTCGGCGCCGGTGCGCAGGGTGCCCGTCTGCCGGCCGATCGACAGCCCGCCGACGACGGTGGCCATCCGCAGCCGGAGGGCCGCGGCGTACGGGGCCAGCGCCTCGGTCACCTGCTGGGCCAGCTCGCGCGTGGGTACGAGGACCAGCGCGAGCGGCCGCTTCGGGTCCGCCCGCTGTCCCGCCGTACGCGCCAGCAGCGCCAGGCCGAAGGCCAGGGTCTTGCCGGAGCCGGTCCGGCCGCGGCCGAGGACGTCCCGGCCCGCCAGGGAGTTGGGGAGGGTGGCCGCCTGGATCGGGAACGGCTCGCGCACGTCCAGATCGGCCAACGTCTTCACCAGCTCAACGGGCAGGTCGAGCTCCGCGAACGACTTCACCGGCGGCAGGGCCGGGCTGACGGTCTTGGGCATCGCGAACTCGCCCTGCGGACCGAGGGTCCGAGGGGCCTTGCCGGAGCCCTTGGCCCCCGGCTTGCTGCCTGCCTTGGCGCCGGCCTTGATGCCGAAACGCCCGTGAGCTGACGGGTTCTTCATGCAGAACCTTCCGTGAAGAGAGCAAGCGCGAGCGGGAGACGGGAGAGTGGACGGCAACGAGCCGGGGCCCGTACCCCTCGGTACGGGCCCCGGCTCGTCGTACACGTCCGCACCGGGCGAAACGGCCCGCGCTTCAAGTTTCCCGCCCATTTTACCAGTCCCCCCTAGGGGACGACGGTCCCCAGTTCCCCGGACCGCAGCTGGGCCAGATGGGCCCGGATCTCGACCGTGGCCCGCCCGAACCAGTCGGCGATCACGGCGATCTCGTCGGGCGTGTACTCGGCGAACACGGCGCCGAGCCGGTCGTAGAAGGGCTGGTACACGGCGAAGATCCGTGCGGCGGCCGTCGGATCGGCCACCACCCGCACCCGGCGCCGGTCGCCGGGATCGGGCCGGCGGTGGGCGTACCCGGCCCGCTCCAGACGGTTGAGCACGCCGGTGACGGCGCCGGTGGTGAGGTTCGTCAGCTCGGCCAGGTCACCGGCGGACAGCGGGGTGTCGGCGGCTCCCAGCACGTGGCCCAGGCAGGTCAGGTCGGTGACGTTGAGCCCCAGGAGCTGCGCCACCTCCTGCTGGCCGATCAGGCCGAGGGCCACGTAGCGGTCCATGCGCGAAAGCGCCTCCCCGGCCGTGGCCGCGGGGCGGGGCTTGCCCTGCACGCAGATACTCCTTAGCATCTAAGTAACTTAGCTCGTGAGATACTTACTTTGTGAGGTAAGTCATCCTGTTTCGCGAGCCTACTGCCGCCACTTCCACCGGGGAGAATCATGAGCGCCCACGGCCACGTCGACATGGGCCACACCGTGGCCGGCTGGACCGGCACCACCTTGGCCCTGCTGGGCTTCACCGGCGCGGGACTCGCCCTGTGCGCCGCCTGGGCCCCGGGCATCTGGCTCGGGCTAGCCCTGGTGGCGGCGGCCGGTCTCGTCACCTGGCTGCTCCACCTCGTCGGCTGGGGCAAGCCCAGCGGACCCCGCCCGGAGGCCGAATGGGACTGGCGCACCCGGGACACCGCCGCCCGGACCGGGCACGCGAACTGCCTGGGCTGCCGGGCCGGCGGGCCTCGGCGAGCTGCCGCAGCAGCCCTTCCGACCCGATCCGCCGTGTCGTTGCCCGCCGCGGACAGCAGCGCATGAGCGTCCCCTCTCGAAGGCGCCGCTCACCCCTTCCACGGACAAGTCGGCCAGAAGTTCGAACTGCCACGGTTGGCCGCGCCTGGAGTGTGGCGCGGGTGGCGGGTGGGCACTATCGAGACGGCCGCACGTGCGGCCCGAGTGGAACGTTGAGAAGGATCAGTACTGATGGCAACTGGCATCGTGAAGTGGTTCAACTCGGAGAAGGGGTTCGGCTTCATCCAGCAGGACGACGGCGGCCCTGACGTGTTCGTGCACTTCTCCGCCATCCAGACGACCGGCTTCAAGGAGCTGGCCGAGGGTGCGAAGGTCGAGTACAGCGTCACCCAGGGCCCCAAGGGTCCGCAGGCGGAGCAGGTGGTCACTCTCTAGCGCCGCTTCACGCGTCAGCACGTGAGCCGGGCCCCGCCGGGATTCTCCGGCGGGGCCCACGCGCACCCGCTCCCGCCGGTAGCGTGACCCGGATGATGACGGGCACCCCGGACACCCGGTTGATCGTGCTGCGCGGCAGCTCCGCCTCCGGCAAGTCCTCGGTCGCGGAAGAGGTCCGCGCCCGCCACGGCCGGGGCCTCGCCCTCGTGGCGCAGGACAACCTGCGCCGCGTCGTGCTGCGCGAGCGCGACACCCCGGGAGCCGCGAACATCGGACTGATCGGCAGCGTCGCGCGCTACGCCCTGGACCACGGCTTCCACGTGATCGTCGAGGGCATCCTCTACGCCGACCGGTACGGGCCGATGCTCGACGCGCTCTGCCGCGCGCACCGGGGGCCGACGCGGCTGTACTACCTGGACGTGCCCTTCGAGGAGACCCTGCGGCGGCATGCCGGCAAGGCCTGCGCGGACGAGGTCGGGGAAGCCGACCTGCGGGAGTGGTACCGGCCCCTGGACCTGCTGCCCGGCGGGCTGGAGACCGTGGTCCCCGCCGGGGAGTCGCTGGACGCCACCGTCGACCGGGTGATGCGGGAGTCAGGGCTAGCCGGCCCGGTGCAGGGCCAGTAGCAGCGGCCAGAGCCGGTCCGCGAGCTCGGCCGGGTCGGCGGCCGGGACGCGGCCGTGCAGCCAGTCCGCGAGGACGCCGGTGAAGGTGGCCGCCACCGCCGAGGCGACGAGGTCCGGGTTCGGGGCGCCGACCGCCGCGCGCTCGGCCCGGGCCCGTGCCGACAGCTCCCGGTGGAGCCGCTCGCCCAGGGGGCCGCCGCCGCCCGGGAGGAGCAGTGTGCGGTAGAGGGGGCCCTGGTCGGCCGCGTCCGCGAGGAATCCGGCCAGTGCGGCGGGGGGCCGGGCCGGGGGGAGGGCCGCCGGGCCGCTCTGCCAGGCGTGCAGGGCGTCGACCGCCGCGTGCACGACATCGGCGCAGGCGTCCACGGCCAGCGCGGTGAGGTCCTCGTAATGCAGGTAGAACGTCGCGCGCCCCACCCCTGCCCGGCGGACCACCGCCGAGACGCTGACCTCGCCCAGCGGGCGGTGGGCGCACTCGGCGAGCAGGCTCTCGCGCAGCCGGGCCTTGGTGCGCGCCGTCCGCGGGTCCTGCGCGCTCATGCGGCCAGCAGCGCCGCGCCGAGGGCGAGTGCGCCGGGCAGGGCCTGGGCGAGCAGGATCCGGCGGTTGGCCGTGGCGGCTCCGTACAGCCCCGCGACGATCACGCAGACGAGGAAGAAGCTCTGCGTGGCGAGCGAGTCGATGACCAGCGACCAGACGAGGCCGGCGGCCAGGAAGCCGTTGTAGAGCCCCTGGTTGGCGGCGAGCGGGGCGGTGATGCGGGCGGTGTCCGCATCGAACCCCGACAGCGACCGGCCGGGCGGCCGCTGCCACAGGAACATCTCCAGGACCAGGAAGTACGCGTGCAGAACGGCGACGGCGCCGATGAGGACCTGAGCGACCGTGTGCACGGCTGCCTCCCTTGGTTGACTTCCACGCCTGAGTTTCCACGCCTGAATTTCCATGGGCGAGTTCCATGGGCGAGTTCCTGGACAACTGTACAGGAACTCGGGTGGCCGACTCCGGTGATCGCGCGGATAGGCTGACCGCATGACTGTGCTCGTGTACGAAGACTTCGGGACCGGACGCCACCGCGAGGCCTCCCTGATCCGCCACGCCCTGGGCAGCGTCCACGCCGAGGAGCTGGTCGCGGGCCTGGCCGGCGGCATCGGCTTCATGTACTTCGTGTTCGAGTACGAGGGCCGGACTCCCATCGCGACCGTCGTCGCCCAGGCCCACCCGGAGCCCTGGGTACAGGTCGCACTCGGCCGGCTCCAGGTCCCGTACGACGCCACCCGCGCCACCAAGCCCCGCTGGGGCCGGGTCCGCGCCGCGCTCGACGGCGGCCAGCCCGCCTTCTGCGTCGTCGACCGCTCCTCGCTGCCCTGGCACGAGCCGGACCCCGACGCCGAGATGACCGGCGCCGATCCGTACACCGTGGTCATCGCCGGGTACGACGGGGACGACCTGCTGATCGAGGACGGGGCCGAGACCCCGTACCGGATCGACCGCGAGGAGTTCGGCGCCGCCTGGACCGCGCACCGCAAGGGCCGCCACCAACTGATCGTGCCGACGGAGCCGCCCGCAGGGGAGCCGGACGTCGACGGGGCGATCGCCGCCACGGTCACCCGCCTCACCGGGCCGGTGCTCGGGAACCACTTCGACGTCAACTTCGGCCTCACCGGCATGGAGAAGCTGGCCGCGCAGCTGCGCGACCGCACCACCGCGACCGGCTGGGAGCGCCGGTTCGGCGGATCGCCGCAGGCCTTCCGCGCGGCAACCGGGCGGCTGTACTCCGGCCTGGAGGAGGAGTGGACCGCCCCGGGCGCCACCCGGCCGCTGTACGCGGACTTCCTCGACCTCGTCGGACGGCCGGAGGCGGCGGGGCTGTTCCGGGAGTCCGCCCGGCACTGGTCCGCGCTGGCCGCCCTGGCCCGCGACGCCGAGGCGGACGCCGACGCCGAGGGGCGGCGCGCGCTGTTCGACGCGTGCGCGGAGCACGTGGACCGGTGCGTGGAGCTGGAGGGCGAGGCCGTCGAGGCGCTGCGGAAGTAGCGCCCCGACGGCCGGGCGGGCCGTTCGCGGCCCGTGGGGTTCAGCCCGTGGGTTCAGGCCTCGTCCACGGAGATGGCCGCGACCGGGCAGGCCCGGGCGGCCACCCGGACCAGCGGGCTGCCGTCGCCGTCCTCCCGCCCGGGCAGCAGCTCGCTGAAACCGTCGTCGTCCTGGGTGAAGACCGTGGGCGCGGTCAGGGCGCACTGCCCCGCGCCGATGCACACGTCCTGGTCGATGGAGATCCGCATGCCGCTCACCAGGCCACGGGGAGTTCGACCATGCCCTGGATGGTGTCCCCGGGCTTGAACGGGATCAGGTCCGGCTCCGCCGCCAGCCGCAGTCCGGGCAGCCGCCTGAACAGCGTGCCCAGGGCGATCTCCATCTCGGCGCGGGCCAGGTTCTGTCCGAGGCACTGGTGGATGCCGAAGCCGAAGGCCAGGTGGTGGCGGGCGGGCCGGTGCCAGTTCAGGGTGTCGGGCTCCTCGAAGACGGCCTCGTCGCGATTGATGACGGAGGTGGAGAAGACCACCCCGTCGTCGGGGCGGATGGTGACCCCGCCGACCTCGATGTCCTCGGTGGCCACCCGCAGCATGCCGTCGGCGATCGACAGGAACCGCATCAGCTCCTCCACCGCCTCCGACATCAGCGACGGATCCGCGTGCAGCTCGGCGAGCTGGTCCGGGTGCCGCAGGAGGGTGAACGTACCGAGCGAGATCATGTTCGCGGTGGTCTCGTGTCCCGCCACCAGCAGGATCACCGCCAGCGCCACCAGCTCCTCGACATCGGTCTCGCCGGTCTCCAGGCGCTGCGCGATCAGCTCGTCCAGCAGCCCCTCGCCGGGCTCCCTGCGCTTGCGCTCGATCAGGTCCGTCAGATACGTGTCGAGCTGCCGGCGGGCCTCCTCCACGTCGGCCAGTTCCGGCCCGCGCAGCAGCCGCCGCGACTGCCCCTCGAAGAACTCGTGGTCCTCGTACGGCACTCCCAGCAGGGCGCAGATCACCATGGACGGCACCGGCAGGGCGAAGGCGCTGACCAGTTCCGCCTGCGAGCCCGCGGCCGTCATCTCGTCGATCAGCCGGTCCACGGTCTGCTGGATCCGCGGCCGCAGGGCGGCGGTCCGCTTGAGCGTGAAGCCCGGGATCAGCATCCGGCGCTGGGTGTTGTGCTCGGGATCGTCGACCCCGAGGAGCGCGGTACGGCGGACCTTCAGGCCCTTGAACCGCTTGGTGGGGGTGGGAAATGCGGCGTTCTGGCGGTCGGAGGAGAGCCGGGGGTCCGCGAGCAGGGCGCGCGCCTCGGCGTGGCCGGTGACCACCCATACGGAGCGGCCGTCGAAGAGGGTGATCCGGCTGAGCGGCCTGCTCTCCCGCAGCGGCTCGTAGGCGGCCGGCGGGTGGTAGGGACAGGTTCGGTCCTGGGGAAAGGCAACGGTTTCTGACATGCAGCACCTCGCGAGCGACGGTTCCGTCTTGCCGGACTCCATTACATGCCTGAGGCACCTATCTGACCTATGCCACTTTCGGCCAGAACGCCCGAGGTCGCCCCAACGGCGCAGGGCGCACCCTCGGGCGGCTCAGAGGTGGGTGTCGAGGAAGGCCTTGAACTCCTCGCGGGTCATCGCTCCCTCGTGGCTCGCCACGGCCCGGCCCTCCTTGACGATCACCACGGTGGGGGCGCCGGCGACCTCGTAACGCCTGGTCGGATCGGGACAGCGGGTCATGTCCGTCCGGACGGCGGTCAGCCGCGTCCCGTACTCCTGCGCCAGCTCACCGACGAGCGAGTCCATCGCCCGGCAGGCCTCTGCGGCCTTGGGCCACGTGCCGATGAAATAGGCGAGAACCGGCCCGGGGGCCATCCCCAGGATGAAGTCGAACTCCTGGTTCTCAAGTGGCTGGTGTACCCGACGTGCCATGGGCGGTGCTCCTGCTCCGGAATGCGCGGATCGCGTGATCGACCGCCAGGAACCCTACGTGACTCGGTGCTTCCGCCAAGGTCCGGGCCCGCCCGAGGGGGCTGCGGGCACGCCCGGCCGGCTCCAGAGCGGCTCGTACGTCGTCCTGCGCCGGATCCGGATGCTCCTCGACCACTGGGAGGGCCTGCCGGTACACCACCGCGAACAGGCCGTCGGGCGGCGCGTGGCCGACGGGACACCGCTGACCGGCGGCAGGCTCGCCCGGGGCGACGCCCTCGCCCGGTACCTCGTGCACGAGGAACCGGCGCTGTTCGTGGCCCCCCGCGGGGCCCCCGGGGGAGTACGTGGGACAGGCCCTCCTGGGGGCTGACCGGGGCCGTTGTCAGTGGTGCCTGACAACCTGGGCCCATGGACGACAGGATGCTGCGGCGCCGGGTCTACGGCGCCGACCACGAGGACCCCGACCCGGGCCCGCGCCCCGGTCATGCCTACGGCGAGCTCGTGGGCGGCCCGCTCGACGGGCTCCTCCTCGACGTCACGGGGTGGAGCAGTGCCCAGCTCGCCGAAGAGGCCCGCCTCCCCACGGAGATAGGCCGCTACGGAGCCGGCGGCCGCGCCCACTACCGCCGCAGACCGGCCGACCCGGGGCGCTGGGACTGGGCGGGCGACAGCCCCTGAGGCGAGCCGGGCCCCGCCCACCGCCCGGACGGCGGGTGAGCGGGCGGGTTCGGGTGGCCGGTGCGAAAAAATCTCTGAAGAATCTCCCCGGAGCTGTCGATCCGGGCCTCTCCCGTTCGACGCAGGGGTGAGAGGCAGGGAAAGCCCCCGCCCTCCCGACCGAGGAGTCACCATGCCGCGCTTCCTGACGATGATCCGCATCGACGAGCAGAACCTCCCCACCGCCGACGGCTTCCCGGCCGAGTTCGAGAAGCGCATGGGCGTCTTCATGGAGGAGATCACCAAGGCCGGGGTCATGCTGGACACGGCCGGTCTGCTCCCGACCTCCGAGGGCACCCGCGTCAACTGGTCCGGAGGGAAGATCAGCTTCACCGACGGCCCCTTCACCGAGACCAAGGAGGTCGTCGGCGGCTATTGCCTCATCCAGTGCAAGGACAAGGCCGAAGCCGTCGAGTGGACCAAGCGGTTCCTGGAGATCCACCCGGCCTCCTGGAACGTCGGCGCCGAGGTCCGCGAGGTCGAGGAGATGTGAGTCCGCGGCGTCCGCGCCGCGTTTGCCCTGCCGCGTCACGGCTGCTCTGATGGGTGGCCGTGACGGCAGCGAGTACGGCCCAGGCGGTCGAAGCGGTGTTCAGGATCGAGTCCGCGCGGATCATCGCCGGTGTCGCCCGCATCGTGCGGGACGTCGGCATCGCCGAGGAGATCGCGCAGGACGCCCTCGTCGCCGCCCTGGAACAGTGGCCCGAGTCGGGGGTCCCCGACCGGCCCGGCGCCTGGCTCACCGCCACCGCCAGACACCGCGCGATCGACCTCGTCCGCCGCAAGGAGACGTACGCGCGCAAGCTCGCCGAAGTCGGGCGGACCCTGGAGGACGTGCCGCCCCCGGCCGAGCCCGCGGCCCCGGACGACATCGACGACGACCTGCTGAGGCTGATCTTCACCGCCTGCCATCCGGTGCTCCCCACGGAGGGCCGGGTCGCGCTCACCCTGCGCCTGATGGGCGGGCTGACCACCCAGGAGATCGCCCGCGCCTTCCTCACCTCCGAACCCACCGTCGCCCAGCGCATCGTCCGGGCGAAGCGGGCCCTGGCCAAGGCCGGGGTGCCCTTCGAGGTCCCGTACGGAGCCGATCGCGAGCGGCGGCTCGCCTCCGTCCTGGAGGTGATCTACCTCGTGTTCAACGAGGGCTACTCGGCCACCGCGGGCGACGACCTCGTCCGCCCCGCCCTCTGCGAGGACGCCCTCCGGCTGGCCCGGGTGCTGGCCGGCCTGATGCCCGAGGAGCCGGAAGTGCACGGGCTGGCGGCCCTCCTGGAGTTCCAGGCCTCCCGGACCGCCGCCCGCACCGGCCCCAACGGCGAGCCGGTGCGGCTCGCCGACCAGAACCGGTCCCGGTGGAACCGCCTGCTGATCCGGCGCGGCGTCGAGGCCCTGCGGCACGCGGGCACCGGCCCGTACTCCGTCCAGGCGGCGATCGCCGGGTGCCACGCGGCCGCCGTCCGGTACGAGGACACCGACTGGGCGACGATCGCCGCGCTGTACGGGCGGCTCGTGCGGCTGACCCCCTCCCCGGTGGTGGAGCTGAACCGGGCCGTCGCCGTCTCCATGGCCGAGGGCCCCGAGGCGGCCCTGCCGCTGGTCGACGCCCTGGCGGCGGAACCCGCCCTCGGCGCCTACCACTTGCTGCCGAGCGTACGGGGAGACCTGCTGGAGCGCCTCGGCCGCGGGGCGGAGGCCCGTGCCGAGTTCGAACGGGCCGCCTCCCTGACGCGCAACGCGCGCGAGCGCGACCTGCTGCTGCGCCGGGCGGCGGAGGCCGCCGGGCAGTGAGCGGCGGACCGCGCCGACACCGGAAGCGGGACGGCCGGATGCGCTCGCGACGCAGCCGGACGGTCAGGCCCGGACGCGGGGCCGGACCGGCAGGCGCGGCGGGGTGAGGGCGATCGGGCGGCGGAACCCGCCCGTCAGAGCGATGTCCCGGACCGTCTGGCGCAGCGCCCCCTGGAAGTCGCCCATGGTGCGGCGGGCGGCCTCCGTGTCCACGTAGATGGAGTTCATGTGCAGCCCGTCCGCGTCCCGCTGGAACCAGGAACAGGCCCCGTTCGCCCGCGCCGACCAGACATGGGAGGTGGGCCGCCACTCCTCGTGCCGCTCGGCGCCCCGGCACTTGCGCATGTCGATGTACGAGAAGAAGTTCACCGGGTACGGCCACGAGCGCGCGGCGAACTCCTCGGGCGCCAGCAGCTCCCAGGCCCTGACGAACGGTACGTCGACGTGCCGGATCATCTCGCCGAATCCGGCCCGGACCTGGGTCATGACCTGGGCGAAGTCCCGGCCCGGCGAGGCGTCGAACTCGATGGGCATGGTGTTCACGAACCACCCCACCGAGTTGTCCCAGCCGCCCCGGCCGCGCTCGCTGACCGGCATGAACCCGCGGTAGACACCCGGCCCGCCGGCCTCCCGCAGGCAGACCGCGACCGATGCCAGCAGCCCCATGAAGGGCTTGCCGTCGACCGCCAGACAGGACTTCTCGAACACCTCCGCCTCGGCGGCGTCCAGCAGCAGCGAAGCCTCGTTGACGATGGGGTACATCCGGTCCGGCCGCACACCGAGATCGAGCGGGAACCTAGGGAAGAACTCCCCGTTCCGCTCGATGAACGACTTCCAGTAGCCCAGGCGTTCGTCGTCCGCGCCGATGGAGAGGTAGCGGCGGCGCTGCTCCTCGGCGAAGTCGAGGTAGCTGGGCTCGGTGGCGGGCAGCCCGCAGTCCTCGCCCCGGCACAGGGCCTCGTACGCCGTCTCCACCTCGTGGACCACGATCGGCATCGACATGCCGTCGCACACGATGTGGTCGAAGGCGAGGAACACCGTGGCGGAGTCCTCGCGCAGCACCGCGCCCATGGTGAAGAGCGGCCAGGACAGGGTGTCGATGCTCCGCTTGAACCGCTCGACGAGGAAGCCGCGCAACAGCTCGGACGTCTCGAAGGTGCCCACGTGCGCGGTGTCGAGCGCGAGTTCGGCGGCGGCCAGCGGCTCGCAGGCCAGTTCCCCCGCCAGCCGGCGGAACTCGCACCGCAGCACCTCGTGACGCCGGACGAAGGCCAGCAGGGCCTGGGTGAGGGCCGCTTCGTCGAGCGGCCCCTCGACCTCGAAGGTCACCGCGATCCAGGACGCGACCGGGTCGTCGGCCGCACGGCTCTCCTCCGCGACGGTGAAGTGCTTGTCCTGATTGAAGGACGCCCTCCTGCCCGCCAGATCGCCCCGGCCGGCGGACTGCGCCGCCGCCGTGGACCGCAAGCGCCATTCGACCACCCGTCCGGGCGCCAAAGTGTGCATGTCCAGAGGAAACTGCCGCATCTACGTCATCCCTTCGCCCCCCGAGTCAACCCCGAGGCCCTAACGACACCCGGCCCACGGAAGTGACGCACGCCCCTGCGCGCCCCGGGCGAGCCGCTGGCCGGCTAGGCCGGGATCTCCTCGCGGCCGTCGGCGTCGTCGGGGTCGTCGGCGTCGTCGCGCCGGACCTCGATGTGGTCGGAGGCGAGGTCCACCGCGACGCGGTGCTCCATGCCGAGCGCCTGGAGGAACTTGTACGGGAGCTGCACCCGGCCGGTGCGGTCCAGCATCACGTACTCGCGCTCGCTCACCGACTCCGCGCCGTGCTCGTCGGTCACCGTGCGGCGCAGCACCTCGCTGCTGGTCCGGCCGTCGCGGATGGCCACCGTACGGCGGACCTCGCCCGCCACCAGCGGGTCGTGGGTCACGATCACCACGGTCGCCCCGAGTTCCCGGTTCACGGTGCGGAACGCCTCGAAGATGGCGGCGCCGGTCTCGGAGTCGAGCTCGCCCGTCGGCTCGTCCGCGAGCAGCACCGACGGGTCGTTGGCCATGGCCACGGCGATCGCCACCCGCTGCTGCTGGCCGCCGGAGAGCTGGCCGGGGCGCCGGCCGGCCAGGTCCCCGATCTCCAGGGCCTCCAGCAGCTCCGCCACCCGGGCGGCCCGCCGCTTGGCGGCGCCGCGCCCGGATCCGCCCTTCAACTGCATGGGCAGGGCGACGTTCTGCGCCGCCGTCAGGAAGGGCAGCAGATTGCGGGCCGTCTGCTGCCAGACGAAGCCCACGGCCTCGCGCCGGTAGCGCAGCCGGTCCCGCGGCGGCATCTCCAACAGGTCGTAGCCCGCGACGGTGGCCTTGCCCGCGGTGGGCACGTCCAGTCCCGCCAGGATGTTCAGCAGCGTGGACTTGCCACTGCCCGAGGCGCCGACCAGCGCGATCAGGTCACCCTGGGCCACGGTCAGCTCCAGCCCCTGGAGAGCCTGCACCTCGACCCCGTCGGAGCTGAAGATCCGTACCAGGCGGTCGCAGACGATGGCGTGACCCGGGTCCTGGCCGCGGGGCTCGGCGGCGGCCAGTGCCTTGCGGCGCAGCTCCTCGAGGGTGGGCGCTTGGCTGTTCAACGTTGGTCTCCCGCTCTCAACTCGGTGGTGATCTGCCGCCGTCCGGATACCGCCGCCTCGGCGAACACGGCCAGCGCCGTCAGCGCGGCCAGGCCCAGCGCCATGGTGAGCACCGGCCCCGCGATGACGCGCAGGCCGACCGGCACCTGGGAGCCGACCAGGGTGGTCAGGTCCACCGCCGGGCCCAGCAGCGCCACCGCCGAGGCGGCGACCACAGCGCCGCCGAGCGTGGCCGTCAGGGCCTGCGGCAGCGATTCGGCCAGGATCAGCGCCACCCCCTGCCGGGGACGCAGGCCCATGGTGCGCAACCGGGCCAGCAGCGCGGCCCGTTCGGGAGTGGCCCGGGCCAGGGTGAGCAGTACGGCCAGCACGGCGAAGCCCACCGCTCCGGCCACCGAGGCCCAGAACAGCCGGGCCGCCGAGTGCTGGAGGGGATCGTCGGCGAGCGCGGCGGAAGCCGCCGCGCTGGTCTGCACGAGGTAGCTGTCGGCGGTGGGCCCCGGGACATGGGCGCGTACCAGCGCCCGCAGTTGTCCGTCGTCCACCTCGCCGACCGCGAGCCAGTGCGTGGGCGGGGCGCCCTTGGGGATCCTGGAGGCGGCCGTCCCGGCCGGCAGCACGAGGACGGCCTTCCCGGAGCCTCGCAGGACCGGGGTCCCGTCCACCGGGCCCACGGCCTTGGCCTGTAGTTCCCCGCCGTCGGCGAAGCGCACCCGGCGCGTGCCGCCGTCCGTCTGCCCGACCAGGTCCCGGCTGAACAGCGCGGGGATCGCATCGGGCGAACCGCCGCCGAGCACCGCCGGGTCGAACTCACCGCGTCCGACGGTCCGGGAGATTTCCGCGTAGGCCGCCGGATCGGCGACGATCACCGTGGCCTTGACGGCGCCCTGGTCGGTGTCGAAGACGAAGGCGTCGGTGTCCACCCACAGGGCCAGGGAGGTCCGGACGCCGGGCAGCGCGCTCGCCGCCCTGATCAGCTCCTCGGGGACGGGCGTGCCCGCCGGGGAGGAGATCTGGGCGTCGCCGCCCACGTCGATCCGCGCCACCCGCAGCCGGGCGGAGTCCACCGCCGTCAGGACGGTGGCCCCGAAACCGCCCGTGGTGACGGCGAGCAGCAGTGCGATCAGCGGCAGCACCGAGGGCCGCGCCCGGCGCCCGGAGCCCCGGGCCGCCCGCGCCAGCCCGAGGAACCCGACCAGCCCGCGCCGGCGGCCCGCCACGCGGGCCAGCGCCCGGATCACCGCGGGCTGGATCCGGGCCAGCAGCACACCGCCGGAGAGCGCCAGCAGCAGCGGGGCGGCCACCAGCAGCGGGTCCAGGCCCTGACCGGGCCCGGCGACCCCGCGGCTGCGCACCTCGTACACGGCCGCGCCGGTGGCCGCGACGACGAGCAGCTCGGCCACCAGCCGGCGACGCGGAGCGGGCGCGCGCGGGGGCGACAGCAGCACGAAGGCCCGTACGGGAAAGGCCAGCAGGACCACGACCGTGGTGGCCGCGGCCGCGACGAGCGCCGGTACCAGGCGGGGTGTCGCAAGCAGCACCACGGCGGTCAGGGCGGCGAGCGCGGCGGCCGGCAGTACGGTGACCGCCCCCTCGCCGAGCAGCCTGCCCACGATGGAGCCGCGCGAGCCGCCCCGGGCCAGCAGCAGCCGCAGCTCCGCCTCCCTGCGGTCCCCGGTCAGACCGGCGGCCAGGCAGAACACCAGGAGGGCCACCCCGGCGACCCCGGCGGGGCCGATCGCGGCGAGCGGCGCGGCGGCCTGCTGACGGGCCCGGGCCGTGGTGAACAGTTCCGGCAGCCGCGAGGTGATCCGCAGGTCGCCGCGGCCGCTCTCGGCCGTCAGGGCCGTCGCGGTCGGGCCCGCGACGTACGATGAGATCTCCTTCTCGGCGGCCGGCAGCCGGTCGGCGCGCAGCGCACCGGTGTCCACCGGCAGCCGCCAGAAGTCCTGGGCGCGCTCGCCCCAGGCGGCCAGCCGGTCGACGCCCGCCGGTCCCACGACGGCGGAGGCCTGCCAGTACTTGTGGCTGGCGCCCAGCAGACAGCCACGGGTGGCGCAGTCCAGGTCGGCCCAGAACTCCTCGTCCGGGTCGTCGACGCCGTAGATGCCGACGACCTCCACGCTGATCGGGCCGGAGACGGCGGGCCCGGTCCGCAGGACCGTGCCGAGTCCGACCTTGAGCGAGTCGGCGGCGGCCTTGGACAGGGCCACCGGTATCCGCCCGTCCGGGGAACCGCCGCCGGGCCAGCTCCCTTCGACGAGCCGGGTGTGGGCGGACAGCTCGTGCAGGTAGAGCAGGTTCAGCTGCGGGTCCAGGCCGTCGGGGCGCGCCAGCTCCGGATTGCCGAGTTTGCGGGGCTTCATCGCGCGGGTACCGGTCACCGGGCCGGCGGGGCTCAGGGAGAACTCCCCGCCGGTGCGCGAGCGCAGCACGGACAGCACGGACTCCAGGCCCTGTGAGGCCTGGCCCCCGGACCCGGCTTCGGCGGTGGCGTACAGGCTCGTCGCGCTCGCGCCCTGGCCGTGCAGGAACGAGCGCAACGCCTGGTCGGCGCCCCGGTCCAGAGCGCGCGGCAGACCCGCGGCGAGCAGTACGGCGACGAACGCCAGCGCCGCGCCCAGCAGGGCGGTCAGCGGCGCGGAACGCAGTCGGGTGCGCACCCACGGCGCGGGGCGGCTCGGCCGGGGCGGCGGCGCGGGGGCCGGGCTGCTCACATGTCCTCCACGTGCCGCAGCCGGGCGGCTGCGCTCAGGGCGTTGCGGTTGCGCCGGCTGCCGAGCACGGCCGACAGCAGGGGCACCACGGCGATGGCGGCGACCAGCAGCAGCGTCCGGGTCCCCGGCAGCTCCACCAGGACCTCCGGAACCGGGCGGCGGGCTCCCGGGGTGAGCACCACCAGCGGCACGACCAGGTGCACGATGGCCGAACCCAGCGCGAGCCCGACGCCCGCCCCGAGACCGACCAGCACGCCGCTCTCGACGCCGACGGCACGCACCAGGTCCCGGCGGGGGGCGCCGAGGGCCAGCAGTACGGCGAACTCCCCGGACCTCTCCTGCGCGTTCGCGGCCGCCGAGGCGGCGAAGCCGATGGCCGCGAGCACGGCGCAGGCCAGGGCGAGAGCCGCCAGCGCGGCCTGCGGTCCGGCGCTCAGCGGGTCGTCCAGGAGTCCGGCGACGACCTCCTCGCGCAGCTCCACCTGCTGTACCCCGGCGCCCGCACGCAGTTCGGCGGCTGCCTCGGCCGGTGCCCGGTCGTCGGCGGAGGCGGCCGGGAGCCACCATTCGGAGGCGGGGGGCAGTGCCTTGCCGCCGTCGGGGGCGAACAGCCGCCCGAGGGTGCTCAGGTCGACGGCCACGGCGGTGTCACCGGCCACGGGGAGGGAGGAGACGGAGCTGGTGATCCGGACCGGCACGGTGTCGTTGCCCAGGGGGACCGGGACCAGGTCACCGACGGAGGCCCCGATGGCGCGCAGGTACGCGTGGGTGGCGATACCCGGGACCTGGGCGGGGGCTGGGCCGCCCGTGGTCACCGCGACCTGGACCAGGCCGGGGGTGTCGCGCAGGTCCCGGTACCGCAGGCTCAGCAACGCCCCGGCAGCCTGCCCGAGTTCGCCCGCCCGGCCGGTGGCGCCGGCGGGCGCCGGGCCGGTCAGGTTCCAGGCGGGCGCCTGGGCCTCGACGGGGACGGCCCGGCCTTCCGGGGCGTCGGACACGGACACCCGGCGCACCGTCAGCTCGCCGCCGACCTGGTTCACGGGGGCCGTGGAGCTGTACACGGGCGCGGCCGGGGAGAAGATGACGGTGAAGCCCGCGATGCTCAGCGGCCAGGCGGCCTTCCCGAGCGGGGCGTCGACCAGCTTGCCGACGTCCACCGTCAGCGTGGCCTCGCCGTCCGCCGGGAGCGGGAGCAACGGCGCCCGGTAGGTCAGGCCGAACCGGTCGCGCAGCAGGACACCGAGTCCGGCGCCGCCGGCGTCGTCGGACGGCTTGAGGGAGACGTCGATGTCGATCCGCTGCGGCTGCCCGGGCAGGGCGATGCCGCCGGTGGAGCCGGAGCCGGGCGCCGACAGGGGGGCGAACAGATCGCGCACGGAACGTCCCTCCGACAGGTCCTCCCGCAGCGGGACGCGGTCGGCGACGGCCGGGGCGTCCAGTGCGAGCAGGGTGCCGGCCCGGCCCCCCGGCAGGGAGTGCTCGCCGCGGATCACCGGGATCACCCGCTCGCCGCCCGGCAGGGCGGAGTACCGGCCGGCCCGGCCCATGGCCGACAGGTCGCTGCCGGAGATCCGCAGGCCCCCGGCGGTGGCGAACGCGGCCTGGTCGCGCTGCGAGCCGGTCCAGGCGGTGTGCTGGCCGAGGGCCAGGACCCCGCTGGAGACCGCGAGGACCAGCAGCAGGACCGGTCCGGTGGCCCGCTTGGGGCGGCGGGCCAGCTGCCAGCCGACGAGCGCGGGCCCGAGTCCGCGGCCCCGGGCGGCGATCCGCCCGCCGAGGCGCGCGGCGAACGGCAGCAGCCGCAGCACGAGCACGGTGCCGGCGCACAGCGCGAGCGTCGGCGCCGCGACCAGCACGGGGTCGATGCCCAGGGTTCCTTCGTCCGCCGCGAGGGCCTCGTCCCCGCTGTACCGGGCGAGTTGGGCGTAGGCGAGGACGGCGAGTATCACCAGGGCGAGGTCGCCCCCGGAGCGGACGGCGCCGGCCACGAGGGCCTGCCGGCCGCCGCTGCGGCGCAGCGCGGCCGCGGTCGCCCCGCGCAGTACCGCGGGCAGGGTGGTCAGCAGGACGCACGCCAGGGCGCAGCCCACCGCGACCGGCCACAGCAGCCAGGTCCCGCCGGTGTCGAGGGACAGCCGGGAGAGCGGGCCGAACCGGCCGGCCAGCGTCAACAGCGGCGGGGTGAGCAGCGGGGCCAGTACGGCGGCGGGCAGGGCCAGCAGCAGCGACTCGGCGCCGGTGAGCAGGCCCAGCCGGCGGCGGGAGGCGCCACGGGCGGTGAGCAGGACCCGCTCGGCCTCCTTGCGGTCGGTCATCAGATGGGCGACCAGCAGGAGCGCCGCCGTGGCCAGCACGGCGAGCTGCAGCGCGCCGACCAGCAGCGTGGAGCGGGCGACCCGCTGCGCCGACTCCAGTTCGCCGAGCAGGGCGGGCAGTTCGGTCCTGGCCTTGAGCCCGGCGGCGGTCAGCGGTGCGGCGGCCGAGGCCTCCTCGTCGAGGCGGGACGCGGCGCTGCGTACCGCTTCGATGTCCGAGGTGCCGGCGGCAGCGAAGTCCGCGGTCAGCAACGTCGCGCGGCTGTTCTGCGGCAGCCCGCCGGTGGTGAAGGCGGAGTCGTCGGTCAGCAGCGGGCCGTAGGTGGTGAAGGCGCCGCCCTGGAGCTCGCGGCCGCCGAGGGGGTCGAGCTGCCAGTACGAGGAGTCCGGCTCGGCCGCGCGGTAGACGCCGGTCACCCGCACCGTGAGCGGGGGCCCGCCGTAGCGGTCGTCGAGGCGGACCTCGGCCGGCAGCGCGTCGGCGGCCAGCCCGAGCCGGTTCAGCGCCGCCTGCGGCACGGCCACCTGGACCCGGGCGGCCGGGTCCGCCAGCGGCTGCGGCCACTGGCCCGACTGGAGGCGAGCGCGACCGCGGTCGAGGGCGGCCAGCAGGGTCAGATCGGCGTCCTTGCCGGGGGCGTGGGCGCCGGGAAGTCCGTACGAGCGGCTGCGCGCCACGCTCTCGACGCCGACCGGAATCCGTCCGAACAGGGCGGAGGCGAAGGCCCGTACGGCTTCGTCGTCCTTGGCGCGGGAGCCCGCCGCGTGCTCACCGGTGACCACGACGGAGGTCCGGGCCCGGCCCGGACCGTCGATCGCCTGGCGCAGTCCGGCCTGGTCCACCCCGCGGGTGAAGGCGAGCAGCGCGGTGAGCGCGGTCGTGGTGATGAGCACCGTGAGCAGTACGGCAGCCGCGAGCGGCAGTCGCCCGCGCAGCCGGCGCACGACAAAGCCGATCATGTGCCTGTCCCTCCCCCGTCCGGACCGCTGGTACCGGATAGCGGACGATGTTGTCAGATTCGATCGCCTACCGGAAGGGACTTGCGCGAAGGATGTGACGGATGAGCAAATTCGGAAGGCAGCCGAAAGAAGGCGGTCCGAAGGCAGTCCGAGGGGGAGCCCACCATGATGCAGCAACAGGCCAGCACCGCGCCGCCCATGGTGGTGGTGGAGGACCTCCGGCGCAGCTTCGGGGCCGGGGAACAGGCCGTCCACGCCCTGCGCGGCGTCTCGTTCGAGATTCGCAAGGGCGAACTGGTAGCCCTGAAGGGCCGGTCCGGCTCCGGCAAGACCACCCTGCTCAACCTCGTCGGCGGACTGGACGCCCCGACCGGCGGCAGTGTCGCGCTCGACGGCACCGACCTGGCCACCCTGGACGAGAGCGGAAGGCTCGCGCTGCGCCGCGACCGGATCGGCTTCGTCTTCCAGTCCTTCGGGCTGATCCCGGTCCTGACGGCCGCCGAGAACGTCGGCGTACCGATGCGCATGCGAAAGATCCCGGCCAGGCAGCGCGAGGAGCGGGTCCGGATCCTGCTCGCCCTCGTCGGTCTCGCCGACCACGCCGAACAGCGCCCCGGGGAACTCTCCGGCGGTCAGCAGCAGCGGGTGGCCGTGGCCCGGGCGCTCGCCAACGAACCCGCCCTGATCATCGCGGACGAGCCGACCGGCCAGCTGGACTCCGAGACGGGCCGCTCGATCATGGAGCTGCTGCGCGCGGTGGTGCGCAGCGAGGGGGTCACCGTACTGGTCGCCACCCATGACCCGGCCCTGGTGGAACTCGCGGACAAGGTCATGGAGTTGCACGACGGGCGTATCGCGGAGCACAGGTTCGTCTGACAGGGGCCGACCGGGCGCGGGGGCGGTGCCCGCGCCGGGCTGCGGGCGCTATTCGGCGGGCGTGAACCGCCAGACCTGACCGCCCACCACGCCGCAGCCGGCCTGGTCCAGGGGCTGGCCGCTGTTGGCCATGCCCCAGCCGACGCCCAGGCAGAAGCCCGTGGCCCGGTTGCGGAGCCGGTAGGTGTCGTTGCCGAGGAACTCGGCCGTCCACACCTGGAGGTCGTCGTTGCGGCAGGGCTGCTGGACGGCGATGGCGTGGTCCGCCCCGCTGACCGGCGTCACGCACATGTTCGTGGAGCGGACCCGGAAGAAGTAGGAACCGGAGCCGGCCCAGAAGGCCATGAACTGCTTGTTGTTCTTCTTGTCGCAGGGGAACTGGATCAGCCCGGCCCCGGCGGACGTGGAGTTCCCGCCGATGGCGGCGCACATGCCGTCATGGACGGCGATCATCCGATTCCAGCGCCCGTTGTCGGGCGACGCGGCTGCGGCGGGGGTCGTCAGCCCCAAGGTCAGTACGGCCGAACAGAGGACGGATCCGAGGATTCCGACGGACTTCTTCACGGCGACTCCAGGCTCGGTGCGCGCGGTGGTGTGCGCGGTACGGAACGAGCAGAGCAGGACTGCGGCGGCCCGGGCACCTGCCCCCGAACCGCCGGTGCTCCAAGCTGCCGCAGCCCCCGCTCCCCGTCAACGGCGGCTCTGAGCCACTCGCGAACGCCCCCCGCTCACCGGTGTGCGGAGCGGTCGTGACCGTCCACACGCGCCGAGCCGAGCCGAGCCGCCGGGGCCGGGGCCGGGCCCGGGCGGTGGTCCTCGCGTACGAGACGGGCCTGGTCACACCGGGACCGGTGGGCTGACCGCGCCGCGGAAGGAGGAGCGGTAGGCGTGCGGGGTGATCCCGGCGACCCGCTTGAACCGCTCCCGGAACGCCGTCGGCGACCCGAACCCCGCCTGCGCCGCGATCCGCTCCACCCCGTACTCGGTGGTCTCCAGCAGGAACTGGGCCCGGCGCACCCGGGCGCGCAGCAGCCACTGCAACGGGGTGGTGCCCGTCTGTTCGCGGAACCGGCGGCTGAAGGTGCGCTCGCTCATGCCGGTCCGGGCGGCCATGGCGGCCAGGGTGATCTCCCGGCCGAGGTTGTCCTCGATCCAGGACAGGGCGGGCTCCAGCTGCGATCCGCGCGGCACGGGCGGCTGCGCGTGCACGATGAACTGGGCCTGCCCGCCCTCCCGTTCGAGCGGCATGACCGACAGCCGGGCGGCGTCCGCCGCCACGGCCGCGCCGAAGTCCCGCCGGATCATGTGCAGGCACAGATCGAGCCCGGCCGCCGCCCCGGCCGAGGTGAGCAACTGCCCGTTGTCCACGTAGAGCACGTCGGGCCGTACCTCGACCAGCGGGAACTCCTCGGCCAGCCGCCCGGCGGCGAGCCAGTGGGTGGTCGCGCTCAGCCCGTCCAGCAGCCCGGTCGCGGCGAGGACGAAGGCGCCCACGCAGATCGATGCGATCCGAGTCCCGGCCGCGGCGGCGGAGCGCAACGCGTCGAGCACCGCGGGATCGGGCGGCGGGGCGTCCTCCGCGCAGCCGGGCACGATGACGGTGTCGGCCTCCGCCAGGGCGTCCAGCCCGTAGGGGGCCCGGAGGGCGAACGCGTCGCTCGCCGTCACCTCACCGCCCGTCCCGCACACCCGGACCCGGTAGGGCCGCCGGCCGTCGGCCAGCCGGGCGCGTCCGAACGCCTCGACCGGCGTCGCCAGATCGAAGGCCACCACGTGGTCCAGCGCGAGGACCGCCACCGTATGCATGAATCCCAGGATAGGTCAGTTCCCGCCATCCCCGAACAGCCAGGTCATGGCCTCGTGGAGGGTGTTCGCCGTGTTTGGGAACGCTGGCGGGAACCCGTTGGACTTTGTCATTTCTGCCCATCGGAGGCGCTGCCGGGGCCGCCTAGCGTGGGGCCGGCACACCCCTGTGGAAGCGAAAGAGGCACGCGGAAATGCACGCTCAGTTCGTCCTGTTCGACGGGTTCGACCCCTTGGACGTCATCGCCCCGTACGAGGCCCTGCACGCGGCCGGGATGCTCACGGACGGCGGGGTGACGGTCGAGCTGGTCAGCGCCGAGGGCGCCCGCGAGGTGCCCAGCGGCCTCCCGGACGTGGCCCTGAGCGCGGTCGGCCCGCTGGACCCCGCCCGCGCCGACGTGATCGTCCTGCCGGGCGCGGTCGGCGCCCTGCCCACCGGGGCGGAGGCCACCGAGGAGGAGCGGGCGCGCACCATCCCCGCCGTCCTGGCCCGCACCCTGGACACCGCACTGCCGCGCCTGGCCGCGGAAGCGCTGGCGCGGGAGGGCACCGTGGTCGCCACCGTCTGCGGCGGCTCGATGATCCTGGCCATGGCCGGGCTGATCGGCGGCCGGCACGCGACCGGGCACCACATGGGCGTCGATGTCCTCGAAGCCGGCGGCGCCCACGCCGTCCAGGCCCGGGTCGTCGACGACGGCGACCTCGTCAGCGCCGCCGGGGTGACCTCCGGACTGGACCTCGCCCTGCACCTCATCGAACGCGAGATCGGCCCGAGCGTGGCCCTTGGCGTCGAGAGGCTCTTCGCCCACGAACGCCGCGGCACCACCTGGACCGCCACCGGCGCCGTCCCCGCCCTCGCCCTGTGAGCGCCACGCCCCAGGGCATCCCCCAGCTGCCCGCACCGGACCGGGGAGCCGCCTCGTGACCAAGTTCCTGCTCGCCGTCCATGTACTGGCGGCCATCGTCGCGGTCGGGCCGGTGACCGTCGCCGCCAGCATGTTCCCCGCCGCGGCGCGCCGGACCCGGACCGGGGAGCCAGGGGTGGGCGCCGTGCGGCTGCTGCACCGGATCTGCCGCGTCTACGCCGTCGCCGGTCTGGCGGTGCCCGTCTTCGGCTTCGCCACCGCGTCCAGCCTGGGGGTCCTCACCGACGCCTGGCTGATCACCTCCATCGTGCTCACCGCCGCGGCGGCGGCCGTGCTCGCGCTGCTGGTCCTGCCCGGCCAGGAGGCAGTGCTGGGCCGGCTGCACCGGGGCACGACGCCGGTGGAGCGCGCCGACACCGCCCGGCTGGCCATGTTCACCGGCGTCTTCAACCTGCTCTGGGCCACGGTGACCGTCCTGATGGTCATCCGCCCGGGCTCGACCACCGGAGCCTGATGTGCCCGACCTGACCGAGACCCGGACCGGGACCGAGAACGGCACCGGGACCCAGACCGGGACCGGGGCCGCGACCGGGAGAGTGGACGGGGCCCGCGGCCGGCTGGCGCTGCGCCGGGCCGCGGCCGTCGAACTCGGCTCCCTGGTGGTGCTGCTGGCGAACCAGGCCACCGCGCACCTGCCCGCCGTAGCCTCCCTCGCCGGGCCCCTGCACGGCTGCGCCTACCTGTTCACCGTCGTCGCCGTGGCCCGCGACCCGGGGCGCACCCCGGCGGCGACGGCCCTGGCCCTGCTGCCCGGCATCGGCGGCCTCCTGGCCCTGCGGCGGCTGGGCCGGGCCAACTCCCCGGCACCCGCCTGAACATCAGGGCACCAGCCGCTCCATCACCTCGCGCGGCAGCGCCGGGTTGGCGGCCGCGGCCTCCGCGAGTGCCTCGTCGGGGCTCGCGAGCAGGGACACGACGACCGAGGGGGACAGCGCCGGGTGACCGGCCGCGGCGCAGCGGGCCTTCCCGTCCGCCAGGCAGGGCAGCAGGGCGGCGGACGTGGCGTTCGGGTGCTTCGCGATCGCGCGCAGCGCCCGCCGCACCGGCGGCTCGTGGCGGGCCAGTTCCTCCAGCAGGGCCCCGGGCGCGTCCGGGTTGGCGGCCACCCGCGCGTGTACCTGTACGCCGTGCCGCGCGACCATGGCGCGCAACTGCTCCTCGGTGAAGCCCGGGTGCGGGGCGACGGCCTTGACCACCTTCGCGTCGGGATCGGCGCCGAGCGCGTCGCGCAGCTCCGGGGGCAGATCGTGGCGGGCGGCCACGTGGGCCCGTACGGCAGCCCGGGCAGCGGCCAGTTCGCGCAGTTCGTCCGCGGTGGCCGCGGCGATCCGGGGCAGCGGCGCCGCCCCGGGCTTCGCGGCCTCGGCCAGCTCCGCCAGGACGTCGAGTGGTACGCGCGGGTTGTGAGCCAGGGCGCGCCGTACCTCCAGCCCCCGGTCGGCGGCCATCGAGCGGATCAGCTCCTCGCCGATCGCGGGGTTCTCCGCCAGGGCCCACCGGACGCCCGGCACGGGATCCTCGGCCAGCCCCGCGTACACCCCGGGCGGCAGCCCGGGGCGCTCGGCCAGGGCCGTGCGCAGCAGCATCGAGGGGTGGCCGGCGAGGCCGACGAGGGCCTGCGCGGGCGTGGCGGGGTTGCCCAGGGCCGCGTACAGCACGTCGTGGACCGCGGACTGGTGGGAGCCGTCGCAGGCGGCGCCGCCGGGCAGCACGCAATCCGGATCGGGGCAGTACGGGTCGTGCTCGAAGGGGACCGGCCTGCTGTCGCAGACCAGGCAGGAGGCTGCCGGGGGCAGGCCCTCACCGGTGACCAGGGCGGCCAGTACGGCGGGCGGCGCGGCCTCGTTGGACGCGACGGCGCGCCGGACCTCGGCGTGCGGGTGCTCCGCGAGCCGGGCCGCCGTCGCGGGGTCGGTGGTGAAGCCGGCCAGCTCGCGGACCACGTCCAGCACCGGGTCGGCGGCCAGTGTCCGGATCACCTCGGGCGGCAGTCCGGGACATGCGGCCAGCTTCTCCCGGTGGTACGCGACGGGGTCGGCCGCGAGGAGGTGCGGCCAGTGCGGCGCCCCGGCGCCCTGGCCGAGGAGGGCGAGCGCGGCCAGCGGCTGAGTCACCGGGTCGATGTCGGCGGCGTTCAGCCGGCCCGCGTGGGCCAGGTGGCCGGGGGTGAACTCGCCGCGCGGGGCCAGGGCGACGGCCTGGGCGTGGCTGAGGTCCGCGCGGTCGGCCAGGCCGTCGGCGAGTTCCCCGTCCGCGGCCGCGATCAGCCGGTCCACGAGGGCGGCGGGCAGCGCCGGATTGACGGCGAGCCCGAGCAGGACGTGGTTCACCGGCGGTCGCCCGGATGCCGCTCCAGCGGCGTCGCTACCGCCGAGTTGCTCACACTGAAGGTGACGCTGCCCGCCCGGTAGCGGTCGTCGGACCACTCGATCGGGCGGCCGGTCCGGGTCGCGGAGACATGCCTTTGGCGCAGCAGCGGGCTGCCGCGCCGGATCTCCAGCAGCCGGGCGTCCTCGCTCCCGGCCGCGAGCGCGTCGAGCAGGTGCTCGCCGTACTGGGCCACGATCCCGGAGTCCCGGGCCAGGCTGTCCATCACCGAGCGGCAGTCCCCGGGCAGCGCCTCGACCGCCGCCGCGACCCAGTCGGCGTACGCGGTGCGCTCCACCATGGTCGGCTCCCCGTCGAGCAGCCTCAGCCGCAGCACGGCCAGGATCTCCGTCCCCGGGGGGAGTGCCAGCCGCTCCGCCTCCTCCGCGGTGGCGCTGCGGCGGGTCCGGGACAGGAACCGGCCGGCGGCCTGGTGGCCGACGCCCTCCGCCCACTGGGCGAAGCTGTTCAGCTCGCCGAAGCTGTGCTTGCGCTCGTGGCGCAGGACGATCCTGCGCGCACCCTGCCGCGAGCCCACGAGCCCCTCTGCGGCGAGGGTGGCCACCGCCTGGCGGACCGTGCCGCGCGAGGCGGACCACCGGGAGGCCAGGTCGCTCTCCGACGGCAACTGCGCGCCGACCGGGTACTCCCCGGACAGGATCGCCTGCCGCAGTTCCTCGGCGATCTCCAGGTACCTGACCGTGCCCATCCGTGCGCCCCCTCGTGCTCCGCCGGTCCGTACCGGCGCCGTCTTTCCCGCTACTCATGATCGTTCCGGTCGATCCTGTCACGGCTTCTTTCGGTCAATCTCCGGCCTTCCGCAAGCCGTGCCCAGCGGTCCAGCCGCCGTTCACCGTCCGTACAGCGGACCCGGGCGAACTGGAGCCAACTTGTTCAGACAAGTGAAGCCTGACAAGTGAAGCCCCCTTCGTCTCCGGGAGAGACCGTGCTCAGTTCCTCCGCCCGTCGCGGTGCGGCCGTACTGCTCGGCGCCGCCGTCCTCACCACGCTCAGCGCGTGTGGTGCCGCCCCCGACCCGCAGAGTGCCGGTTCGACCGGTGGCGCAAAGAACCAGGTGCAGCCGGGCGCCGCGGCCTCCCTGGCCGACTTCGGCGGCCTGGAGGGGCTCGTCGCCGCCGCCGAGAAGGAGGGCCAGCTCAATGTGATCGCGCTGCCCGCCGACTGGGCCAACTACGGCGAGATCCTCAAGGCCTTCCAGGCGAAGTACCCCAACGTCAAGATCAACAGCGAGAACCCGGACGCCGCCAGCGCCGACGAGATCGCCGCCGTCAAGTCCCGCAAGGGGCAGAAGCGCGCCCCCGACGTCCTCGACCTCGGCATAGCCTTCGCGCGCAGCGGAGCCGCCGAGAACCTCTTCGCCCCGTACAAGGTCACCGCCTGGGACAAGATCCCCGCCGGGCAGAAGGACGCCGACGGCCGCTGGTACAACGACTACGGCGGCTACGTCTCCATCGGCTGCGACGCCGCCCGCGTCCCGAACTGCCCGCAGACGTTCGCGGACCTCCTCAAGCCCGAGTACAAGGGCAAGGTCGCCCTCAACGGGAACCCGACCAAGTCGGGTTCGGCCTTCGGCGGCGTCTACGCGGCGGCGCTGGCGAACAAGGGCTCCTTCGGGGACATCCAGCCCGGCATCGACTTCTTCGGGCAGCTGAAGAAGAACGGCAACTTCATCCCCGTCGAGTCGACCCCGGCCACCGTCGAGAAGGGCGAGACGCCCATCTCCATCGACTGGGACTACCTGAACGCCGGCTACGCCGACCAGTTCAAGGGCAAGGGCGTCGACTGGAAGGTCTCCGTCCCCCGCGACGGCGTCTACGCCCAGTACTACTCGCAGGCCATCAACAAGGACGCCCCGAACCCGGCGGCCGCCCGCCTGTGGATGGAGTTCCTCTACAGCGCCGAGGGCCAGAACCTCTGGCTGAAGGGCTACGCCCGCCCGGTCCTGCTCCCCGTCATGGCCCAGGACGGCAGCGCCGACAAGGCCGCCGTCGAGAAGCTCCCCAAGGTCGAGGGCCCCCCCGCCTTCCCGGCCTCCCCGGAGCTCGACAAGGCGAAGGCCACCCTCGCCGAGAAGTGGGACAAGGCCCTCTCCTGATGTCCGCCCCCACCACCCCCCACCCGGGCCCCCCTGCCGAACGCGTCGCCGGCGGCACCCGCCGCCGGCGGCGCGGTCCGCGCACCTGGCTCGCCGCCCTCCCGCTCCTGGCCTTCACCGGGCTCTGCTTCGGCATCCCGCTCGGTGCCATCGCCTTCGGCGCGGTCACCCGCACCGACCCGGCGAGCGGAGCCACCCGGCTGACCGGCGAGCACCTCGCGCGCTCGCTCCAGGGCCCCTACCTCGGCTCGCTCGTCGGCAGCGTCCAGCTGTCCGCCCTGACCGCACTGCTCGGCGGAGTGCTCGGCGTGCTGATCGCCCAGGCCGTGGTCACCTCCCGGTCCACCGCCCTGCGCAGCGCCACCCTCACCGCCTCGGGAGTGCTCGCCAACTTCGGCGGGGTCCCGCTCGCGTTCGCGTTCATCGCCACCGCCGGGATCTCCGGGGTCGTCACCCAGCTCGCCGACCTCACCGGCCTCGGCTGGAACCTGTACTCCTTCACCGGCCTCACGGTGGTCTACCTGTACTTCCTGATCCCGCTGATGGTGCTCGTGATCGCCCCGGCGCTGGACGGACTGCGCCCGCAGTGGCGCGAAGCCGCGCAGAACAGCGGAGCCTCCAGCGGGCAGTTCTGGCGCCACGTCGGACTGCCGGTGCTCGCGCCCTCGCTGCTGGGCGGGTTCGTGCTGCTCTTCGGCACCGCCTTCGCCGCGCACGCCACGGCCGCCGCCCTCGTCGGCGGCTCCGTGCCGCTGGTGACGCTGAAGATCGCGGACGCGCTCTCCGGGAACGTCCTCACCGGCCAGGAGAACGTGGCACTCGCCCTCGGCCTCGACATGATCCTGATCGCCGGCCTGGTCATGGCGGTCTACCTGCCCCTCCAGCGACGGAGCGCCCGATGGCTGCGATGACCCCGACGCCCGCCCGGAACGCCGCGGCGGCTCCCGCGGCCCCTGCGGCCCCCGCGGCCCCGGACACCTCCGGCGCGGCGAAGTCCTCCCCGGGCCCGGCCGCCCGCAGGTCCCGCCCCCGCCCCCGCGTCTGGCGCGGAGCCGTACTCGCGCTGGCGGGCGCGTACTTCCTCGTCCCGCTCGTCGCCTCCTTCGTCTTCACCGTGCACGTGCCCGGCCAGGGCGTCTCCTTCGCCGCGTACAGCGAGCTGCTCTCCGCCACCGGCTTCGGCGAGAGCCTGCTGCTCTCCCTCGGCCTCGCCGGCGCGACCATCGTGCTGTCCCTGCTGCTCGCCGTGCCCGCACTGGTCGCCGTACGCATCGGCTCGCCGAGGCTGCGCCCGGTCGTCGAGGTGATGTGCATGCTGCCGCTGGTGGTGCCGCCGATCGCCCTGGTCACCGGCATCACCACGGTGCTGCGCTGGGGACCCGAGCACCTCTCGCGCACCCCGCTCTACCAGACCTTCCTCGCCGTCCAGAACGAGAAGTTCCCCGTCGTCCTGGTCCTCGCGTACACGGTGCTGGCCCTGCCCTTCGTCTACCGCTCGCTCGACGCCGGACTGCGCGCCGTCGACGTCCCCACGCTCGTCGAAGCCGCCCGCAACTGCGGCGCGAGCTGGCCGTACGTCGTCGGCCGGGTGCTGCTGCCGAACCTGCGGGCCTCCCTCGCCGGCGCCGCCTTCCTCACCCTGGCGCTGGTGCTCGGCGAGTTCACCATCGCCTCGCTCCTGGGCTTCCGGCCCTTCGCGGTGTGGATCGTCTCCATCTCCGGGGCCCAGGCCCGGATGTCGGTGGCCGTCTCCATCCTGAGCCTCCTGATCACCTGGCTGCTGTTGCTCGTCCTCTCGCGGGCCGGGACCACCCCGTCCGCCGCGACCGGCGTCGCCTCCACCTCCCGCAAGGAGTCCTGACCCTCATGTCCACCACCCTTCCCGCGGCCCGCAAGCCGGCGCGATCCGGTGCCCCCGCCGGTGCGCGCGTCGAGTTCCGCGGCCTGCGCAGGGCGTTCGGCTCCACCGTGGCCCTGGACGGCCTGGACCTCACCATCGAGCCCGGCGAACTGGTCGCCCTGCTCGGCCCGTCGGGCTGCGGCAAGACCACGGCGCTGCGCGTCGTCGCCGGGTTCGAGCAGCCCGACGCGGGCGAGGTGCTCGTCGACGGCCAGGACATCACCCGCGTCCCGGCCAACCGCCGCGACGCCGGGATGGTCTTCCAGTCGTACAGCCTCTTCCCGAACCTCACCGCCCGCGACAACGTGGCCTTCGGCCTGCGCGTACGCAAGGTCGGCGCGGCCCGGCGCCGCGAGCGGGCGGCCGAACTCCTCGACCTGGTCGGCCTCCCCGACCACGGCGACCGCTACCCGCACCAGATGTCCGGAGGCCAGCAGCAGCGCGTCGCGCTCGCCCGCGCCCTGGCCCTGAGCCCGCGCGTCCTGCTGCTCGACGAGCCGCTCTCGGCGCTCGACGCCAAAGTACGGTCGAACCTGCGCGACGAGATCCGCCGGCTCCAGCTCTCCCTCGGCATCACCACCGTGTTCGTCACGCACGACCAGGAGGAGGCCCTGTCGATGGCCGACCGCGTCGCGGTGCTGAACGCCGGGAGGCTGGAGCAGTGCGCCGCCCCCGCCGAGCTGTACGAGCGGCCCGCGACGCCGTTCGTCGCCGAGTTCGTCGGCACCATGAACCGGCTCCCCGGCCGCATCGCCGACTCCGGCCTGGTGGAAGTGGCGGGCTCGCGCCTGCCCGTGGACGGCCCCGTGCCGGACGGCCGGGACGTGGAGGTGCTGGTCCGCCCCGAGAACGTCACCGCCAGCGCCGACCCCGACGGCCCGGCCACCGTGGTCTCCGCCTCCTTCTTCGGCTCCGTCACCCGGCTCCACCTCGACCTGCCCGGCGGCACGGCCGTCAAGGCCGACCTCCCGTCGCGGGACGCCGGGGACCTGGTGCCGGGGGCGCGGGCGGCCGTACGGCTGGCCGAGCGGCCCGTACTCGTCGTGGCGAGGGCCGTGTGAGCGGGCTCGCCGCGGTCCTGTTCGACATGGACGGCACCCTCGTGGACACCGAGGTGCTGTGGTGGCGGACCACCGAGGAGACCGCCGCCGCGATGGGCCACGCCCTCACCGACGGCGACGCGCCCGAGGTCGTCGGCCGGGCCGTGGAGGACACCGCCGCGCACCTCGTGCGGGTCACGGGCGGGGGAGACCCGCACCAGGTGGGCGCCGCCCTCACCGACGGGTTCCTCCGCCGGGTGCGGGCCGGGGCGCCGCTGCGCCCCGGCGCCCAGCGGCTGCTGACCGCCCTGGCCGCCGAGGGGGTGCCCCTCGCCCTGGTCAGTGCCTCGCCCCGGCTGGTGGTGGACTCGGTGCTCGGGGGCGCGCTGGCCCACGTCCCCTTCGCGCTCACCCTGTCCGCCGACGACACCGAGCGGACGAAGCCGCACCCGGACCCCTACCGGGCCGCCGCCGAACGGCTGGGCCTCGTACCGCGGGCGTGCGTGGCGGTGGAGGACTCCCCGGACGGCGCGGCCTCGGCGGAGTCCGCCGGGTGCGCGGTCCTCGTCGTACCGTCCCTGCTGGCGGTGCGGCCCTCGCCGGCGCGCACCTTCGCGGAGTCCCTCGACGAGGTCACTCCGGACGTGCTGCGCCGGTGCCTGGGCTCCCTCCCGCCGGTCGCGCCGACCGCCGCAGCGGCCCGTGCGCAAGCGCCGGGCGCGGGGTCATGAGCGCGCGGGTGTGACGGGGGCGCGTTCGGCCGGTGCGGGGGCGGTACGCAGGACCCCGGCCGCGCCGGCCGCGACGAGGCAGAGCGCGACGGGCAGCAGCAGGGCCACGCCGAGCGGCACCAGGTGCGTGAGCGGGCCGATCACGGCCGGTCCGGCCAGCATGCCGAGGTAGCCGAGACCGGCCACCCGGGACACATTGGCCCCGGAAGCCTCCTGATCGGCGTGCCCGGCGGCACTGAAGAACTGCGGGATGCAGCCGGACAGTCCGATGCCGAACGCCGTCCACCCCGCCAGGGCCACGGGTACGGATCCGCCGAGCGCGGCGGCCGTCAGGCCGAGGGCGGCCAGCGCGGCCCCGTACCGGACGACGAACACCGGTCCGGTACGGGCCACCACCCGGTCGGTGACCAGGCGTCCCGCGGTCATCGCGGTGGAGTAGGCCCCGAAGGCCAGCGCGGCGGTCGCGGCGGGGGCGTCGAGGACGTCCCGCAGGTGGAGCGCGCTCCAGTCGTTGGCGACGCCCTCGCAGAGCATGAGGGCGAAGGCGAGCGCGGCCAGCGCCCATATCCGGGACGGCGTACGCCGCTTCGTGCCCGGGCCCGCTTCGGCCGGGAGCCCCTCCGGCTCGGCACGCGGCAACAGGGCCAGGGAGGCCGGCACGGTGAGGACCAGCCCGAGCCCGGCCGCGGCCGTCAGGGTCACGGCCGTGCTCCAGCCGAGGCCGAGGGTCAGCGCCCCGGTGAGGGCGGCGAGTACCCCGCCGACCGAGAACACCGCGTGGAAGGCGGACATGACCGGACGTCCGTAGGCCCGCTCCACCTGCACGGCATGGGTGTTCATGCCGACGTCGAGACAGCCGTTGCCGAAGCCGAGCACGAAGAGCGCGGCCCCCAGGGTCCAGGCGCCGCCGGCCAGCGCGGGGAGCACCAGCGCGGCGCTGCACAGGGCGGCTCCGGCCGGGACCGTCCGGCGACTGCCGAGCCGGTCGGTGAGCGGGCCGGCGAGCTGCATGCCCAGGAAGGCCCCGGCCCCGAGCAGCAGGAGCAGCGAGCCGAGCACGGCGTGGCTGATGCCCGCGCGGTGCTCGACGGCGGGGATGTGGACGATCCACATTCCCAGGAGGAATCCGTTCAGGGCGAAGAAGGCGAAAGTGGCGAGGCGTGACGCCCGCAGTGATCTGCTCATGCAAAGCACCATAGAGAACAGAATTGATGTTCGCCAGCTTGAGTTTCGAACATTGCAAGTGTTCAATGTGAGCATGGCGAGTACAGACCGACTGAGACAGATCACCGAAGCCGTCCGGGACTGCGAGCAGCTGAGCGTGGCGGAGCTGGCCGCACTCACCGGCGCCTCCGAGATGACCGTCCGCCGCGACCTGGAGGTGCTGGCGGACCAGGGGGTGCTGGAACGCTTCCGGGGCGGCGCCCGCAGCCTGCTGCTGCGCGGCGAGGAGCCCCCGTTCGCCCTGCGCGCCCAGGATGGCGAGGAGGTCAAGCGGCGCATCGCCGCCGAGGTCGCCTCGATGATCGCCGACGGGGAGTCCGTCGTCCTGGACAGCGGCACCACCTGCCTCGCCGTGGCGCAGGCCCTCAAGAGCAGGCGGATCACGGTCATGCCGCTGTCCCTGCACGCGGCGAACGCCCTCACCGGCGCTCCGCAGTTGACGCTCCTGCTCCCCGGCGGCCGGCCGAGACCGGGGGAGCTGGCCCTGACCGGGCCCCTCACCGAGGCCTCGCTCGCCGCGCTGCGCTTCGACACGGCCGTCATCGGCTGCTGCGGGCTGGCACCGGCCGACGGTCTGACGGCCTACGACCTGGCCGACGCCGCGATCAAGCGCGCCGCGATCGCCTCGTCCCGCCGGGTGATCGCGGTCGCCGAGGCGGCCAAACTGACCCGTACGGCCCTGGCGTTCGTCACCCCCGCCGCGGGCCTGCACACGGTGGTGACCGACGGAACGGCCCCGGCGGCCGAGATCGAGGCCCTGACCGGGGAGGGCGTCACCGTCCGGGTCGTGTGACGGGGGCGGTCCGGGCCGCCGTCACGCGCAGAGGTCGAGGATCTCCACCACGCCCTCCGCGTACGCGGCCGCCACCGACCCCGGACCGGCGGCCGCCTCGCGGCGCAGCTCGGGCAGCGCCCGGCGGATGAACGCCGCGCACTGCCCGTACAGTCCGGCCTCGTGCGAGGAGCCGTCGTCCTCCGTACCCAGCAGGGCCAGCAACGTCCACAGCAGCGCCTCGCGCGTCGCCTGACGCGGCGGACCCGCCGACCAGACCGCCATCAGCACCCCGCACGCCGCCGGAGCCGGCGGCTGGAGCCGCGCCCACGTGAAGGCATGCCCGGCGAGGGCGTGGAAGGCGGCCGGATGTCCCTCGGCCGCGTCCCACAGCGTGGGCACGAGGTGCCCCGCGGAACGCCCGCAGCCGCACTCGATGGCCTCCCAGTCGTGCCGCTCGATCTCGGCCTCCACGGCCTCCGGCACCAGGGGGCTGCGCAGGGGCTTGTCCGTCCGTCTCATGGGGCCAGTATGAGATCCACGGGGCGGGTCCGACCAGGGACCATCCGGCTGGTGTACGGCGCCCCCGGCTCCTCGCGCGCGCGGACGGCCCGCCTCGCGCGCCGCGCCGACGGGCCGCCCGTGAGGGCCGGAACCGGACGGCGCGCCCGCTCGTCCCAGACCGCGTGTGGAACGCAACGAAGAAACGAAGAATTCTGGCCGTCCTGCTCGCCCTGCTCGCGACACAGCTGGGAAGCCTGATCAGCCCCGCCTACGCGTGCGGCTGCGGGGCGATGGTCCCCGACGGATCCTCCCGGATCGGCGTCGACCGGGAGACCTCCGTCGTGCGCTGGGACGGCCGTACGGAACAGATCGTGATGCGCTTCACCGTCGGCGGCGACGCCAAGCGGGCCGCCTGGATCATGCCGGTGCCCTCGCGGGCCACCGTCGAGCTCGGCGACTCCGATCTGTTCCGCGACCTCACCTGGCTGACCCGGCCCGAGCGCAAGACCCGCAGCTACTTCTGGCCGCGGGACACCGACTGGCCCTTCTCCCCGGTCAGCGGTGACAGTGCCGGAGCCCCGGCCCCCGGGAGCGCGGCCCCGCCCGTCGGCGTCGTGGGCCGCGAACAGCTCGGTGACTTCGACGTGGCACGGCTGACCGCCACCGACCCCGACGCCCTGCGCAACTGGCTGGAGAGCAACGGCTTCGAACTGCCGGACCGGCTCGCCGGCGAACTGAAGCCGTACGTCGACCAGAAGTGGGAGTACGTAGCCGTCCGCCTCGCCCCGAGAGAGCAGGGCCGGCCCCTGCGCGGGGACCTGGACCCGCTGCGGATCCGCTTCGACAGCGCCCGGCTCGTCTACCCGATGCGGCTGTCCCGGCTGGCCAGGACCCCCCAGTCACTCGGCCTGTACGTCCTCGCGGACCACCGGATGGAGCCCGCCTCCCCGATCGGCGGCGCCCGCCCGAAGGTGACCTTCGCCGGGACCATCACCCCGAAGGACTCCCTGGCCGAGCTGACCGGAAGCAGCGAGCCGGCGTTCCTGACGGCGATCGACCAGGAGTTCCCCGAGCCGGGCCGCATCGACGGCGACCACGAACTGCGCGCCGCCGCCCAGGACACCCCCTACCGGCGGGCCGTCTACCACAACGAGCTCCTCACCGTCGGCGGGATCCCCGCCTGGCTGCTGACGGTGGCAGCCGTGGTGACGGCCGGGGCGGGCGGGCTCCTGACCTTCCTCCGGGCCCGCCGCCGGCGCTCCCCGGGCCGGGCGGTCCAGCCCGGGTAGGGGGCAGGACCCGGACAGGACACGCCTCGGACGGCCGGCCTACCGCACCGGCGCCGGCGGCCGCGTCCGCCAGAAACCGCACTGGTGGTCCGCGGCGAACGACGAGCCCGGCCGGCTCGCCGTGGGGCGGAGGTTCATGACCGTCCCCGCGCCGGGCCCGGTGGCCGGCCAGAGAGCCTGGCCGGCCACCGCGGGCACCCCGTAGCGCGCGAACGCGCCCCAGTACCGCTTCATCCGCGTCGCCAGCGCCACCTGCACCGAGGTCAGCGGCCGCTCGCCCATCGTGAAGTCGTGCAGGTAGGCAAGCTCGGCGCTGTGCGCGTTCGACTCGTCCAGCCCCGGCACCTGGGCGCCCGCGAGCGTGGGCGAATCCGGGTCGTCGAACTCGTAGACGAACGTCGGCACCTGGCCCGCGAACAGCTGCGCCGTCCAGGCGGTGTTGCAGGCGAACCCCGAATCGGTCAGCACCGCCGACAGCGCCAGGTACGGCGAGCCGTACGCCGCGACCGGATAGCGCGCGAGCACCTCCGGCCCCGCGCTGCCGTGGTCCGCCAGGACCCGGGCCGTGTACTGCTCGGCGGTGAGTCCCGGCTGCGTCAGCGCCACGAAGAACCGCGCCTCGGAGCGGGTGCTGCCGATCAGGACCGGCACCCTGTTCCAGTTCCCGCTGCGGATCGCCGCGGCCGGCTCCACCGGCAGCAGCCCGTCACCCGACGCGGGCCCAGACGTGGGCAGCGTGCCCGCCGCCTCCACCAGCGCCGGTCCCGAAGCGCGGCGCAGGCACGCGGCCGCCCCGGCCGGGTCGGAGCAGCCCAACCGCTCCGCGAAGGCCCGCGCCTGCGCCTCGGCCGGCGCACGGTCCGGCGTACGCAGCAGCGTGCACGGCCCGCTCTGGAGCACGGCCCGGTGGAAGAGCCCGGCCGCCGACGGCGCGGCCAGCAACCCGCACACGGAACCGCTGCCCGCCGACTGCCCGGAGACCGTCACCTTGCCCGGGTCCCCGCCGAACGCCGCGATGTTCTCGCGGGTCCAGCGCAGCGCGGCGATCTGGTCCATCAGACCGAAGGAACCCGAGCGCCGGGCGTTCTCCCCGGCCAGCTCGGGCAGAGCGAGGTAACCCAGCTGCCCCAGCCGGTAGTTGATGCTGATCACCACACTGTTCGTGAGCTCGGCCATCGTGCGTCCGCCGAACTGCGTGCCCGTTCCCTGGCTGTACGCACCCCCGTGCATCCAGAGGATCACCGGCAGCCGGGCCCCCGCACGGGCGCCCCCGGGCCGGTAGACGTCCAGGTGCAGGCAGTCCTCGCTGACGGCCTGCGGATCCCGCAGCCCGAACGGCGAGAACTGCAGACAGGCGGGTGCCTGCCGGTCCGCCTCGCGCACCCCGCTCCAGCGCTCCGGCTCCCGGGGCGCGCGCAGCCGGGACTCCCCGACCGGGGGAGCCGCGTAGGGGACTCCGAGGAACTCCTGCGCGCCGTCGCGCACCTGGCCGCGCAGCGCACCCTGCGCGACGGCGACCACCGGACGGGAGGAACCGCCGGGCGGGGCGGCCGTCGCGGGGAGCGCCGCGGCGAACAGCGCCGCCAGTGCAAGGACCGTACCGAGCAGGGGTCTTGTCCTCGCGGGCCGTACCGTCCGGGCCGAGAGCCGTCGCTCCGTACTCCTGGGTTCGAGGCCGTCCGGGGACGGGCGCTCACGCCCCTCCCCGGACGGCCGGCGGGTGTGCGGGTGTTGTGTGCCGGGTGTTACGGGCCGGGTGTTACGGGCGCAGCCCGGCGATCAGGGCCGAGGTGACCGCGAAGTCGGCCGGGCCGGTGTTCCAGTCGGCGTTCATCGGGCTGACCGCGATCTTCCCGGCGCTGACGGCCTCCACGTCGCTGCCCCGGGCGGCGGGGCGCAGGTTCACCTTCACGCCCACCTTCCAGGTGCCGTCGCCGGCGTCGGTGAAGTCGGGCTCCAGCAGGGGCTGGTGATCCTGGAAGGTCGAGGCCACGCCGGCCGCGGTGCCCTTGCCGTCCGCCCCGACGACGGGGTGGTTCACGTTCAGGCCGACGCCCTCGGGCAGCAGTCGGCCGGACCGGGGAGCCCGCGCGCGCAGCCGGTCGATCAGCTTGACCGCGAAGTCCAGCGTCGGGCCCATCGCGTTGACCGTGGTCACCGGATCGGGCGCGGTGACCCCGCCGGTGCTCAGGGCGATGGCGGGCACGCCGGACTCCAGCGCGGCGACGGCGCCGCCGACCGTGCCGGAGTGGGTGGCGAGACCGGCGACGTTCGGACCGAAGTTGGTGCCGGACACCACCAGGTCGGGGGCGCGGCCGGAGAACACCTCGGCGAGGCCGAAGGCCACCGAGTCGCCGGGAGTGCCGTCGACGGCCCACACCTTCGGCTCGGGGTGCTTCACCGAGATCGAGCTGGCGCTCATCATCTTGGTGCCCGTACCGCTCTGGTTGGTGAGCGGGGCGACGATGGTGACGTCGTGCCCGGCGGCGGTCAGCCGCTCGAACGCCTTACGGATGCCGGGAGCGTTGTAGCCGTCGTCATTGGTGAGCAGGATCCGCAGCGGGCCGGCCGGCACGGGCGCGGGAGCCGGCCCGGCCTGCGGGGCGGCGGCCGCCGGGCCCGTACCGGCCAGGGCCGGCGCACACAGCAGCAGGGCAGCCAGCGGCAGAACTCGCTTGCTTCGCACAGAACGCTCCTTGGAGGAGGGAGGGGTGGGGTGGGGACCGGCGGGCGCACGACCCTCGGCGAGCGCCCGCCGGAGTCGGGGCCGGGCCGCCGCGACGAGGGAGGCGGCCCGGGAGGCGGGGGACCCGCGGCGGATCAGCGCACGCTGCGGATCGGGAGGATGGCGAGCGCGCCGATCAGCGAGAGGGCCCCGCCGAAGAGGAACAGCGGGGTGTACCCGCCCAGGGTGGTGACGACGGCGGAGGCGACGAACGGGGCGACGATCTGCGGCCCGGCGTTCGCGATGTTGAGGACACCCATGTCACGGGCGGCGTCCTCGGCCCGCGGCAGGACCAGCGTGACGAGGGCGGTGTCCACGGCCATGAAGCAGCCGAAGGCCAGGCCGTTGAGCGCGCTGAAGACCAGCATCCCGGTCCAGGTCGGGCTGATGACGGGCACCGCCATGACCAGCCCGGCGAGGACGGCCGAGACGCCGACGAACACCTTGCGCCGGTTCCAGCGGTCGGACAGCAGCCCGCCGACGACGGTGGATACGGCCATCGCGACCATCGACACCGGGGTGAGCACGGCCATCGCGTCGGGCGGTGTCAGCCCTGCGGGCAGCGCGATGTGGTCGTCCAGGATGTACAGCTGGTAGCCCACCACGGAGAAGTAGCCGAGCACCATCAGGGCCCGCCCGATGAACGCCCACCGGAAGTCGTGGTGGCCGAGGGAGGACAGGAAGGCCTTGATCCGGTCCTTCCTGGGGACGGCGGGCGCGGCCGCGGCGGTCTCGGAGCGCGGGAGGTCCCGGCACAGGGCGGTGAGCAGCACCGCGGCCACGGCGACGACCGCGCCGAGGACGAGGTACCCGACGCGCAGGTGCTCCGAGGTCCGGGAGGCGATGAGTACGCCGACCGTCCCGCCGATCGGCAGACCGAGGCCCACCAGCGCGGACGCGGTACCGCGCCGGGCGGCCGGGACCCGGTCGGGCACGATGGCGGTGACGGCGGCCTGGTAGATGTTCATGGTCGCCTGGACCAGGCACCAGCCGATGCCGACCAGCAGCGCGGTGCTGACGCTGCCGAGGAAGGCCAGGCCGGCGAGCGAGGCGAGGGCGCCGCCCAGGACCCAGGGGTTGCGGCGGCCGCTGCGGTCGGAGAGGGCGCCGGCGATCGGGTTGAAGGCGGTGGCGAAGATCGCGCTGATGCCGCCGATCAGGCCCAGCACGGCGACCTTGTCGTCTCCGGCGATGTCGGCGATCTGGGTGGGGAGCAGGACGGAGCCGACGCCCATGTAGACCGCCATCATGGCGGAGTTGGCGACCAGCAGCAGGAGCAGGAGCCCGCGTCTGTGGGGAGGTTCCGGATCGGTGGGGACGGGCGGATCGATGAGCTCGTTCGTGGCCATGACGACTCCTCGGGGGACGGAGCGGGGAGGTGGCGGGGGGGTATGGGGTGGTGCGGTGGGCGGGGAGGGGAGACGCCGTGTGCCGGGCGGTCGCGGCCGAGCGGTGCCACCGGGGAGCGCCGCGGACGGACTGCGGAGCGTGCGTCGAGCTCGGTGCGGTGTGCTCGTCGCTCGGGGACCACAGCAGCTCGCGATGGACGCGCTTCGGTGGTTCACGCGATGTTGTTACACGTGTCACCTCAGGTGCTTGGACACTGTGTAGCACCCATTCCGGGGTCCCGCCAGAGGTTGCGCCGCGTCGTTGCGCAGATCGTGACCCGGGCGGGAAGGCCTGGTCGAGCACGTGTAACCAGCCGGTTGAGCCACTGACCAGGCCCGTCGCGTCCGGAAACCCTCTTGCCCTTGTGCCGGGGGCCGTGTTTTCGCGATATCCCACCGCGGTCGTCCATATCGAGAATCATTGACGGCCGTCTCGATCGCGCCATACTCTCGATTTCGTCGGCGTGTGCCCGACGCGCAGCGCAGGGAGGATTGGTTCATGGCTCACGTACCAGGTCCGGATCGCACGGTGGTCGACCTGCCCGCGGGGCGGCTGCGCGGAGCGGTCGAGGACGGGCTCGCCGTCTTCCGGGCCGTGCCGTACGCGGCGCCCCCGGTCGGCGCCCTGCGCTGGCGGCCGGCGCGGCCGCACCCCGGCTGGAGCGGAACCAGGGATGCCACCGTCGACGGCCCCAGCGCCCCGCAGATGTACGCGGAGGGCGGCGACCCGGTCCTCGGCGGGCACGGCTCGCCCCCCTTCGACGAGGACTGCCTGACCCTGAACGTCTGGACCCCGGCCGTCGACGAGGCCCGGCGCCCGGTCCTCGTCTGGATCCACGGGGGCGGCTTCGTATCGGGCTCCGGTTCGCTGCCGAACTACTCCGGCGAGACCTTCGCCCGCGACGGCGACCTGGTCGTGGTCGGCATCAACTACCGCATCGGGCCGCTGGGTTACCTCTACCCGGCCCCCGAAGGCGAAGGCGAAGGCGAAGGCGAAGGCGAAGGCGAAGGCCGCGGGGCGTACGGGGTCGGCGGGGCGGACGGCGGCGCCAACTTCTGGCTGACCGACCAGCTCGCCGCCCTGAGGTGGGTGCGCGAGAACATCGCCTCCTTCGGCGGCGACCCGGACGCCATCACCGTCGCGGGCCAGTCGGGCGGCGCGCTGTCCACCGCCGCGCTCGCGGGACTCCCCGAGGCCCAGGGCCTGATCCGGCGGGTGATCCTGATGAGCCCGCCCTTCGGGCTGGACCTACCGGACCCCGAGACCTCGCTGGAGCGCACCCGCGCCTACCTGGAGCTCGCCGGGGTCAAGACCATGGCCGAGCTGCGTGACCTGCCCTGGCCCGCGCTGATCGGCGCCGGCGGAGGTCTGTTCGCCCTGACGATGCGCTGGGGCTACTGGCCGACGCCGTTCCTGCCCGTGGTCGACGGCCTCACCCTGCACCGCCACCCGGTCGAGGCCCTGCTGCACGGGCACGCCGCCGGCATCGAGGTGATGATCGGCTGGACCCGCGAGGAGGCCAATTTCGGCTTCGCCCTCGACGAGGGCTACGCCGCCGCAGGGCGGGAGGAGGTCACCGCACGCATCGCGGAGACCTTCGGAGCCGAGGCCGCCCCCGGAGCCTATGCGGCGTACGAGCGGGCCCGCCCGGGGGCCCGGCCGGCCGACGTCCTGATGGACCTCATCACCGATGAGCTCTTCCGGGTGCCGGCCGTGCAACTGGCCGAGGGGCGGGCGGAGTCGGGCCGACCGGTCTGGGCCTATCAGTTCGACCTCCCCTCGGCCGCGTACGAGGGCAGGCTCGGCGCCGCCCACTGCCTCGAACTCCCCTTCGCCTTCGCCAACTTCGACCGGTGGGAGCACGCCCCGTTCGTCGCCGGGCTCGCCCCCGCCGTCCGTGACGGCCTCGCCCGGACCATGCACCGGGCGTGGATCGCCTTCGCCCGCACCGGGGACCCGAACCACCCGGGCATGCCGACCTGGAACCCGTACGAGAGGGGCACCCGCACCACGATGCGCTTCGACTCGGTCGTCACCGCGCTCGACGACCTCGCCGGCGACTCCCGCCGACTGCACGGGACGGCGCGGCGCGACCCCTCGTAGCGAGCCGCGAGGGGGTGGCGCCGCGGGGGGCCGCACCTCTGGGCGCGCCCCCGCTCCCCTGATCTAACTCGTGTAACCTTCGAAGGGAGGGCACCCGGTCGATCAAAAGGAGCGTCGAGGGACGTCATGGCCAAAGACATTCCCGTCCCCGCGTCGATCACCAGCGCCGACGTGGCACGGCTCGCCAAGGTGTCGCGCGCCACGGTCTCCTTCGTGCTCAACGACACCCAGGGGCACCGCGTCAGCGAAGCCACCCGTGCCCGCGTCCTCGACGCCGCCCGGCAGCTCGGCTACGTACCCCACGCCGCGGCCCGATCCCTGCGCGCCGGCCGCAGCAACCTCGTCCTCATGCCCGCGTCGATCTCCGCGGTCGGCCGCCTCGTCAGCGACTGGGTCGACGACCTGCACAGCGAGCTCGACCGCCACGGCTACACCGCCGTGCTCCACGCGGGACGCTTCACCGACCCCGTCGACGCCGCCCGGGCCTGGGCCGAGCTCCGCCCGGCGGCCGTCATCGCCCTCGACGGCGACCGGTTCACCCCGCAGGCGGCCGAGGTGCTGCGCCGCGCCGGGGTGCGCGGGCTGCTCGCCTTCGCCTCCCATCCCGTACCGGGCGTGCACACCATCGGCTTCGACCACGCCCGCATCGGCGCCGCCGCGGCCGAGCACCTGATCGCCCGCGGCCGGACCCGGATCGGCGTGGTCATGCCGCAGGAACGCGGACTCGGCACCCTCGCCGGGCCCCGCCTCGCCGGCGCCGAGGCGGTCGCCGCCCGGCACCCGGCCACCGTGACCCCGGTGGAGCTCGCGTACACCCGGGAGTCCGCGACCGCCCTCGCCCGGCGCTGGGCGAGCCTCGGCCTGGACGCGGTGTTCGCGTACAACGACGAGTACGCCGCGCTGCTCCTGCACGCGCTCCAGGCCGAGGGCTTCTCCGTACCGGACGACGTGGCGATCGTCGGCTCCGACGACCTGGTGCTGTCCGCACTCCAGCAGCCCGCGCTGACCACGGTCCGCCTGGACCTGGTCCCGGCCGCGCGCATCGCGGACGCGGTGCACGAGCTGATCGAGACGGGCACGACGCCGCCGGTGCCGGAGGTAGAGCCGGTCCTGATCCACCGCCAGACCTCGTAGCGGGACACCCGCCCGCGCGGGCGGCGGCTCGGCGCGACCTCAACCGGATCGTGGTGCGCGACCTGAACGCCTTCCCGGCCCTGCTGGAAGAGGTGGGCGAGGGCGAGATGCGCCGCATCCACACCGCGCTGGCCGGGTGGCTGCGCCTGCGGGCGGGCCACGAGGAGCGGGACTGGGACGCGCTCGCGGTGGTCCTGCTGCCGGCCTGCCTCTTCGTGGCGCTCGGCAGGTTCTAGCAAGGGCGTCCCGCCGATCAGGCGGTCCCGGCCCGCTCGCCGGGGCGCGCACGCCCGGCCGTCGGCACCCCCCTCGCACCTACCGCGCACGGTCATGCGACAGTGCGGCCGCCGGGAGGCGGTGCCGGGCGCGGGACGGTTCCCGGTCGAGCGCGGGGGCCAGGAGCCACCAGGCCAGCAGCCCGGCGCCCGCGCCGGCGGCGGCCCCCGCGACGGTGTCGCTGAGCCAGTGCGCGTGCAGCCACGTACGGCTCCACATCATCGCCAGCGTGAACAGCACGCCCCCGGCCCACCAGCCCCGCCGCCGCGCGGCCGGCGCCAGCAGCACGCCGACGAGTACGACGAGCAGCACGGCGCCCGCCGCGTGCCCCGACGGGAACGACCCGTGGTCGACCCGGACCATCGGGTCGGCGGGGCGCGGGCGGTCCACCAGGTGCTTGAGCCCCTGGACGATGAGCATGTTGCCGAGGAGGTAGACGCCGAGCAGGAATCCGGCGGACGCCCATCGTCTGCGCACCAGCAGGAACAGCAGCAGGGCGAGCGGTACGACGGCTCCCAGCGGGCCGCCGAACCAGTTCAGGGCCGACGCCAGGGCGGAGTAGAGCCCTTCGTGCGGACCGCCCATCCAGGTCAGCCAGCGCTCGTCGACGGCCTGGAAGGGCGGGTCCGCCGGATCCTGCCGGACGGTCAGGGCGAGCGCCGCCGCGAAGCCCAGCAGCAGGAGGCCGAGCAGCAGGACGCCGGAGGGCCGCGGGGCCGCCGCCTGCGGGGCGGCGGGCGCGGCGGGACGGGCGGGTGGGGCGGCGGCGGGGTGGGGAGCGACCGGATTCCGGGACATGACTGCCTCTCGCGACCGCGGGAGTGGCCGCGGGTCATGGGATGTACGACGTGCCCGTGGGGGGCGGGGCCGGGCCGCGCCCCCCACGGCGGAACGGGACTGTGCGAGGGTCAGGCTCCGGCGCCGAGGTGCAGGGCTAGGAACGCGACGCTCTCCGCGACGATCCGCGGGATGTCGGGGGAGCCGAGGAAGATGTGGTCGGCGCCCTCCACGGGCCGCAGGGTGACCTCACCCCCCGCGCCCTCCAGCGCCGCGGCGAGCAGCTCGCTCTGGCTGTACGGAACCAGCCCGTCCTGGCGCCCGTGGACCAGCAGGAACGGCGGCGGGTTCGAGCCCTGGGCGGCGTGCGTCACCGGGCTGGCGGCCTTCGCCAGGTCCGGGCGCTCGGCCACGCCGGCGCCCAGGAGCGCTTCGTACGGGTTGGGGAACTCGACCTCCGACGGCATCGCCGGCATGGGGTGGGCGGCCAGGGCGATCAGGTCGGACACGCCGTACCAGTCGACCACGGCCCGTACCGCGGTGTCCCCGGAGCCGACGCCGTGGGCGCCCTCCAGTGCCGGGCCGTCCGTGCTGTCCGGGCCGACCACGCCGGCGAGCGCGGCCAGGTGGCCACCCGCCGACTCGCCCCAGACGGCGATCCGGTGCGGGTCGATGCCGAGCGTGCCGGCGAACTTGCGGACGTAGCGGATCGCGGCCTTCACATCGTGCAGCTGGGCCGGGAAAGGCGCTTCGAGGCTGTGCCGGTAGTCGATGGAGACGAGGGCGATCCCGGCCCCGAGGACCGAATCGTGCAGCAGCTCGGCCGGCACGGTCGGCGGCGGGTAGCGCCGGTCGCCGTCGAGCCAGCCGCCGCCGTGGATCCAGACGACCGCCGGGAAGGGGCCTTCGCCCGGGGGAACCTGGACGTCGAGCAGCCGGGGACGGTAGCCGGGGGTGGTCGCGTACGTGACCCCGTCGTGGCGGCGGACCCCGTGTGCGTCGGTCACCGGCGGGACCGGGGCCCGGTACGGCGGGGGAGGCCAGGTCATGTCGGCCATGCCGGGGATGTCGAGCTCCGCGGGGAGAGGTTGCGTCATTGCGGCCCTTCCGATTCGGTGCGGCCCAGGAGGCCGCCGGGTCCGGCGCGGTCAGGCTTCGTGACGTATGTCCGAAATGCTTGCGCCGGGCGCCGGAGAGACTTAACGTGTTACACGTGTAATCACGACTCTAGCGACGCGTTTCCGCTGACCACAAGCCCATCGGCAGTCCGAGTTCCCTGCCGGTTACACGAGCCACTGTGCGGGGGTCGTCGCCTTCCCCTCTGGGAGCACGTCATGCTCACCGCCACCGCTCAGCCCGCCGGCCCCGGCCCCGCCCCCGCGTGCCCGGCCCTTCCCGCGGCCCGCTGCGCCTGCCCGGGCGCCCCCGCCGGAGCGGCTGCCCCCGCCGGACCGGTCGCCCCGGCCCGCCCGGTGCGGAGCTTCGTCCACTGGGCCGCCGGGCCCACCCCGGCCACCGTCCCGCAGGTCCGGGCCCGGCTGCACGCCGTCCTCGACAGCTGGCGGGTCACCGCCGGCGCCGTGGACATCCTGCTGCTGGCCGTCAGCGAGCTCGTCGGCAATGTCGTCCGGCACGAGGGCGCCGCCGCCGGGCGGATGCGCGTCCGCATCACCCTCCGCCGGGGGTGGCTCCAGCTGGAGGTCTCGGACGGCGGCGCCGCCCTGCCCCGGCTGCCCGACGTCTCCGCCGAGGCCGACCCGGACGCGGAGGAGGGACGCGGCCTGCTCATCGTGCAACTGCTGGCGACCGAGGCGGGCGGTCAACTCAGCGTCATGGTGCACGAGTCGGGCAAGTCCGTCCGGGTGCGCGTCCCCGAGACGGCCTAGACGCCCGGCCGTCCCCGAGGAACCCCTCTCCCCGCCGCTCCCCGATCGAGGTGCCGCCCCATGGAGCTCTCCCCCTCGGCGCATGCCGATACCTTCTGCCGCGACCGGCTTCCGGACTTCTCCCTCTGGCCCGAACTCCACTTCGACCTGCCGGAGTTGGACTATCCCGACCGGCTCAACTGCGCCCGCAGCCTGCTCGACGACGCCGTCGAACGATGGGGCCCCGACCGTCCCTGCCTGCTCACCCCGACCGAGCGCTGGACGTACGGGGAGCTGAACCGGCGCGCCGGCCAGGTCGCCCAGGTGCTGACCGGGGACCTGGGTCTGCGCCCCGGCAACCGCGTCCTGCTGCGCGGCCCCAACAACCCCTGGCTCGTGGCCGCCTGGTTCGGCGTGCTCAAGGCCGGCGGGGTCGCCGTCACCACGGTGCCCCTGCTGCGGGCCGCCGAGCTCGGCGAACTGTGCGGGATCAGCCGGCCCGCGGTCGCCCTCTGCGACCACCGCCACCTCGACGAGCTGGACGTCCCCGGCCTGCGCGTGGTCCCGTACGGCGGCCCGGGGCCCGGCGACCTCACGGCCCGCTGCGCGCTCAAGGACGGGGCCTTCGCCACCGTGGAGACGGCCGCGGACGACGTCGCGCTGATCGCCTTCACCTCCGGCACCACCGGGCGGCCCAAGGCGACCCTGCACTTCCACCGGGACGTCCTGGCCAACGCGGACACCTTCTCCCGGCACGTCCTCGAACCGCGCCCCGACGACGTCTTCACCGGCACCCCGCCGCTGGCGTTCACCTACGGCCTCGGCGGGCTGGTGGTCTTCCCCCTGCACGCGGGGGCCGCGACCCTGCTGATCGAACAGGCGGCTCCCGGGCGGCTGGCCGAACTCGTCGAGGCGCACGGGGTGACCGTCCTGTTCACCGCGCCCACCGCCTACCGCGCGATCATGGCCGAGGGCGCGGCCGCCCGGCTGTCCGGCCTGCGCCGCTGCGTCTCCGCCGGGGAGCCGCTGCCCGCCGCCGTGTGGGAGGAGTTCCACGCCGCCACCGGCCTGCGCATCATCGACGGCATCGGCGCCACCGAGATGCTGCACGTGTTCATCTCCGCGGCCGGCGAGGACATCAGGCCCGGATCCACGGGCCGGCCCGTCCCCGGCTACCGCGCGGCCGTGGTCGACGAGCACGGCGATCCCGTACCCGACGGGCAGCCCGGACTGCTGGCCGTCACCGGACCCACCGGCTGCCGCTACCTCGACGACCCGCGCCAGACGGCGTACGTCCGCGGCGGCTGGAACATCACCGGCGACACCTACGTCCGCGATGCCGAGGGCTACTTCTGGTTCGTGGCCCGCGGCGACGACATGATCGTCTCCTCCGGGTACAACATCGCGGGCCCCGAGGTCGAGAAGGCCCTGGCCGGCCATCCGTACGTCGCGGACTGCGCCGTCGTCGGCGTCCCCGACGAGCGGCGCGGGATGCTCGTCAAGGCGTACGTGGTCCCGCGCGCCGGCGTCCCGGCCTGCGAGGCCACCGTCCGCGAGCTCCAGGCCCACGTCAAGGCGGCCATCGCCCCGTACAAGTACCCGCGCGCCGTGGAGTTCGTGGCGGACCTCCCGCGCACGGCGACCGGCAAGCTCCGGCGCGGCGAACTGCGCACCCGCGCGCGGACACCGGCCCCCGCCCCGGTGCCGCTGCCGGTGGACGCGGACGGCGGCTGCGCGGCCGGCTGCCCCGAGGCCCGCGTCCCGAACCTGCCCCGGGTCGTCGTCGAACGCCGCGTCGAGCGGACCGACACCGACGCGGCCGGCCACCACCGCCCCTGCGCGGTCCTGCGCTGGGTCGAGGCGGCCGAGGCCGTGCTGCTGAGCCGTCTCGGCCTGTCCCACCTCCTCGGGAGCATCCCCCGGGTGGACTTCGAGGCCGACCACCGGGCCCGGCTCCGCTTCGGCGAGGCCGTCCGGACCGAGTTGCGCGTCACCGGAGTCGGCGCGAGTTCCCTGCACTACGCCTTCACCGTCCACGGCGAGCAGGGCGCGCAGGCCGCCGCCGGCCGCATGGTCGTCGCCCGCCGCGGCGCCCGCGCCAGCGGGGCCACCCCCTGGAGCGCCGAGGTCCGCGAGATCCTCACGAAGGCGGGCCCGCAGGCCCCCGAACCGATCCGGCAAGACCGAGGAGGCGCGCCGTGCGGGTAGGACCGGCAGCCGTCACAGGCCGGCCCGAGGCGGCCTGACCGGCCGGGGACCGAAGGGGCCCCGATATGATCGCGACCGCGCACAACGGAAGGCGATCATGTCCGACAGCCCCCACAGGCCCAGCTCGTCGATCAACACGGTCTACGGTGCGTTCCTGCGCCGCCTCGGCGGCTGGACCTCCATCGCGGACCTGATCACCCTGATGGGAGAGCTGGACGTCGACGGTCCGGCGGTGCGCTCGGCCATCTCCCGGCTGAAGAAGCGCGGCGTCCTCGAACCCGAGCGCCGGGGCGCCACCGGGTACCGGCTCAGCCCCGCCGTGCTGCCCGTCTTCGACGAGGGCGACCGCCGGATCTTCGGCAGTCTGGAACCCGCCGACCTGGCCGACGGCTGGGCGATGGCGGTGTTCTCCGTACCGGAATCGGAACGCAACCACCGCTACCAGCTGCGCACCCGGCTGACCTGGCTCGGCTTCGGCAACATCGCGCCGGGTGTGTGGCTGGCGCCCGGCCGGCTGCTGGACGACGCGCGCAGCATGCTGGTCCGGCTCGGTCTCAGCGAGTACGTCCACCTCTTCGCCGCCGAGTACGCCGCCTTCAGTGACCTGCCCGGCACGGTGAGCTCCTGGTGGGACTTCCCCGCGATCCAGAGCCAGTACGCCGCCTTCACCGACACCTACGGGCCGGTGGCCGCGCGCATGGAGGCCGGAGCGGAACCGGACCCCGCGGAGGCCTTCCGCCACTATGTGCCGTTGCTCACCCAATGGCGGCGCCTGCCGTACCTCGACCCGGGCCTGCCGACCGAGCTGCTCCCGGCCGACTGGAACGCGGTGGCGGCCCGGCAGGTCTTCCAGCAACTGCACGCGGTCCTGCTGGAGCCGAGCCTGCGCCACGTCCAAGAGGTCACGGGGCTCGGGGCCGCGTCCGAGGCGGAGGCTTACGCGCGGCGGTAATTGACTGGCCATCGGGTGATCGACTCGCAAGTGTGATCACATGAACGATGCAACCAACCCGGCTGAGACGCCCACCTTCGTCCTGGTGCACGGCGCCGGCAGCAACGCGTACGGCTGGGCTCCCGTCCTGGCCGAACTCGCCCTGCGCGGCCACCGCGCCGTGGCGGTGGACCTGCCCGGCCACGGCCCCGGCGCGTACTTCCCGCGCTCCTACCAGAGCCCGCAGGACCCGGAGGGGCTGCGCACCGAGCCCACGCCGCTGGGCAAGGTGACGCTGGCCGACTTCGCCGAGCACGTGGCCGCAGCGGTGCGGCGCGCGCACCGGCACGGCCCCGTGGTGCTCGTCGGCCAGAGCATGGGCGGAGTCACCCTGAACGCCGTGTCCAACCTGGTGCCCGAGCTGATCTCGCACCTCGTCTACGTCTCCGCCTACTGCCCCGCGCGGCGGGCGACCGTCCAAGAGCTGATGTCGGCCCCGGAAGCGGCCACCAGCGCGATCTTCCGGCTGCCCCTCGTCCCGACCCCGCCGGAGCTCGGCGTCAACCGGATCAACTGGCGCTCCGCGGACCCCGACTTCCTGCGCACCGCCAAGGAGGGAATCGCCGCGGACCAGTCCGACGACGAGTTCCGGACCCTGCTGAACATCCTCGAACCCGATGAGTCGGCCGCGATATCCACCGCCGACGCCCGGGGCCTGCCGCAGGCTTGGGGCCGCGTCCCGCGCACCTACATCCGCTTCACCGAGGACCGGACGATCCCGCCTGCCCTCCAGGACCTGATGATCAAGGAGGCCGACGAGCTGACACCGGACAACCGGTTCCGCGTACGGTCCCTGACGGCTCCGCACATCGGCCCCCGCGACCCGGGGCTGCTGGCCGCGGAACTGGAGCAGGTGGCGGCGCTCGGCGGCTGATGCCCGGGCCGGCCCATCAAGTAGCCGCCCGGGGCGGGGCCGGGCCCGCGGGGCCCGACCCCGCCCCGGGCGGTCAAGGACGGTCAGCGGGCCTTGCGGACAGCCAGGGACGCCAGCGCCTCAGGGGCGCCGGCCTGGCCCCGGATGCCGGGGAAGGCGTTGACGTCCACGATCAGCGGGGCGCCCTCGCCCGTGTCGATGATGTCCACCCCGTACACGTCCAGTTCGAAGACCTCGCCGACCTGGAGCGTCAGCTCCGCCCAATGCGAGGGCAGTTCCTCCGCCGGTCGCGGCGAACCCCCTCCGCCGACGGCGAGTTCGGAGGGCCGCAGGGCGGTGAAGACCCGGTTGCCGATCGCCCACACCTTGTGGTCCCAGCCGCTGTTCGGCGCGAACCCCTGCACCACGACGGGCTCCTGGCCCCAGCCGCCCGCCAGCTGCCGCAGCCGGGCGGCGTCGTCGACCCGTGCGACCAGGTCGTCCTTGCGGCTGCGCCGGCTCTTGACCACCACCGGCCACGGCAGCCCGGGCAGCCCCGGCCCGGTCGCCTGGAGCGCGAGCTGCCCCAGCGAGCCGAAGGTCCGGGTCGCGGCGAAGGGCAGCCCGGCCCGGCGGGCCAGCTCCGCCATCTCCGTCCGGTCCTGGCAGCGTTCGGTCGCCGCCGCCGAGTTCACCACGGGCGCCCCGCGCCGCTCCAGTTCCCGCGCCAGCTCCAGCGCCCTCGGGGTGCGCGCCTTCAGCAGGTACACGTCGGCCCGCGCGGCGGCCGCCGCCCCGGGATCCCCCGGATCGAGTACGGCCACCTCGTGGTCGGGAGCGAGCAGCCCGGCCGCCGTCGCCAGCAGCGGGTGCCCGGAGTCCGCAGTGATCAGGCCGATCCTCATGCGCCATCCCCCGCCCGGGCCGGAACCTGCACCGCGATCTGCACCGGAATCGAGACCGGCAGCGGCGTGGACGCAGCGTACTGCCGTTGCCGCGGGCAGGAGGGCTCTGCCGGATGTTCCCGGGCGCCGCCGGCCCGCGCCAGTTCGAGCACCGCCCGCGCCACCCGGGCGGCCGCGTCCGGCACCTGGCGGAAGCTCGGGAAGTCGTTCACGTCGACCACCACCGGCCCGTCGGGACCCAGCAGCACGTCGAGCCCGTACAGGTCCAGCCCGTACACCGTCCCGACCCGGGCCGCGATGGCCGCCACCTCGGCGGGCAGCGGAACCTGCCGCTCCCGCACCGGGCGGTCCGGGCGCAGCGGCGAGCAGCGCTCGGTGGCGAACAGTTCCCCGCCGACGCAGTACACCTTGATGTCGGTGCCCGAATTGGGCACGTACGGCTGGGCGATGAGCATCCCCTCGCCCGCCAGCTCGGGCAGCAGGGCCGCGAGCCGGTCCGGCGAGGACACCAGGTGCACCGCCCGCCCGGAGCTGCCGTCGGCGGGCTTGACGACCAGGGGGTACTCGCCCGCGGGGATCTCCGCCAGCAGTTCGGGCCGCGCCACCGCGTACGTCGGGGGCAGCGGAAGCCCCCGGGCGCGGCCGATCGCCGCGGCCACCGCCTTGTCCCGTACGCCCCGGATGGATCGGGCGTCGTTGACCGTGGTCATCCCGGTCGCGGCGGCCGCTTCGAGCAGGGTCAGCCCGGGACCGCCGGAGACCGTCTTGAGCACCCAGGCGTCGTGGGCGCCGGCCTGTACCAGGTCGGTCATGCGCACCAGCGAGCCGCCCGGCCGCAGGACATCCACCTGGTGCCCCCAAGAGGTCAGTTGCCGGATCACCTCGTTCGGCATGCCGTCGTGGCGGTAGTGCTCCTCCACCAGGAAGCAGAGCCTCATGGACCTTCCCCATATTCCCCGGACGTCCGCCGATCCCGTCCGGCGAGTTGTGACGTCACAGGATGCCATGGCCGCAATGTGATGATCGTCCCGCAGGGGCCGTTCTCAGGAGAGGGTCCGGAAATGAGCCGTCGGTCCCGCTCACTCCTCGTGCGTCGTGGCCGACAGCGCCGCGTCCCGGACCTCGAGTTCGGGGTGCCCGCGCAGCGCGGCCAGCATCGTGCGCCACTCCTGCGGCCAGTCGTAGTGCCGGCCGAGCGCCGCGGTGAGGGCCGCGGCGAACAGCCCCCGCGTCCTCGTACCGGGCCGTGCGAGGCCGCGCACCACCTCCAGTACGGTCGCGGAGTCCGGGAGCGGATCGCGGTACCAGTAACGCTGGCGGAACCTGTCCGCGCAGGTCGCGGCGAGCCCCGGGCGGCCCTCCACCGCCTCGGCCAGCCGCTCCAGGGCGGCCACCACGACCGGCGCCCGTGCGGTCAGGTCGACCGCCCTGGCCAGCAGTTCGGCACGGGTCACGGCCAGCGCGGGCTCACCCGCCAGCTGCCCGGCCAGTGCGGTGAGCAGTTCGGGGGAGTCGTCGACCAGCCGGCCCGACAGGTGCCGGATCCGCTGCACGGCCGGCAGGTCCCGGTCCGCCCCGGCCTCCGGTTCGCCGCCGGCCCGTACGACGGCCAGCAGGTCCTCGACCGCGCCGTGCAGCGCGCTCCCCGGCGCGCCCCCGCCGACCGGATGCGGCTGCCCCGAGTGCGCGATCCGCTGCAGGGCCATCGCGGCGTGCTTCCAACGGCCGGGGCGCCCCAGGTCGCAGGTCAGCAGCCGGACGGCGTCGGCCGCCTCCGGCGCGTACGCCACCCAGTGCGGCAGGGCCCAGAGCGCGGCGTGCGCGGTGCGACCGTCCTCGGCCCCGGCCAGCGCGGCCACCAGCCGTGCGTAGCGGGGCCGGTGGGCCCGGGGCACGTCGAGCGGCGCGGCCGACGCGATCGCGCAGCGCGTGTCCGGTCCGGCCGTGCCGGCCACGGCCTCCAGGAACTCCCACACCTCCTCCAGGGCGAGCAGCTCCGTCGTGAGGCCCACGATCACGTCCAGCACGTCGGGGTGGACGCCCTCGGCGCTCCCGGCCTCCAGCAGCAGCGCGGCCGCACGCCGCGGCGGCAGGAACCGCACCGCCAGCCGGGCGGCCTCCTTGCGGCTGGTCACCTTCACGCCGCCGTCCGCGCGCAGCAGTCCCGCCAGCAGCTCCCCGAGCCGGGACGGCGGGGTGTGGGCGGCCGCGCGCCCCGCGGCGTACATCCCGGCGCGCGCCTGGTCGTCGCCCGCGTGCGCGAGCAGCCCCGGGAGCGCCTCGGCGGGCTCTTCGGTCCAGGCCGAGGCGCTCAGCGCGGCCTCGGCCAGGACCGGCTGCCGCGAACGGGCCAGCCGTCGCAGCAGTTCCGGCCCGTGGTCGGGGATCCGCGCCGCGTTGCGGATCAGGGCGGCGCGGTGGTAGAGGGCGGCCGACTCGTCGTCGAGGGCGGCCTCCACGAGCCGTACGGCCGCCTCCTGCTGGCGCGGCAGCCACCGGTCGGCCCGCTCGAAGCGGGGCAGCGGCCGGGCGTCTCCCGCGCGCAGGAACCGGCCGTACGGGGCCTCGTGCGCCAGTGCGCGGTCCAGCAGGTCGGTGCGGTGCGCCGACAGCACCTCCATGACGGGGGCCAGGGCGACCGCGGAGGGCTCGCCCTCGACCAGGGCCGCCACCCGGTCGCCGCGGGTGGCCGGGTCCGCGAGCCAGATCCGGGCGAGTCCGGGGAAGTCGGCGTCCTCGCACCGCTCCAGGGCCTCGCCCAGCATCCGCTGGAGGCCGGCCGACCCGCGGCCCCGGTCGCCCAGGGCGTCCGCGACGGCGAGCAGCAGACCGTACTCGCCCTTGGCGGCGGCGCCGTCGAGGAAGGGGCGCAGGGCGTCGAACACCGGCTGCTCGCGGCCGGGGCGCAGGCTCCGGCCGTGCGGGCCGAGTGCGGCCGGGCCGGTGTGGGCGGTGAGCTCCCGCAGGGTCAGCAGGGCCCAGTCGAGCAGCCCCTCGTCCGGGCCGGCTTCGTCGAGCACGTTGAAGACCAGGTCGCGCAGGGCCGCGCGGCTCCCGACGGAGCTGTCCCGGGCCCGCAGGGCGTCGAGCGCGATCCGCTCCAGTGCGCCGGCGGCCGCGCCGTCCAGCAGGCGGACGGGCAGGGCCGCGAGCGCGCGGAGCGCGGCCGCCCGGACGGGGTCGCGGTCGTTGCGCAGCCGTGCCGTCATCAGTTCCAGGGCATCTCGCACCGCCGCGGGGTCGCCGGCCCAGGACGCGTTGCCGAGGAGGTGCCGCCAGCCGGCGGCGCGGGTGTCGGGGTCGGAGTCCCCGATCGCCGCGAGGAGTTCGGGCCGGGCCTCGGCGACGGGCAGGTAGGCGAGCGTCTCCAGGCGGTCGCCGATCCACCCCTCCTCCCACCAGGCGGTGTCGCCCTTCTCCGGCGGGGCCAGGGAGCGCCGCACCTCGGTGAGGAGGCGCCGGCGGGGGAGCAGCTCCAGTACGGCCTCGCTGTGGTTGCCCTCCGGGATGGCGGCGTCCCGGAGGGCGGCGTCGTAGAAGGCCTCCCGGCGGTCCGGGGCCATCGCCTTCAGCAGGAGGAGGAAGGGGCCCGTGCGCTTGATCCAGAGCCGTCCGAGGGCGGGCAGGGACGGCGGATCGGCCCGTACGAGCCCGCGGAACACGGCGGCCGGGAGCGCGGACTCGTAGCGCCTCTCCTCCCGTTCGGGCGCGATGATCCAGCGCACGACGCGTTCGGCGTCGGCCGCCACCAGGTCGCCCAGCCGGTCCCGCAGGAGCCGCGGCAGGCGCTTGGGGCCGTACCGCTCCAGCAGGCCGAGCACCCGCAGCGGTTCGGCGGGCGTGGCGGCGGCCACGGCCGGTGACTGCTTCTCCCACCACGAGTCCAGGAGGGTCCCCGGCAGGGCGGCGAGTTCGGCTTCGGCCAGGTCCAGCAGGGGCCCCGGATGGGAGCGGCCCAGCCGCACCGGGTCCGTGACGGCGTGCGCGAGCTCCGGCAGCAGCCGGGCCGTGAACGCGGGCCCGCAGGCGGGGAGCAGGACGGCGGCCTCCCGGTCGCCCCAGCGCTCGCGCAGCCGCGGCACCAGGCGCTCCGCGAGGGCGGTCCGGGGCCCGGTGAGGACCGCCTTGGCCAGCTCCCTGCGGATCTCGGCGGCCGCCTCGGGGTACGGAGCCTCGATCGCCTCGTCCGGTACCGGCAGGGTCCGGGCGGCGCGCAGCGCGTAGCGGCGGACCACGGGGTCCGGGTCGGTCAGCCGCCGTGCCAGGTACCCGGCGTCCCGTCCGGCCAGCGCCCCGAGGGCTGCGAGCCGCCGCTCGTAGCGGCCCCGGGAATCCAGCTCGGCCAGTACGCCGGCCAGTTCACCGGTGCGCGCCAGATCCCGGGCGGCGGTGGCGAGGCGGCGGAGGCGCTCGGCGTGGGGGAGCGGGTCGAGGGAGGCGAGCAGTTGCTCGGCGCTGAACGGCATCCGGCCATTGTGGCTTCGCGGCCATCGGCAGACGAAACCATTTTTCGACCGCGCTCAAAGCTGCCGAAACTGCCCTTGAACCACCTCTAACGGTCGTTACCGAGGGTGATATTGGCCGAGAGCTTTCCAAAGTGATCAACAGTTCTCCTATAGTGACACCTCGTTGCCACAGGAACCCTCTCTTCCATTTCGCCCCGGTTTGAGGCTTTGATTGATGACGGCGTCGCCTTCCCCTCTGCGCCCCTCCGCGCTCGCCCTGCTCGTCACCGCGGTGGCGGCGGGAGTGCTCTGCACGGCGGCGGTGGCCGCGGCCCCGTCGACCGTCCGCGTCCCCCTCGGCTGGTTCTCCGTCTTCGGCGTCCTGTTGCTCTCGGTCGCCGCCTTCGCCGTCACCTGGACCGCGCGCACCGCCCGGCTGCTGCGCGGCCGGGTCTCCGGCCTCGGCGCCGAACTCGCCGCCCGTGACGGGCACATCGCACGGCTGACCGCCGACGCCGCCCGCGACGCGGCCGCCCGCACCGCCGAACGCGACCGGGTCGCACGCGCCCACGCCGCCGAAGTCGAACAGCTGGTGGCCGCGCACGCCGCCGAACTCGACGGCGTCGCCGCCGCCCAGCTCGCCACCCGCGAGCGCCTCGGCGCCGAACTTCGCCGCGCCGAGTCCGGACGGGCCGCCGCCATGGCCGCCGCAGCCAACGCGGCCGGCCGGATGCAGGCGCTCGCCACCGGAATGCTGGCCGACCTGCGCGAGATGGAGCACCGGCACGCGGACGAGGACGTCCTCGGCGACCTGCTCCACCTGGACCACCGCACCGCCCAGGCGGGCCGCCTCGCCGACTCCGTCGCCGTCCTCACCGGAGCCCGCTCGGGCCGCCGCTGGGCGAAGCCGATCGTCATGGAGTCGATCCTGCGCGGCGCGATGGGCCGCATCGGCGGCTACCAGCGCGTCCGGCTGCACTCCACCTGCGACGCCGCCGTCGCCGGGCACGCCGCCGAGGGCGTCATGCACGCCCTCGCGGAACTCCTCGACAACGCGGCGAACTTCTCGCCGCCGACCGCCGAGGTCCACGTGTACGTGGAGGACGTGCCGGCCGGGATCGTCATCACCGTCGAGGACAGCGGCCTCGTCATGAGCGAACTCCAGCTGCGCCGCGCCGAACAGGCCGTGACCGCACAGTCGCTGGACCTCGCCGGGCTCTCCGGAACCCGCCTCGGGCTCGCCGTCGTCGGCCGCCTCTCCCTCAAGCACGGGCTCAAGGTGTCCTTCCGGCCCTCCGCCCGCGGCGGCACCGGCGCGCTCATGATGCTTCCCCAGGAACTGATCAGCCGTACCCCGGCCGAAGCCGTGCCCGCGCCGGCGCTCCCGGCGACCCCGGCCGGAGCCGCCCCGGCGCACGCCCGCGGAACCCGCGCACAGGACCGCCCCCGGGCCCACGGCGGCGCCGCCGCGGCCCAGGACACCGGGCGCGCGAAGGACCGTACGCCCACCGGAGCCGGCACCCCGGCCACCGCGGGCACCACCCCGGAGGAAGACCCCGGACCCACCGGCGGGCACCCGCCGCTCGGTGACAGCGGCCTGCCCCAGCGGCGGCGCGGCCGGACCCTGGCCGCAGCCCACCCCGAAGGGCCCGACGCCGCGGCCCGGGCGGCCCGCACCCAGGCCGCCCCGACCGGCGCCTCCCAGTCGGCCGCCCGCTTCGGCAGCTTCCGGCAGGCCGTGCGCGGCGCCGCGGCGGAGCCGTCGACCCCCCAGCACCCCCCGCTCCCGGAAGGCAACACGGAATGACCGGCTCCACCACCGACGAGACGCTCAGCTGGCTCCTCGAAGGGCTCCTGGAACGCACCCCCGACGCCCGGCACGCCCTCGTGCTCTCCCGCGACGGCCTCAAGCTCTGCCGCACCCCCGAGCTCTCCGTCGACCAGGCCGACCAGCTCGCCGCGATCGCCGCCGGCATCCAGAGCCTCTCGCACGGCGCGTCCATCGAGTTCGGCGACGGCACCGGCGGAGTCCGCTCCGCCATGGCCGAGTTCTACGGCGGCATCCTCTTCATCGTCGAGGCGGGCGAGGGCGCGCACCTGGCGCTCGTCGCCGCCGAGGAGGCCGACGCCGGCCTCGTCGGCCACAACATGTCCGAACTGGTGGAGCAGCTGAGCGAGCATCTGATCGCCAGGCCCCGGGGTTGAGCCGCGGCAGGCCGGGCCGGGACGACTCCCCGGACCGGCTCTACACCCTCACCGGTGGCCGCAGCCGCTCCGGTTCGGACGCCTTCGACCTGGTGACCCTCGTCGTCGCCGAGTGCGACCCGGCGCCCGGCATGCAGTCGGAGCACGCGGCCATCCTGCGGATGTGCCAGTACCCGACGGCCGTCGTGGAGATCGCCGCCGAACTCGGCCTGCCGGTGTCCATCGTCAGGATCCTGCTCGCCGACCTCCTCGGCACCGGGCGGATCAGCGCCCGGCACCCCCGTTCGACGTACAGCCTTCCCGACCCCGACATCCTGGAGCAGGTGCTCGTTGGACTCCGCAATCTCTGACGCGTCCCCCGAACCGCGCGGGCCCCGCCAGACCCTCCACAGCACCGCCGACAACGGCCTGAAGATCGTCATCGTGGGCGGCTTCGGCGTGGGCAAGACCACGATGGTCCGCTCGGTCAGCGAGATCCGCCCGCTGAACACCGAGGAGACCATGACCAAGGCGGGCGAGGCCGTCGACGACACCGACGGGATCGCCGCCAAGACCGCCACCACCGTCGCCTTCGACTTCGGCCGCATCACCCTCGACGCGCACAACGTGCTCTACCTGTTCGGCGCCCCCGGCCAGGAGCGGTTCTGGTTCCTGTGGGACCGCCTGTTCGCCGGCACCCTGGGCGCCGTCGTGCTCGTCGACACCCGTCGGCTCGCGGACTCCTGGTACGCCATCGACCGGCTCGAACACCACGGCACGCCCTTCGTGGTGGCCTGCAACGACTTCGGCGGACCCGCCCACACCCCCGAGCAGATCCGCGCGGCCCTCGACCTGCCGGAGGGCGTGCCGCTGGTGTTCTGCGACGCCCGCTCGCGCGAGTCCAGCAAGCACGTCCTGATCTCCCTCGTCCAGCACCTCCAGACGGCCGCCCCGTCCAAGACCCCGGAGCCCGCCCCGTGACCACCCCCGCCGCCCGCGCACCCCAGCCCGTCTACCTCGGCGGCCCCCGGTTCCAGACCGACCCCGTCGCGCTGTACCGGGAGATGCGGCGCGAGCACGGCGCCGTCGCCCCGGTCGTCCTCGACGGCGACGTACCGGCCTGGCTGGTCCTCGGCTACCGCGAACTGCACCAGGTCACCAGCGATCCGCAGCTGTTCTCCAGGGACTCCGAGCTGTGGAACCAGTGGGACCGCATCCCCGCCGACTGGCCGCTGCGCCCGATGATCGGGCGCAAGCAGCCGTCCATCCTCTACACCGTCGGCGAACGGCACGGCGAGCGCGCGGCCGTGATTTCCGAGGCCCTGGAATCCGTCGACCCCTTCGAACTCAGGGGCCACGCCGAGCGGTTCGCGGACGAGCTGATCGACCAGCTGTGCGGAAAGGGCGAGTGCGACATCGTCGGCGAGTACGCGATGCTCCTGCCGATGCGGGTGCTGGTCCGCATCTACGGGTTCTCCGACGAGCAGGGCCCCGGGCTCGTCACCGCCATGAACGACATGATCAACGGGCGGGAGGGCGCCCTGGACGGCCAGCGCCACCTGGGCGAGTCGATGTACGCGCTGCTCGCCGCCAAGGCCGCCGCGCCGGGCCCCGACGTGGCCTCCCGGATGCTCGCCAACCAGGCCGGCTTCACCCTGGACGAGGTGGCCCAGGACCTGATGGTGATGATGGCCGCCGGCCACCAGCCCACCGCCGACTGGATCGGCAACACCCTGCGCCTCATGCTCACCGACGACCGCTTCGCCGCCTCCCTCGCCGGCGGCCGGCACAGCGTCGGCGAAGCCATGAACGAGGTCCTCTGGGAGGACACCCCGACCCAGAACGTGGCCGGCCGGTGGGCCTCCCGGGACACCGAACTCGGCGGAGTGCGCATCGGCGGCGGCGACCTCGTCCTGCTGGGCCTGGCCGCCGCCAACTCCGACCCGCACGTACGCACCGACGCGGGCGCGCTCACCGGCGGCAACAACGCCTTCTTCTCGTTCGGCCACGGGGAACACCGCTGCCCCTTCCCCGCCCAGGAGGTCGCCGAGGTCATCGCGCGCACCGGCATCGAAGTACTCCTCGACCGGCTCCCCGACGTCGACCTCGCCGTTCCCGCCTCCACGCTCGCCAGGCGCCCCTCTCCCTGGCTGCGCGGACTCTCGGCACTTCCCGTGACCTACACCCCGACCCCCGCCCTTGGAGCCACCAGATGACGTGCCCGATCGACCACACCGGCCCCGCCGCCATCACGCTGGACCCCTTCGTCACCGACCTCGACGCCGAGAGCGCCGCGCTGCGCGCCGCGGGCCCGCTCGTCCGGGTCGTCCTGCCCGGCGGTGTCGGCGTGTACGCCGTCACGCACCACGCCGAGGCCCGAAAGCTCCTCACCGACACCCGCGTGGTGAAGGACATCAACGTGTGGGGCGCCTGGCAACGCGGCGAAATACCCCTGGACTGGCCGCTGATCGGCCTCGCCAACCCCGGCCGCTCCATGCTCACCGTCGACGGCGACGAGCACCGGCGGCTGCGCAGCCTCGTGGCCCAGGCCCTCACCGTCCGCCGGGTCGAGAAGCTGCGCGCGGGCATCGAGGCCCTGACCACGGGCATGCTGGACAAGCTGGCCGGACTGCCCGCCGGGGGAACGGTCGACCTGAAGGCCGAGTTCGCCTACCCGCTCCCGATGAACGTCATCAGCGAGCTGATGGGCGTGGAGGCCGCCGAACACCCGCGGCTGAAGGCCCTGTTCGAGAAGTTCTTCTCCACCCAGACCCTGCCCGAGGAAGTCCCCCGGATGATGGCGGACCTGGGCGCGCTGTTCTCCCGCATCGTCGAGTCCAAGCGCGAGAACCCCGGCGACGACCTCACCAGCGCCCTCATCGCGGCCTCGGAGGACGGCGACCACCTCAGCACCGAGGAGATCACCAACACCCTCCAGCTGATGGTGGCCGCGGGCCACGAGACCACGATCAGCCTGATCGTCAACGCGGTCGTCGCCCTGGAGACCCACCCCGAGCAGCGCGCCCTGGTGCTGGGGGGCGAGGTCCCCTGGGAGAACGTCATCGAGGAGACCCTGCGCTGGTCCACCCCGACCTCGCACGTCCTGATCCGCTTCGCGAGCGAGGACGTCGAGGTCGGCGACCGGATCCTGCCCAAGGGCGAGGGCCTGATCGTCTCCTTCGGCGCCCTCGGCCGCGACGAGGCCCAGCACGGCGGATCGGCGGGCGAGTTCGACATCACCCGCACCCCGAACCGGCACATCTCCTTCGGCCACGGGCCGCACGTCTGCCCCGGAGCGGCGCTCTCCCGCCTGGAGGCCCTGGTGGCCCTCCCGGCCCTCTACGCCCGTTTCCCGGGGCTGAGCCTCGCGGTCGCGCGCGAGGAGCTGCGCAACAAGCCGATCCTCACCCAGAACGACCTGTTCGACCTCCCCGTACGCCTGGCCTGAGCCGCGTGACCTGTGACCCGTGACCCGTGACCCGCGTCCCGCCGACCCGATGGGACGCGGGGCCGGTGTGACGCGGGCCGGCGGGAATGCGCATGCGCGTACGAGGAACACGCTGCTAGGTTGATCACGTGCCGAAGCTGAATCAGATAATCGCCGTGGAAAAGGGCGTAAAGTCCAAGTCCCTCCAGGAGCTGACCCAGGCTCACCAGGACGTCCAGAAGCCCGCCCTGCTGGCCGGCATCTCGCGGACCTACCAGCCCAAGGACGAGGAGGGCGAGCAGCTGCCGCCCGAGTCCACCCGGGTGCAGATCAAGGCCGAGGACGTGCTGCGCGCCACGGCCGGGACCCTCACGCGGCTGTTCGACGTGACGGCGACGAAGGACTGGGCGAACCGCACCGCGGCTGCGGACGTCGTGGTCGACGGCCAGGTGCTGCTGCCCCAGGTGCCCGTCCCGTACCTGCTGTTCCTCGAGAAGCAGCTCACGGACCTGCACACCTTCGTACGCAAGCTGCCGGTGCTGGACGCGTCGGAGTCCTGGAACCTGGACCCCTCGACGGACTCCTGGAAGACGGACCCGGTCCGCACCATCCGGACCAAGAAGGTCCCGCGCAACCACGTGAAGGCCGAGGCCACGGAGAAGCACCCGGCCCAGGTCGAGGTGTACTACGAGGACGTCCCGGTCGGCTACTGGACCACCGTGAAGTTCTCCGGCGCGCTGCCCGCGCGACGGGTGAACGAGCTCCTCGACCGCGTCGAGAAGATCCAGCAGGCGGTCAAGTTCGCCCGCGAGGAGGCCAACAGCGCCGAGGTCACCGACCAGCGGGTCGGCGACGCGGTGTTCGGCTACCTGTTCAGGTAGCCCCACGATCGCCCCCCGTTCGAGCGGGGGGTGCGCTGAAGAGCGCAAGCTGAAACTGATGTTGAAGCTGAACATGGGGTGTCAGTTGGGGGTTCGAATCCCTCTCCCCGCACTGCGCGCGGGGGTGGCCCAAGCCTGGCAGAGGCGGCCCCGTAAATCTCAGATTCTCGCTCCAGTCTCAGTATTCGCCGCCGAACACCGGATCGACCGAGCGCGGGCGATCATCGACGGATGGGGGTTCAAGTCCCCTCTGCGCCTCTCTCGTGGCGCGGTAGTTCAAAGGCAGAACACGTCGGTCTCAGAATGACCCGCGGCTCTTAAACGCCGCCGGTGTGCGCAATTGGGTGGCAAACTGGAGCCCGGGAGCTGGATATGCTCCCGGGCTCCGTCACGTGCGCCCCCGGCCGGGTCGGCCGGTGGGATCCCGGCCGGACCGGCCCGCTACGCCTTCGCCGGCACCGGTACGGACACGAAGGCCTTGCCGGCCTCGTTCTCGACCAGGATCTCCTTCACGTCCGCCGGATCCACGGCCGCCGAGCCGTCCAGCGCGGCTCCCTTGCCCTCGCCGTGCTCCGCCGTGCCCACGACCCAGCCGCCCGCGGTGGTCCGCGTACCGTCCCGGGAGACGACGACCAGCCGGCACCGCTCGCCCGCCGGCACACCCGTCACCGCGGCGTGCACCCTGACCCACTTGGGCGCGGGCGCCACCTGGACGGTCATCCGCGCCCCCGTGCCCTGATCCGTCGCGGAGGCCACCTTGGTCCCCGGCAGCGGAGTCGAGGGCACCGAGGTCACCGTCGGGGTCGGCAGCGGGGGCACCGCCTCGACCCTGTCGCCGGTCTGGGTACCGGCCCAGAACACGGCCGCCAGCGAGGCGGCCGCGGCCAGTCCCGCCAGTCCCAGCCGGCGCCGTGACGCCGACGCCCGTTCGCTCCGCACCTGCCGCAGGGTGCGCTGGAGCAGCAGGTCCCCGCCCTGGGGCGGTCCCTCCAGGAACGCCTCCTCGGGTACCTCGCCGAGCGCGGCTTCCATCTCGCGCAACGCGGCCACCTCCTCCCGGCACTGCACGCAGTCGCCGACATGCTCCTCGACGCGCCGTGCGTCCTCCTCGTCCAGGACTCCGAGAACGTACGGGCCGAGCAGTTCCTCCTCGTGCCGCTGCCGGTTCATGCCACCACCTCCCGCAGTCCGCCGGGCTGCTGGGGCGGCCTGCCCGATCGTTTGTGCTTGTTGCCGTCCCTGGAGCCGTCCGCGAAGACCTCGCGCAGGGCCTTGAGCGCGTAGTGCGCGCGCGATTTGACCGTGCCCGCCGGGATCCCGAGGCGATCGGCGGCCTCGGCGACGCTGCGCTCGCGGTAGTACAACTCCGTGAGTACGTCCCGGTGTTCCGGGGTGAGCTGGTCGAGGGCCCCGAGTACGGTCATGGCGTTCACCACGGAATCCGCGTGGTCCACCTCCACCGGGGGAGCGGCCGCCGATCCGGAGACCTCCGGCGGCCTGGCCGCCTTCGCCCGGTACCGGTCGGTGATGATGTTGCGGGCCACCGTGAGCAGCCAGCCACGCACCGAGCCCTTCCCGTTGACCAGGACCTCGGAATGCCGCCAGGCCCGGATCAGGGTCTCCTGGACCACGTCCTCGGCGGCCGCCCGGTCCCCGGTCAGCCGGGTGGCGTACGCGAGCAAGGCGTGGCCGTGCTCCTCGTACACCGACTTGATCAGTGCCTCATCGGTCGAGCCCCGCCGAGTTCGGGGCCACAGTGGTCCGGCCATCTCACCCTCTCCGTCTTCCGTGCTTTGCGTGGTGCGGTCGGAACACGCCCTCGGGCCGGACCGGGTTCATGTGACCTGCGTCACGCCGGCCCGGCGCAGGGTTCACATCCGGCACTCGCGGCCCTCGTTGAGGCAGTCGACGGCCGCCTGCATCTGCCGCCCGGTCATCACGTTCACGAACATCGCGTGGTCCGTCTTCGGGCTGTGCCGCTGTTCCGGGAAGGAGTCCAGCGCGATCGGCGCCCCGGGCGGGACCTCGTAGGCGAGGGAGACGCGCAGCTCCGGCACCGGGAAGGCGCCCTGGGGGCACACGCCGTTGGCGGCCGGGAACAGCAGATGGGAGCGGTGGCCGGGGGTTTCGGTGTCGAGGCCGTTCCAGCAGCTGGGGAAGACCAGAGTCCGGGTGAGCCGCTCGCCGGCCGGACAGCGCGGGTAGCGGGTGGTGGAGCGGTCGGGGGATCCGGAACAGCCCCAGCGGGCGCGCACGTCGGCTTCGGTGTCCGCGGTGTACGCGACCGCGTCGCCGGTCATCGCGCGCAGGAACCGGGGCATCGGCACGACCTTGCTCACCGGGCTGCCGCGGAACTCCACGGTGACCGCCGCCTCCGGGAGGATCTCGCCGGCGTTCCCGTGTCCCGCGGAGCTCTCGTGGCTGTCCGTGCCCGGACGGTCCGTGCGGCGCAGCACCGGCCAGTAGTACGTGGACCGGTCGCCGCCGGCGCAGCTCGTGGACGCCGAGTCCAGGGAGGCGTCGGTGGACATGGCGTCCGTGGACAGGTTCCCCACGTACGCGTGCGTGTGGTGGGCGCCGGCCCGCAGGCCGGGCGAGACCACCAGGTTGTCCTCGTTGTAGTGGCCCTCCCGGTTGCGCCCGCACTCCACGACCACCGAGCCGGCCGAAGCGTCCGGCCCCGGCGGCGGTGACTGGCCGGTCCCGGACGGAACGTCACGTATGTCGACGAAATCCCCCGCCGCGGCTCCCGCGGCCTGCGGGCCGGCGGCCCGCGAGGCACCCAGCGCGGCAGCGGTCAGCCCGCCGCCCAGCACCAGGCAGACCAGCAGCACGAGCAGTCGGTGTTCGTTCCCCATGGCGGTCACGGTTGCCGGTGCCCGGCACCCTCGTCAACCTGGCATCCGCATGCCGGTCGCCCCCGGCCTCCCGGCCCCCGGCCGGATCGCGCCCAACGTCCTTGCGGGGCCTGCCACCAGCGCGCACAGTACCCACCATGACTCCCACGGAACTCCTCCAGGCCCTCGCCCGTACCCGCGCCTCGCTCGACGGCAGCGAGGTGACCTTCTGGTGGACCGGAGACGTCCACTCCTGGGCCCCCGGGGAGCCCTACCAGCGCCTCTTCGGCTTCGAGGGCCTCAACGTCGCCCGGCTCGCCGAGGAGGAGGGCACGTACCAGCTCCTCACCCGCGAGGCCGCCTTCTACCTCGACCCGCAGAGCCGCGAGATCCTGGAGACCTGGCAGGACAAGCCGGTGGTCCACGTGTGGAACGATCCGGCCAACCAGCGATGGCGTCCCTTCCCGGTCCCCATGACCGAGCTCGGCGACCAGGTCTGCTTCAGCCTGGAGATCCCCCTGGCCTACCCCTCACCGCTGCCGGTCGACCAGTACCCGGCCAACTCGGCGGACGACACCTACCGCGCCCTGGAGCTGTTCCAGTTCTTCGCACCGGCGTCCGTGCTCACCACCGACGAGCCGAGCGTCCCCAGCACCATGTCCTGGACCCGGATGTCCCCCTGGCTCCCCTGGATGGAGCAGGGGCAGCGCCCCGGCGGCCTCACCTTCCACTGCCGCGGCCGCAAACTGGGCTCCTACGACGAGGTACCCGAGCGCACCCGCGCGTACATCGCCGCCCGCCACCCGGAGTTCGCCCACGCCCCGCAGAAGTGGTCCGAGCCGAACGAGACCAGCTGGACCTACTTCCGCAAGCTCCACCCGCCGCGGTAGCCCCGCGCGGGTTCAGGCCGCCGGGGTTCCCTTCCACCAGGGCTCGCCCGGCTCGGACTTCCCGCCGGGAACGATGACCGTGTCCGCGGCCGGCGGGTACAGGGGTGCGGTGACCTCGAAGTCGGAGTAGGTCATCTCCGTCTTGCTCCGGCCGGTCTGCGTGCGCTTCAGCAGGTACGGCCGGCCCTCGGCGGCCACGTAGTCGGTGACGGTCCCGCCGTCGGCACCCTGGTAGACCAGGGTGACGGCGGGCCGGCCGTCGACGGTGGCCGCGGGTCCCTTCCTGCCGCCGGTCGCCTTCGCGTTGCGCAGCAAGATGTTCGGGTCCCCCAGACCGCACACGGAGGCGAGGGCCTGGGCGTCCTCGTCCTCGGCGTCGAGCTTGACCCAGCGGCCCGCGTACCGTGCGGCCACCGCGTCCTCCTCGGCCTTCGGCAGATCGCTGATCCGGGCCCGCCAGGCCTCGGCGTCGCGCTTGCCGTGGACGTGGTCCGCGGTGCGGTGGACCTCCGTCCTGCCCTGGCCGTCGGCGGAGTAGGACCCTGCGCAATCCGTGGCCGGAGCGAAGGAGAGGTCGATCACCGCGGTCACCCCGTCCGCGGTGAGCCGGGCCCGGAACTTCTTGAAGCCGGCGGTGCGCGTCGCGTCGTACGCGAGCAGGCGCAGCTCGTCGGCGGTCTTGTCGGCGTAGGGATCCGCGGCGGAGGGAGCCCCGGCGCTCCCGCCGGATCCGGATCCGGAGGAGGTGCAGCCGACGAGGCCGAGGAGGAGCAGAGCGGCCAGCGCGGGAACGGCTGCGGAACGAGCGAACAAGGTGATCCCCCCGGGTCACGCGGTGCGAGTCCGCCGAGGCTACCCCAGTGGCGTCGCGCCCCGCACACGCGTTCCAGGGCCGCGAGCCGGGGTCCGGCGACGGCCCCCTCGGCGGCGTCCCGGTGCGGTCCCCCGGCGGCGTCCCGGTGCGGTCCCGGACCGGGCCCGCCCGATAGGGGCCACCGGCCCCCCTCCCCCCGCCGCAGGGGCCGGACAAGGGTTTTCCCCGTATCGCGTTCATCCCCGTGTTGCCTACTGTCTGCCCACCGGCGATCTTCCCCTCCTCGAACAGCCCCCGCACCCACCCCACATGGTGTGAAGCCGTTCGCGGCCGGGCCGATCGTCGGCGCACCGCCGTCGCCCTGCCCCGCCGTCGCGGCCGGGCGACGCGGCGCTGCGGTGTCCGGGGCGGGTCTGACCAGCCCGTCCCGATCCCGTGGCCGCCGGTTCACCTCCCACACAGTTCAGACCGGCCGCTCCGGCCTGCCCGGAACCGGCCCGCGAAAGGGAACACCGTGCACGCAACCAGACGTCGGCTCATATCCGTGGTGGCCATGTCCGTCACGCTCCTGGCAGGCTCCGCGACCGCGTCCGTCGCCCTGACCGGCTCCTCGGATCCCGCCACCACCCTCCCGGCCGCCGCGGCCCCCGCCACCGCCCCCGGCGCGGCGCCGGTCGAGAACCTGATCGTCGGATACAAGTCGACTGCCGATGAGGCCAGTTCGAACTCCGCCGCCGCCGACGACGCCACCGCGAAGGGGAAGAAGGCCGGCAAGAAGGCGCAGTTCGACCGCCGCCTCGGCACCGGTGCCGCCCTCGTCAACCTCGGCGGTGCCACCGCCCCCGCCGAGGCCGCCGACGTGATCGCCCAGTTCCGCGCCGACCCCGACGTCGCCTACGTCGAGCCCGACTCGCGCGCCTACGCGCTGGCCACGCCGAACGACACCGAGTACGCCAAGCAGTGGGACCTCTTCGAGCCCACCGCCGGCATGAACGTCCCCGCCGCCTGGGACAAGACCACCGGCTCCGGGGTCACCGTCGCCGTGATCGACACCGGCTACGTGGCGCACTCCGACGTCGCCCCCAACATCGTCGCCGGCTACGACTTCATCAGCACCTCCAGCGCCGCCCGCGACGGCAACGGCCGCGACAACAACCCCGCCGACCAGGGCGACTGGAGCGCGGCGGGCGAGTGCGGCACCGGCTCCAAGGCCAGCGACTCCTCCTGGCACGGCACGCACGTCGCGGGCACCATCGCCGCGGCCACGGGCAACGCCAAGGGCGTCGCCGGCATCGCGTACAACGCCAAGATCCAGCCCGTCCGCGTGCTCGGCAAGTGCGGCGGAGCCACCTCCGACATCGTCGACGCCATCACCTGGGCCTCGGGCGGCTCCGTCGCGGGCGTCCCGGCGAACGCCACCCCCGCCAAGGTGATCAACATGAGCCTCGGCGGCTCCGGCACCTGCGGCGCCAGCTACCAGAACGCCATCAACGCGGCCGTCGCCCGCGGCACCACCGTCGTGGTCGCCGCCGGCAACAGCAACGCGGACGCGGCCGGCTTCACGCCCGCCAGCTGCAACAACGTCGTCAACGTGGCCGCCACCAACCGCACCGGCGACCGCTCCTTCTACTCCAACTTCGGCGCGATCATCGACGTCGCCGCCCCGGGCGGTGAGACCCGCCGCGCCACCGACACGCCCGGCACCGTCACCACCCCCGAGAACGGCATCCTCTCCAGCCTGAACGCCGGCACCACCACCCCCGGCGCCGAGATCTACAAGCCGTACCAGGGCACCAGCATGGCCGCCCCGCACGTCGCCGGCCTCGCCGCGCTGCTGGTCGCCGCCAAGCCCTCGCTGACCCCGGCCCAGGTCGAAGCGGCCATCAAGGCCAACGCCCGCCCCCTCGCCGGCACCTGCACCGGTGGCTGCGGCACCGGCCTCGCCGACGCGGCCGCGACCGTCAACGCCGTGACCTCCACGCCCACCACCCCGGCCTTCGAGAACACGGCCGACGTCGCCATCCCGGACAACGCCGGCGCCGTCTCGTCCTCGATCACCGTCTCGGGCCGCACCGGGAACGCCCCGGCCGCCCTCAAGGTCTCCGTCGACATCAAGCACACCTACCGCGGTGACCTCGTCATCGACCTGGTCGCCCCGAACGGCACCGTCAAGCGCCTGAAGAGCTCCTCCGGCGACAGCGCCGCCAACCTGCTCACCACGTACACGGTCGACGGCTCCGCCCTGCCCGCCAACGGCACCTGGCAGCTGAAGGTCCAGGACGTCGCCGCCGCCGACACCGGCTACATCGACTCCTGGAGCCTCGGCTTCTGAGCCGCCCCGGATCCGGCCCGCGCCCCGGGCCCCCAACCGGACCGCCACCCGGATCCACACCCGGTCCGCACACCGGCCCCCGCAAGCGCAGGAGCCCCCCAACTCCCGCCTGACGGGTCGATAGTACGGACCAATCCCACCCAGCGGACCTGCCGATACCACCCGTACCGGCAGGTCCGCCGGGCTTTCGTGTCCACTGACTGATTTCTGCGTCACAAACAGGGTCCGCCCGGCGGCCGACCTCGTATTGTCGCGTCTCACAGGAAAGGCACAGGAGCAGGGGCGCGAAAGGCTGGTGGCTGTGCGTGGCGGCGACGGGGAACGCTGACACGACCGTCGGACACGGTGAACTCATCGAGGCGGTCGACCGCGCGCTGACCACGCACGGGCGCGCCATCCTCACCGGACCGGCCGGCGCGGGCAAGACGGAAGTGGTCCGCGCCGTCGCGAGCGCCGCCGAGGGCCGCCGGGAAACCGTGCTCCACCTCGCCCCGGAAGCCGCCGACCAGTGGATACCCGAGGCCTCCGCCGCCGCCCTGCTCGCCTCCGTCCCCTGCGCCGCCCTGGAACGGCTCGCCGGACCACAGCGCACCGCCATCGCCCAGCTGCGCCGCGAGGCCGACGCCCCCGGCGCCGGCCGCGACCACGTCGCCCTGCGCCTGGCCGTCGTCGAGGTACTGCGCACCCTGGCCGACCCGGGGCCCGTCCTGCTCGTCCTCGACAACGCCCAGTGGCTCGACGCGGAGAGCACCGACCTCCTCCGCTTCGCCCTGCGCCTGACCCCGCCCCGCGTCCGGGTGCTCGTGGCCGAATGCGTGCAGGCCGGCTCCCCGGTCGCGGTACCCCTGTGCGGCCCCGGCACCCCCGCCATCCGGGTCCCCGCGCTCGGCGCCGAGCAGGTCGCCGAACTCCTCGTCCGCCACGGCCTCCCCGCCCGCCTGGCCGGCCGGATCCACCAGGCCAGCGGCGGCAACCCGCGCCTGGCCCTCGCCCTCGGGCACTCCCTCGCCGAAGCCGCCGGATCCCGCGACGGCGGCGCCCACCACGCCGACACCCTGCCCGTGTCCGGGCAGGCCCGCGAGGTCGCCCGCCGACTGCTCGCGGAAGCCCCCGCCCGCGCCCGCCGCACCCTGCTGCTCGCCGCACTCGCCGCCCGCCCGACCACCGCCCTGCTCCGCCGGGCCGGGCGCCCCGACGCGGACGCCGAGCTGGCCGAGGCGGAACGGGCCGGGCTGGTCACCGTCGGGGAGGACGGCTCCGTACGGTTCACCGCCGGCGCGCTGCCGACCGCCCTGGCCGCCGACGCGGGCTGGCCCGAACGCGCCGCCGGACACGCCGCCCTCGCCCACGCCGTCGACGACCCCGTGCAGGCCGTCCGGCACCGCGCGCTGGCCGTCGACACCCCCGACGCCCGGCTCGCCACCGAGATCACCGAAGCCGCCGCGGCCTGCCGCCGCCGGGGGCAGCGCGCCCTCGCCGCCGAACTCGGGCTGCTCGCGGCCGACCGTACGCCCGCCGGCCGGCCCCGCGAGGAACTGGCCCGGCTCGTCGGCGCCGCCGAGGACGCCGGCTGGGCGGGCCGCGCCGACCTCGCCCGCCGCGCCGCCCGCGCCGTACTGGCCCGCGACGCCTCGCCCGCCGACCGGGTCCGGGCCCGGCTCGCCGTGATCGACGCCGCCGGGCAGGCGCTGGCCGACCTCGACGAGACGTTCGCCTACGCGGTGGCCGACGCCGCCGGGGACCCCTCGCTGCGGGCCGCCGTCCAGCTGCGGATCGCCTGGAAGCACAACCTCAGCGACGGCGACCCCGTCCGCTCCCGCGACGCCGCCGCCGAGGCGGGCGCGCTCGCCGCCCTGGGAGGCGACCAGGTCGCCGAAGCGATGGCCCTGACCGTACGGGCCCGCATGGGCCGCATCCTCGGTGACCGCGACGCCGAGGACATCCTGGCCGAGGCCCTCGCCCTGCCCGCCCCCGAAGTGCCGCTCGGCATGCGCAACGCGCCCCAGTACCTGGCCGTACGGCACGCCCTCTTCGACGACCGGCTCGGGGACGCCCGCCGGCAGCTGCTCGTCCTGCTGCCCGCCGTCCAGCGCACCGGCTCCGCCGAGGACGTCTTCGAGGTGCTGCGCAGCTTCTCCGAGGTGGAGCTGCGCCGGGGAAGCTGCGCGGCGGGAGCCGCCCACGCCCGCCACGCCCTGGAACTGACCATCGAGGCGGGCCTGTCACCCGGCCCCGCCTGGTACGTCGCCGCCATGGCCGAGGCCACCGGCGGCAGCTTCGCCCGGGCCGCCGGCTACGCCCGTCGCGGCATCCAGGCCTCGGAGGAGGAACAGGACCAGGTCTTCCTGTCCCGGTCGCTGTACGCCCTCGGCCTGGTCGAACTGGCCACCGGCGAGGCCGCGAAGGCGGTGGCCACACTGCGCAGGGTGGCCGAACTGGAGGACGCCCAGCAGGTGGTCGACCCCTCCGTCCTGCGCTGGCACGGGGAACTCGCGGAGGCCCTGGTCGCGGCCGACGCCCCCGACGAGGCCGCGGCCCTGCTGGACTCCGTCCGTACGGTGGCCCTGGAACTCGGCCGCACCGGCGTGCTCGCCTCCCTCGACCGGGCCCGCGGCCTGTGCCTGTCCGCTCAAGGGGAGGCGCAGGCGGCCGTGGCCCTGCTCGACGCCACGGCCACCCGGTTCGGCGCCCTCGGGCTGCCCCTCGAACGCGCCCGCACGCTGCTCGCGCTGGCCCGCGTCGAACGCCGCCGCCGCCGGCGCGCACCCGCCCGGGCCGCCCTGCGGGAGGCGTCCGACATCTTCGGCCGGGCGGGCGCGAAGCCCTGGGCCGACCTGGCCCGGGACACCGCGCCCGACACCGCCGCCGCCTCGCTCCCGGGGCCGTCGGCCCTGACCGAGGCCGAGACCAGGCTGGCCCTGCTCGTCGGCCAGGGCGCCAGCAACCAGGAAGCCGCGGCGAAGCTCTTCCTCAGCGTCAAGACGGTGGAGGCCCGGCTGACCCGGATCTACCAGAAGCTCGACGTACGCTCACGGGCGCAGCTGGCGACGGCCCTGCGGACGGGCCGCGTCAGCAGCTGAGGTTGTTCCCCGGGGTCACTCCCAGCAGCTGCGTGAAGCTCTGGTACTTGTTCACCCGGCTCTGGACCTGCGCCGGATTGCCGCCGTTGCACTCCAGGGACCCGTTGATGGAGCGGATGGTCTCGCCGAAGCCCGCGCCGTTCACCATCGCGGCGTGGGCCGTCATCGTGCCCGGACCGTTCTGGGTGTTCCAGTACCAGAGCGCCGTCTTCATCGCGACGGCCGGATCCTGCTCCACGAGGTACGGGTTGGCGAGCAGGTTGATGCCGAGCGCGTCACCGGCCGCCTTGTAGTTGAAGTTCCAGCTGAGCTGGATCGGGCCGCGGCCGTAGTACGCGGCCTGCCCCGCCGGACAGCCGTACGGCTGCGTGGCGTCGCAGTAGTGCGGGTAGTTGGCGGTGTTCTGCTCGACGATGTACACCAGCCCGCCCGTCTCGTGCGAGACGTTCGCGAGGAAGGCCGCGGCCTCGCGCCGCTTGACGGTGTCGTCACCGGTGTTGGCGAAGGCCGGGTACGCGGAGAGCGCCGCCACCAGGCCGTTGTAGGTGTAGAACGGGTTCCGGTTCGGGAACATCTGGTTGAACTGGGCCTCGCTGACAACGAATCCGGACGGATTGCCGGTCCCCGGGTCCGGGTCCTGGCCCCCGCCGCCACCGCAGGCGCCCTGGTCGGACCAGACGCCCCACTGCCCTGTGGTCCCGGGCGTCTCGCCCTGGGTCCACCACTTGGCCTGCCAGTTGTGCCCGTTGTACGAGGCGTTCATGCCGCCCGTGTACACCGCCGAGGAGGTCCAGGAGCCGGCGCAGGCGGGCGCCGCGGCGGCGGGGGAGGAGGGCAGTGCGACGGCGAGTCCGAGGGTCACGGCGGCGGCAGCGGCCAGGGTGGTGGCCCGGCGTCGAAGCGTGCGTATCACGTAACTGCTCCTTGCGTGGGGGGAATTGCCGGGTGGGGCCGGCAACTACCCGCCACTGAACCGAAGGTGGTCTGGACCTGTCAAGGTCTAGACCAGATCTTTCGGTGGAGGGCCGGAACGTGGAACGCCTTGGCGGGGGAGGTTTCCCGGAAAACGCCGAACCGGCGTGACGACCAGAGTCGTCACGCCGGTTCGGACCGACTGGATCAGCTGCCGGCGGACAGGTTCCCGGAGAGCACGGGGATGTTGTCCACGATGTGCGACAGGGACTCGTCGCCCTTCGCCTGGGTGGAGTTCTCCGCGCACTGCTGGTTCTGCGGGTTGGACAGGACGTTGATGTCCTGGACGCCGACATTGGCGATGACCGCGACGAGCGACTGCGCGTTCACCTTCGCGGGCAGGCCGACGCAGAGCTTGTTCAGCGAACCCTGGATGGCGCCGAGCTGCGGACTCATCGCCCCTTCGGTCTCCTGGTTGCCGTAGATCTGCGCGGCGCCGTTGCCGTTGACGGTGGTGATGCCGTCGTCGTTGCCGATCGCCATTGCCGGGGTGGCCGCGACGGCGCCTGCGCCGATGACGGAGGCGGTGACCGCAGCGGTGGCCATGAACTTCTTGAGCATTGTGAGGATCCTTCTGTCGCATGAGCTGTCCCCGGCGGGACATGCTGATCAACTGTCCTCACGGTCCCGTGGTTATCGCCGATCACCCATGCGGCCCAACGATCCGTCCCCCCGGCCGGTGTCACCGCCCATGCGGAAGGTCAGCCGGTCTTGCGGCGGACCTTCTTGTTCTTGCCGCCGGGGCCGCTGCTGGAACCCTGGACCTTGGCCCGGCTCTGGTGCGCCTGCTGGGACTGGGCGTTCGCCGCGTTGCGCTCCAGGGCCTCCCGGAACTTGCGCTTGGCCTCGTCGGCCGGGGATTCGTTCTGCGGGGTGTCTGATTCGTCTGCCATGTTGTCCTCCTGGGGTGATCGAGCCGTTTCAGTCTGTCAGGTGGCAGTCCCCCTGACCAGCGAGTTCGCTCCCGGCAGGCGCGGGGACGGGTGGGGCGAGACGCCCGGAACCTCCCGTCCTGGCCGCCGTGCCCGCCGGACCGGCGCCGCGATCTTGGGCCCCGGCGCGGGCCCCACCCGGCTTCCGCAGGTCACCGGTGGTCGGGCCGGCCGCCACCGGCCGCCGCCACCTGAGTCCGCGGACCGGGGGGCGGGGAGACATCCGTCACGGTCAGGCGGGGCAGGGCGGTGCCTCGGCTCCGCCGCCGGCGCGGATCGCGGAGAGGGCGGCGAGGTGGAGGGCGTACGGATCTCCGTGCGGGAGGGGGCTGCCGGTGAGGGTGTACCACTCGTCGGCGTCCAGGTACTGGATCTCGAAGCCGATCTTGCCGTCGGAGCCGGCGACGGTGCGCAGGGTCAGCTCCCCGGTGATCACGCCGACCTCGTCGGTCATCGCGCCCCCGGGGCCGGCCAGGACCTGGTCCTCCCACTGCCGCGGCCCGGTCATGAGGCGGCGCAGGTGTCGATCATGGTGGTGAGCATGGCCTTCTCCGGCTCGGTGACCGTCAGCCCGTACGAGGACTTCACCGTGGTCCAGGCGCGTCCGTACTGGCACCAGCTCGACTTGTCCGAAGGCTGCCACAGGTCCGGGCTCTGGTCGCCCTTCGAACGGTTCGAGGCCGCCGAGACCGCCAGCAGCTGCGGCCGGGTCAGGTCGTTCGCGAAGGCCTTGCGCTTGGCCGCGTCCCAGTCGGCGGCGCCGGAACGCCAGCCCTCGGCGAGCGGGACCATGTGGTCGATGTCCAGCTTCGCCGCGTCGCCGGACTCCGCACCGTCGTACAGGCTCTTCCAGGTCCCGGACACCGCCCGGCACTCGGAGTCCTGGGTGACGTCCTTGCCGTCGCGCTTGAGGACGACCTCACGGGTGTCGCACTTGTTGCCCTGCTCGGCCCAGTGGGTGAACTTGGCGCGGCTGTACCCGGCCATCGTGCCGGGCTTGCCGACCGTCAGGGCGGCCAGCTGCGTCCGCGCCACGGCCGCACTGACCATCCCGGGCAGTACGTCCCCGGCGGCCGGCTTGGCGTCGCCGCCCGACGCGGCGGGTGCCGGGGAGGACGCGGCCGGCGGGACCCCACCGCCCTTCCCGTCGGAGCGCCCGCTCCCGGAGGGCTGACTGCATCCGGCCACCCCGAGCAACAGGACGACGGCCACCGCGGCGCCGCGCACACCGGTCTGACGATCCATGAACCCACCCCGAGTCGAACTCCGCACGCTGTCCCGGGAAGACTACCCATACCGGGACATCCAACCCGCACTTGCCCCGCCGATGAGCCGGGACCGCCTGGCGCCCGCCCGACGGCGGTTCGTCGGCCGCCCGGGGGCGACCGCCGCAACTGCTGCGTCGCATACCCCCGTTCCGGCCGGTGACACGGCCGGACCGCGGGTGACACGGCCGGACCGCGGGTGTACCGCGCCCGTTCCGGGCGGCGACGGCACCCGCGGTCAGGCCCGGGACGCCGGCGGCAACGGCTCCCGCGGTCAGGCCCGGGACGTCGGCGGCCACGGCCCCGCGGTCAGGCCCAGGACGCCGCCACCAGCGAGCGCTCCGCCGCCGTGAGGTGGGTCGCGGCGGCCAGCCAGGCCCACGCGTAGCGGTCCGCCGAGGCGTCGGTGAGGCGGCCGAAGGGGTCCCGGGGACGCCGGTCGGCCTCGGTGGCCAGGGCGGTGGCCAGGTCCGCCGCCGCGCCGAAGCCGGAGCGGTGCAGCGGTCCGCGCAGGCCGAGCGGCTCCGGGCCCCGGGCCGCCTCGGCCACGGCCCGGCGCCCGCCCGCGACCCCCGCCTCCAGCAGCCGCCGCACCCGCCACAGCGGGGAGTCGGCCAGCGGATCGGGTCCGGGCGGAGCCGCGACGGGCGCCGCCGCGGGAGCGCCCTGCGGGAAGTGGGCGCCCTGGAGGCGGTCGTAGCCCAGGTCGGCGCGGCCCAGCCACTCCTCGGGCAGCCGCAGCGTGAACTCCGCCTCCGGCACCGGCCCGGCCGCCAGCGCGCTCAGGGTGGCCGCGCGGTCCGGATCCGGGCGGCCCAGCACCCGCACCGCCAGCCCCGGACACCCCGCGAGGCGGCGCAGGTTCGCCGTGTGCGCCAGCTCGGGGTGCGGATGCGCCGCGCGCAGCCGGAGCAGGGGCGCGTCATCGCGTACGGTCCCGTCGGGCGACAGTTCCCGGGCCAGCAGATACTCCCCGGCCCCGCCGACGACCCGGACGTCGACGCCCATCAGCTGCGGTCCGGCTCCGGCATCGGCCCCGGCGTCCGCGTCGGCGAGGAGGCCGGCCACCGCCTCGGCGGCCGGCCGGGCGAACAGCGCCGCGGCGGGCTCCTGCGTCCAGGCGATCCCGCGCAGGGGGGTGGCCCTGACGCCGCGTCCGGCACCGAGCCGGCCGTCGGCGGAGACGGTCGCGCCGACGATGCGCAGACCCCCGCGTGCCAGTCCCGCATGGTCGAGGGCGGCTCCGCCGAGGGCCACGGACGCGGCTCCGGCACCCCGGGCCCGGCCCGGTCCGCCGGGGCGGACGTCGGACACCGAGTAGCGGGAGCCGTCCGTGCCCAGCAGGTGGGTGACCACACCGCCGTACCCGGTGGCCGACAGCACGGGCTCCCGGCACAGGCCGAACACCCGCAGGCTGCCGCCGGCCGCGTAGGCCCGCCGCCCCGCCCCCGTCAGCCCCCGGTCGGCGGCTCCGGACGCCAGCAGTCCGGCGGTGTACAGCAGTTCGCGGAAGGCTTCGGTGAGAGCGCCCAGCCGCTGGGCGGCGCTGCGCTCCCGGGCGGCCCGCAGTCCCCGTACGACCCGCAGGGCGGCGGCCTCGGCGCGCGGCAGCCCGGCGAGGCGCGCGGTGTGCGCGGCCCGCAGCAGTTCGGCCTGCACCACCGCGCCCCCGGCCGTGACCCCGGCGGCCAGTGCTTCGGCCGCCGCCTCCCACAGCGCGGCGGCGGCACGCGCCTGGGCGGCCGTCAGCGGCTCGGGGCCGGAATCGGAGGCGGCACCCGGAAGAGCGGCACCGGAGCCGGGAACAGCGGGGCCGGTGCCGGGAACAGCGGGACCGGAGCCGGGGACAGCGGCAGCGGCACCCGGAACAGCGGCACCGGAGCCGGGAGCAGAGGGACCGGTCCCGGCGGAGGCCGGTGCGTCGTCGCCTGCGACGACCCGGACCCCGGGCCCGCCCGCCGAGTCCGCCCCGGCCCCCGGAACGCCCCCGGACGCGACCGCACCCCCGGCCGCCTCCTCAGCCTCCTCAGCCTCCCGCGCCTCCTCAGCCTCCTCCGCCTGCGCGTCCGCACCGGCGTACTGCTCCGGCCCCGCCAGCGGCGCCGCCCCCAGCACCGCGGCCCGGTGCAGGCAGCGCGGCGCCAACAGGCAGCCGCAGACGGCCTGCTCGGCGCCCGTGACCACCCCGGACGGCCCCGGCCGCAACGTCACCACGGCATCCTCGCCGAACCGGACGCTCACGCTCCCGTCCGCGCCGGCCACCGCCCCCGCCCCGCACGCCTCGATGGCCGCGTCCAGCTTCTTGCGCAGCCGCGCGCTCAGGTTCTCCACCGCCTCGGCAAGGACCTCAGGGGCAACGGGCGGCAGCAGATCGGTGCTCAACGGACATCTCCACGGAGGCGTTCGCCCACCCAGCGGGCGAGGGCGAGAGGACTGAGAGCGGCCACCGGCATTCCGGCCGCGACGAGTTGACGTGCCACCGGAACCGAGTACCGGGGCGCGCCCGCGTCGTCGAGCGCGGCGCAGCCCAGCAGCTGGGCCCCGGATGCGGCCAGGGCGCGCACCTCGCCGAGCAGGCCGCCCAACGGCGCGCCCTCCTCGAAGTCGCTGACCACGACCACCAGCGTGCGGCTCGGGACGGTGATCAGCGAACGGGCGTGCGCGAGGCCCGCGGCGATGTGCGTACCGCCGCCGACCCGCACCTCCAGTAGCAGCGAGAGCGGATCGTCGACGCGGTCCGTCAGGTCGACGACCTGGGTCGAGAACGCGAGGAAGTGGGTGGACAGGGTCGGGACCCCGCCCAGCACGGCCGCCGTCAGCGCCGACCAGACGACCGAGGCCTCCATCGAGCCGGAGACGTCCACCACCAGGATCAGCCGCCAGTCGGCCTCCCGGCTCGCCCGCGTGCTGAAGACGGGCCGTTCCGGCACGATCACCACCCGGCCGTCGGCCAGCCGGCGGGTGTGCGCCAGATTGGCCCGCAGCGTACGGGCCAGGTCGAGCTTCCCGCCGGGGCGGCGGGTCGGGCGGGGCGTGGCGAGGCCCGAGAGCGCCGGGCGCAGCCGGGTGGCCAGCTCCCGGGACAGCTCGTCGACCAGCCGGCGCACCAGGGGCCGCAGCCGGGCCAGTTGCTGCTCGGGCAGGCCACCGGCCAGCGACAGCACCGAGGTCAGCAGTTCCACCGAGGGGCGTACCGATGCCGGGTCGAGCTGGGTCAGCACATCGGCCCGGCCCGCGTCCGCGGCGTCGGCCAGCACTTCCTCCCGTACATCGGCGCCGAACAGTGCCTCCAGTTCCTCGGACCACTCCCGGGCGGTGGGGAACGAGGCCTCCCGGCCCCCGCCCCGGCCGCCGTCCAGATCGGTGGCGCCCTCACCGCGCCCGGCGCCGTACAGCTCGTCGAGCGCCCGGGCGTAACCCCGGGCGTCGGCCGGCAGCCGGTCGCGGCGACGGCCGAGCAGCAGCCGCCAGCGGTCGGCGGGAGCCAGCCGGTGCGCGCCGGGACCGGCCGTCGCCGCCGCGGCCGGGAGCGGCGCCCCCTGCGGAACCTCGGCATCCGCCGGATCCCGGCCGGGCAGCGGCAGGGCCTTGAGCGCGGCGAGCCCCGCCGCGTCCGCCGCCGCCCAGAGAGCGAGCAGCGCGGGCGGCGCGTCGAGCGCCAGGTCGATCCGGTCCCCGAGCCGCTCCGTGACGGTGTCCAGGAGGCGGTCGCGGGCGGCGGGCGAGAGCGTGTCGAACCCGCCCCGCAGCGCCGGGAGCCGGTCCAGGAACTGCTCGTCGCGCAGGCCGTCCACCCGGTCCAGCAGCGGGGCCAGGGCGGCCGGCGAGGACCCGAGCAGCGGCCCGGCGGCGGTGAGCAGACCGGCCAGGCGGCGGGTGAGGGCGCGACGGGTGTCGGCGGTGGCCGCGCCGTCGATCCAGCCGGCCGCGCGGGCGCCGAGCCCGGCGGCCGGATCCAGATCCAGCAGTACCCGTACCGCCAGGGCGGCGCCCTGCATCAGCGGAGAGGCCGTGGAGGCCAGTTCCGCCAGGGCGGCGTCCATCCGCAGCCCCAGGTGCCGGCCGGCGGCCCGGTCCGCGAGGGCCACCAGGGCGGCCGCGTCGGCGGGGTCCTCACTGCCGGCGAGCCCGGGCAGGGCCCGTACGGCGGCATCCACCAGCTCACCGGTGAGCGCGGCGGCCCGGCGCCGGGCCGCGTCCGCGGTCCCCGGGAAGTGTCCGCGGCCCAGGCCCTCCAACAGGTCCAGACCCTCCATGAGTTCCCCCAGGGCGGCGGTTTCCGGCAGGACGGCGGCCACCTCCTCCAGTCGTACGTCGACCAGTGCGGGCAGGTCACACCGCGCGGCCGCGGCCAGCCCGGCCAGGACCTGTGCCGCAGTCGGCCCGCCTTCGTCGGCCGCGCGGCGCGCGTCGTCACGCAGCGTCCCCGCGGCCGCCTGGGCGACGGTCACGCCGCGGACCCCGGCCAGATCGAGCCGGGCCGGCACGGACGGGGTCCACGACAGCCGCCACTTGCTTCCGAGCGCGGTGCCGTCGCCGGTCGAGGCCACCGCCACGGGCTCCCCGTAGCCCACCCCGCACACCAGCAGCCGCCGCAGCACGACCTCGCGGCGCGCGTCCAGTTCGGAACGCAAGGGGTCCAGCCGGACCTCCCGGGGCGCCGGGTCCTGCGGGCACGGCAGCCGCAGCGCGGCCAGCTCCGCCTCGACCGCGGGACCGAGCCCCGAACGGGGGGCGTGCGGGGTGATCCTGCCCCGCGCCGCCCCGACCAGCACCGCCTCCAGGGCGCGGGCCAGCGCCCGCCCCCGGCCCAGGGGTTCGCCCTGCCCCAGGACGGTGGTGACCGCCTCCAGCAGCTCCCCGCGTCCGGGGGCGGGCAGCCCGCGCAGCACCGCCAGGTCGCAGGCGAGGCGCAGCGTCTCCGCTGCCTCGCCGGTCCCGGCCGTGTGCCCGGCCCGGCGCAGCTCGCGGCAGACCCCGGTCACGGCCACCGAAGCCGCCTCCCGCAGCCGCGCGGGGTCCCCGCCCGCCTCGAACACGGCCTGCTGCCACAGCGGATCCCGGATCCCGGCGGGATAGCCGGAGCGGGAGTCGAGCAGATCGAACGAGTACGGAACGAACGAAGCCACGAACGACGCCACGACCCCGTCCCCGTCTCCGGCGGCCGGCCCCCCGGCCGTTCCCGGCATACGTCCCGCGGCCGCGCCCGCGCCGCCCGTGACGGCCGGGGCGAGGGCCGGGGCGTGGAAGGCGCCGATCAGGGCGGCGACACGGCGGCCCCCGGCGCCCGCGTCGGCGATCACGCCGCGCATGTGCGCCTCGCGGGCCAGGTCCCTCGCAGGCACCTCGGCATCGGCCCGCAGCGCCCAGCCCACGCCGAGGGCCGCCCGGCGTACGGCCTCGGCGGTGCAGCCCGGGGCCAGTACCTCGACGGCCCGGTCCCAGAGGTCCTCGCCCTCCCGCCCGGTTCCGGACGCGGCGAGCGCCTGCGCGAAGGAACGCCGGCCCGCGGCGACGCCCGACGAGCCCGAGTCGGTCCCGGCCTCCGGATCCCGCCGCGCTCCCGGCACGAAGGCCCCGCCCGCGCCCCGGCCGGAGTCCGGCGCGAGCACCGCGCCCGGCCCCGACCCGCCCGGCCCCGATCCGCTCGGTGCCGTCGCGTCCGGCGCCGTCCCGCTCGGCCCCGATCCGTCCGGCCCCGACCCGTCCGGTCCCGACTCGCCCGGCCCCGATCCGTCCGGCCCCAGGGCCCCGGCGGGGGAGACCCGTTCACCGCCCGGACGCAGCTGCGGCGGCTGCGGCTCCGGCAGCGACCAGCCCGCGTCGCCCAGCGGCAGGTCGCAGCACACCACCTCCACCCCCCGGCCCCGCGCCCAGCGGATGGCCGCCAGCTCCGGCGAGAAGTCCGCGAACGGGTAGAACGCGAGCCGCCCGTCCCGCCCCTCGCCCGCCAGCGCGACCGGGGCCACCGTCTCCGGGTCCGCCAGGTGCCCCAGCCACGGCTGGAAGTCGGCCGGGAGCTCCACGCAGAGCACCTGCGCGCCCGCCGCCTCCAGCAGCGCCGGGACCACCGCCGCCAGGGCGGGGCTGTGGTGCCGCACGCCCAGCAGGTACGGCTCACGGCAGGCCGCGAGCGCCTCCACCGCCTCCCGCGGACCGGCGGCCGTCAACGCAGGCTCCCGCGCAGGTCCCACAGCCGGCGCCACATCGCCGAACCGTCCTCGGCCCGGCGGCGGACCGGGCCGTCCCAGTAGCCCAGCAGCCGCCCGTGATCGGCGGGGTCGTCCTTGCGCACGACACCCAGCAGATGTCCGGGCAGCAGGTCCAGCACGTCCCCGCCGGGCAGGTACGCGGCGGCCACCCCCAGCGAGGCCGCCACCTGCACGGCCTCGGCGGTGGACATGACCGTCCCGGGCCGCTCCACGTCCCAGCCCTCGGCGGAGCGCCCCGAGCGCAGGTCCCGGAAGACGGTGACGAGCGCGTCGAGCACCGCGTCGTCCACCCCGAAGGCGGCTCCGGCGCGCTGTACCGCGGCCACCGCCTGGCGCCGGATCAGCGTGGCCTCGGCGTCGGCGTCCGCGATCGGCGCGACCGTCTCGAAGTTGAACCTCCGCTTCAGCGCGGCGGACATCTCCGAAACCCCGCGGTCCCTCAGGTTGGCCGTGGCGATGACCGTGAACCCGGGGGCGGCGGAGACCACCGCGTCCTCGGTGGCGGTCAGTTCGGGCACGCTGACCCGGCGGTCGGACAGGATCGACACCAGCGCGTCCTGCACCTCCGGCAGGCAACGGGTGATCTCCTCGACCCGCACCACGCGCCCCGTCCGCATCGCGGAGAGCACGGGGGAGTCGACCAGGGCCTGCGAGGTCGGGCCCTGGGCCAGCAGCAGCGCGTAGTTCCAGCCGTACCGGAAGGCGTCCTCGGTGGTGCCCGCCGTGCCCTGCACGGTGAGCGCACTGGTGCCGCTCACGGCGGCGGCCAGCAGCTCGGACAGCATGGACTTGGCGGTGCCGGGCTCGCCGGTGAGCAGCAGCCCCCGCTCTCCGGCGAGGGTGACCACGCACCGTTCGACCAGAGCGCGTTCCCCGACGAACTTGGGTGCGATCACCAGCTTGGCCGGCAGTCCGGCGCGCCGCTTGGGCAGGGCCAGCTCGGCGCCGTCGCTGCCGCAGACGAAGGTGACGACCGCGCGCGGCGTCAGCGCCCAGCCGGGCGGGCGAGGCCCGGTGTCCTGAGCGGCGAGGAAGGCGAGTTCGGCGGCGTGCCGCTCCTCCGCGGGCAGCACCTGCCGGGCGGGTGCGGGCTGTTCGGTGACGGTCATCAGAGTCCTCAGGTCGGTACGGGAAAGGTTCGAGAGGGGCAGGGCCGGGCCGGTGGGGGCCCGGCCCTGCCCGAGAGGGCGGGCAGGCGGACGGGCGGGCGTCAGCGCCGCCGCTTGGTGCGCTTCACCTTCAGCTCCTCGAAGCGGGGCGCGTCGCCCTCACGGACCCGCCCCCACGCGCGCCGGTACAGCTCCGCGGCGGGCTCGGTCGGCACCAGCACCCCCAGTACGGGATTGCGTCCCGCGGCCAGGCCGTACATCGCCAGCTTCCACTGCTCCACGGGCGCGATGGGCGAGGGCAGCTCCGCCCACCCGCCGGGCAGGAACATCGAGCGCCCGGCCCGGCCGCGGACGGCCGTCACCACCAGGTCGGTGGCGCCCAGTTCCGCCCGCGCGGCCTTCAGCCGGGCCGGCTTCCAGCCCGTCCAGCGCGCCGTGTTGCGGTCGGTCGGGTCGGGCATGGCGAGCAGCGCGAGGTAGAGGGCGGCGGCGTCCGGCCCCAGGCCGTAGGCGGCACCGGCCTCCTGCACGAGCTCCGGCACGGACCGGCTCGGGTCCTGCGGCCACCAGGTCCCGTCCTTGTCCACCGAACCCGCCGCGGGCGCCCCCGGATCGGCGAGCAGCCGGGCGAACGCCGGGTCGTGGGCCGTCCTCAGCGCCAGTTCGACCGAGGACGGCTCCTGGTCGCTGCCGCGCAACGCCGGCAGGTACGGGTCCTGGCCGGTCGAGTCCAGCAGCGCGGTGCGCAGCGACGGCCACGCCCACATGTTGTCGTGGCCGGTCAGCACCACCGCGCCGTAGCGCACGTACCCCTCGCCGGTCTCCGTCGGGGTCCCGGCCGCCGTGCGGAAGTCGGCCGAGCGCACGTGGTACCCGGCGCCCATGAGCAGTTCGGGAGCGGCCAGCCGCTGCCGTACCGCCGTGAGCGCGGGCGGCAGGGCGGCCCGTACGGCTTCACCCGCGGGCAGCCGGTGCGCCAGCCACGCGGCCAGGGCGATCGACCCCGTCAGTACCGCGGAGTTGAAGACCGGCGCGCCCGGCAGGCGGGGCACGACCTGCCCCTCCTTCACGTCCCAGGGCACGTCGGTGCTCAGCACCGGATCCGCCGCCGGGTCGAGCAGCGCGGGAAGCGCCTGGTGGACCTCCCACGAGCTGCCGCCGGCGACCGCGCGGGCGGCCTCGACCAGCAGCCAGTCGGGTACCGGCGTACGACGCCCCACGCGCCGGTTCCACACCTCCGCGGCCGCGGCCACGTCCGGGCCCTCGCTCCACAGCCGCGCCGGATCGGCGGGCAGCAGAGCGGCGACCACCGCGCGGCGCACGGCGGCGTCGAGACGCTTCAGGTCGTCACGGGCGTACCTGGCGTCGGTGGACTTGATCCCGATGGCCGTCCGCAGCTCGGCGGGCAGGAAGTTGCGCTCCCAGCTGTCGACGTGCGGCAGACCGGCGAGCACCAGCCGGGCCGTGGGCCCGGGAACCCCGGTCAGCCGGGAGAATTCCTCCACCGCCTCCGGGAACCACGGCGCCGGACCGCGCCGGGCCGCCTCGCCGAGGAACGCGGCCAACCAGCCGGCCCCGCGCTCCCGGTCCCCGAGCGGGGCGTCCCCGCGCGAGGTGTAGGGCGCGGGTACGGCGAGACGCCCGGCCGGGTCGTGGAGCAGCGCGGAGAACTCGTGGCCGTCGTCGACGGACTGGCTGCGCTCGCCGGTGATCGCGAGCAGGGCCCCGCCACCGAGGGGGAGCACGGTACGCCCCCACGTCCTGCGGTCACGGCCGTCGGAGCCCGTCACGTGTTCCTTGCCGAGGTGGACCAGTACCCGCAGCCACCGGCCGTCGCAGGTCTCGGCCGCGTCCAGGCCCAGTGCGGCCACGTCGCCGAGCACGCCGGTCAGCGCCAGCCGCTCCTCCTCGGTGGTCCCGGTCACCACCGCGCGGTACGCGACGGCGGCGGGGTGGTCGAGGAAGGCGCCGGTCCACGGGAACGCGGAATGGTCCAGCGAGGGCATGTCGAAGTGCAGGCGCCCGGGCACCGCTTCGGCCGCGGTGTCGGCGCGCGTGGCGGCGAGCGCCCGCAGGTACCGGTGCGTGGTGTCGGAGTCACCGCCGTGGCGGTGGTGCCCGCTGTCGACGAGCCCGTGCAGCGCCGTGTGCAGCAGGCGGTCGGAGGGACCCCGTTCGACCTTGGGCGCGGGCTCCCGCTCTCCGGTCTTCGGGGTGAGCGAGGCGGCGACCCTGTCCAGCGCCGCCTGCTGGCCGACGGCCGTGCGCAGGGCCTCGACCACACCGCCGATCACGGCGGGGGCGGTGATGCCCGGCAGTGCGGCGCTCACCAGTGCGGCCAGTTCCTCGCCGCGGTTGGCACCGGCGCGGTCGGCGCCGGTGCGGTTGGCCTCGGTGGCGGCCTTGAGCAGCGCGCCGCAGGTCTGGGCGTCCGCGGCCCGCAGGGCGGCCGAGCCCTCGGGGTCCCGGGCGCGCAGGCAGTACCAGTAGGGGAGCGGAGGGAGTTCGGCGTGGCGGGTGGAGTACGCGGGGTCGTCGTGGGAGGAGCCGGCCTGGGCGACGACCACGCCGTCGTGGTCGCCGAGGGTCAGCGTGCGCCAGTCGGTCGACACGACGCGGAGCCGGTCGTCACCGGGAAACCGGACCGCCGCACGGGGAACCCTGTCGCCCTGCTCCAGGGTGACGGCGCGGCCGCCGGGCTCGCTGCCGTGCCGGCCGCCGCCGTGGACGTTCACGGCACACCAGCCGAGCAGCCCGTCCACGGGAGCGCCGAGCACCGAACCCTCGACGGTGGGCGTGGGCCGCAGCCAGTTCTGTCCGCACCGGTCGGCCTGGGTGCTGCCCTCGGGGTGGCCGCGCAGCGCGTCGGCGAGGAAACCGGGCTGCGAGCGCCGCCCGAGGTTTCCGCTCGCCGGGTCGTACTCGCGCCAGCCGGACTCGTCCGGCTCGCCGCTCGACTCCCACACCCAGTACGAGGTTCCGTCGGAGATGACCGGCCGCTCGACGGGCAGCTTGCTGTCGCCCCGGTGCAGGACACCGCCGCCGGTGGTGCGGCCGCCGCCCGGCAGCGGGAGGGTGACGTACTCGGAGCGGATGGACCAGTAGCTGCCGGGGTGGTCCAGGGTCAGGATGTCGTTCGGGGCGCTGAGCCAGTAGCCCTGTACGGGGCCGTTGTAGGGGACCCAGAACACCAGCAGGTCGCCGTCGACGTAGTGGAACCCGTGGCGGGCGTGGTTGCCGGCCGGGACCCGCAGGTCGTGGGTGAGCACGGTGGAGTCGGCGTCGATGACCCGGACCTGCGAGGCATTGGCCACGATCACCTGGGGCCACGCGTCCATGACGGTCAGCGTCTGCTTGCGCCCGGCCTGGGACAGTTCGGCGACGGCGGTCTCCCAGGCGGGCCAGACGAGCTCCTCGAACAGGCCGCCGCGCAGGGTGCGGGCGAGGACGCCGCCCACGTCGAGCGAGGCGGCCGCGGCCACTTCCGCGGGGGCTAGCGCCAGGACCTCGGCGGGCAGCCAGGTCAGCCAGCGGATGGCGCCCGGCAGCGCCGGCAGTGCGGTCGCCGTGGACGAGGCGGCCACCTCGCGGACCCACTCGGTCAGCAGGGGGCTGCTGCCGGGGGACTGGGCGAGCCCGCGGAAGGCCCCCCGTCCGGCCGAGCGGCTGCCGAGGGCGTTCAGGGCCCGGAAGACGACGGGCCGGAACCGCGCGTCGGCGCACAGGGCCGCCAGATCGCGTCGGCCGGCGGATCCCTGCGAGCCCCAGTGCTCCAGCCCCAGGACCCGCTTGTCCTCCGGGTCGGGGTCGGCGAGCGGCACGTCGAGGGAGAGCAGCAGGTCGAGGAGGTCCACGTCCTGGAGGCCGAGCCGCAGGCCCGTCTCGCGCTCCGGCGCGGCGAGTTCCGCGCGCAGCCGCTCGGCGCAGCGTTCGACGAGGGCCATCAGGGCCGGCAGGGCAGGCGGGTTGCCCCAGCCGCTGTACCGGGCGGTGTGGAAGCGCTCCAGCCAGCCGGCGGCGCCGTCGGCGCAGCGCTCCTCGGCGGGCGCCCCGTCGCGGAACAGTCCGGCGGTGGCGTCCGACTCCTCCAGCAGCTCCAGCCACATGGCCGCCATCTCGCCCGAGTTGCCGCCGCCGGGCGGGGTCAGCCCGAGCAGGGTTCCCCGTACGGACGGCACGCGCCGGGCGAGCGCGAGGAGCGCGGGGCGGTGGGCCTTCCACCAGCCGGGCGCCGCCCGCAGGGTGGCGGGCAGCGGCAACAGCTCGGCCAGGTACTCCTGCTCGGGCACGGTACCGGTCAGCCCGGCCGCGCGGGCCAGGCGGCGCAGCTCCACGGCGGCCTGCGCGGACGGCGGCAGCCCGCCCGCGGTGCGGCGTACGCACAGCCGCCGGAACCGGTCGAAGGCCTCGGCGGGCGCCACCCGGAGCGCGAGGTCCTTGGCGTAGCCGGTCAGCACCTTCACCGGCAGCGCGCCGGCCAGGGCGAACTCCAGGAACACGGCGTCCAGGCGGTCCTCGTCCACGGTCAGGCCGAACTCGGCCTCGCTGGTGCGGGCCTTGCCGAAGAGCTGGGCGGCGTACGTGGCGTTCTCGACGGCGAGGAAGAGCCGCGCGGCCTGCTCGTAGAAGACCGGCAGGAAGTGCGGGACGGCCGCGGCGAGGCGGCCGGCCAGCTCGTGGCAGGCGTCGAGGGCCGCCTTGGGCTTGGTCTTCGCCTGCCGGGCGGCCCGGTCGAGCTCGGGCACGACGGCCAGCGCATGGTGCCCGTCGCGCGGATGGTGCACCAGCACCCACTCGGGGAAGCCGAGCGCCTGGCGCTGGCCGAGCCCGACCACGGCCGGCTCCCCGGCCGGTTCGAGTCCGAGGAAACCGGCGGCGAGGTCCTCGGCGGCGCCCAGTTCGGACGCGGCGAGCCGGATCACGACGCGGCCGTCGCCCAGCGCCGGGTGCCGGTAGGCCCGTGCGGTCAGGTCGACGGCGGTGGCGCCCGCTCCGCCGGTGCCGACGGGCAGTACGGCGCCCGCCTTGAGCAGGGCCGCTGCCTGGCTGCCGGTGTCGGTGTCGGTGGTCATGGTGTTCACGCGTCCCCGCCCTCCTCGATCTTGCGCCCGGCGTACAGCGCCGCGGCCATCCGCATCCCCTCGGACCAGGCGACCGGCCCGACCTCGTCGAGCCGCACGGCCCGGCCGTCCTCGTCGTGCCAGTTCAGGCCGCCGGTGGTCGACTCGTCCTCCCAGTACGGCTCTCCGATCCACACCGCGGCCTCCACGGCGCCGCCCGTGTCCCGGACCTTGCAGGTGGCGTAGCCGCCGGAGACCCGGTAGCCGAGGCCGGTGGCGCGGGCCGCGAGGCTGAACCGGGAGGGGAACACCCCGCCCGCGTAGTCCCGTACCTCGGTCGCGTTCGCCGCGAGGCCCGCGGGCTTCTGCCAGGTCGCGCGGTGGATCTGCTCGACCTGCTGGGTGATGCCCAGGTCGGCCGCGAAGTCCCGTACGTCGTCCAGGTCGGGCAGCAGCACCGGGTGCGGCAGGGTCACCGTGCGCGGGGAGAGCCGAACGGTCTCGCCGTCGAGGTTGACCACCTTGAGCTCGCCCGCCTCGGTGGCGTCGCGCAGGAAGCCCACCTCGTCGGGGTCGTCGTCGGCGACGATCGCGAGGTCGCGCAGCGCGCTCTGCCAGGCCTCGTCGGGCCACACCCGGGCGAGGAGCGCCGTCGGCACCGGCAGCGAGGACACCATCCAGGTGTCGACCTGGGCGACGCACGCCGCCGTGTGCCGGTCGAGCCACTCGGAGAGCCTGCGCAGCCGGTCCACCTCCGGATGGTCGCGCAACGCCTTGGGCAGCGTCTTCAGCTGCCGCCCCGTCGATCCCCGGGCCACGACCCGCCCCTCCAGGAGGGAGATCTGGTACCCCTCACCCGCCGCCAGCCAAGCCATCAGCCCGTGCCCCTCTGCCTGTCCCGTCAGATTCCGCGCAGCCCGAAGGAAGGCGCCAACGCCCTCTGAGCTGCGGTATGCGGGGAGACTAGCGACCCCCACTGACAACGCCGCAGCCAGGAGGCCCCGGTGACACGACGGCAGGGTCCGGCCATCCCGGCCCGGACTCAACCCGGGCCGTGCCTGGCTGCGTTGAGGTCCGTACGCAGAACCGCCCCCGGTCCGAGAGGACCGGGGGCGGTTCGACGGCCGGGGCAAGGCCGTGCGGCGCGGAGGGCGGGGTCAGACGGCGTCGGCCGTGTCGACCACCTTCAGCACCGGGGTGCCGCCCGAGGCGACGGGCTCCGGAACCCGGGGGCCGTGGCCCGAGCGCAGGCCGAGCCAGCTGATCACGGCGACCAGTGCGAAGGCGACGGCGCCGATGCCGAAGGTCAGGGTGAACCCCGACTCGGCGGGCAGCGCCGGGACACCCGCCGGGAGGTGCTCGATGGTCTTGGAGGCCAGGATCGTGGTGACGATGGCGCTGCCGATCGCGCTGCCGGTGGAGCGGGAGATCGAGTTGATGCCGTTGGCGATGCCGCTCTGGTGGTGCGGGACGCTGGCCATGATCACGGCCGGCATGGCGGCGTAGCCGAAGCTGACGGCCGCGCCGACGACGAGACCGGCGCCGATCACCGAGAAGGAGTGGCCGTGGTCCAGGGCCAGCCAGCCGAAGCCGGTGGCGCCGAGCGCGGCGGCGAGGCCCAGGGCGACCCGGGGGCCCCGGTGGCGGACCAGCTGGCCGCCGATGGGGGAGGCGAGCAGCGAGACGATCGCGCCGGGCAGCAGGAACTGGACGGAGGCGCGCAGGATGGACGCGTCGAAGCCGTACCCGGTCAGGGCCTTCGGCATCTGGACGAGGTAGGAGACGCCCAGGAAGTTCGCGAACATGCCGAAGCCGACGAGGATGCCGGCCAGGTTGGCCATCAGCACCGGGCGGTGGACGAACATCCGCATGTCCACCAGCGGCTCGCGCACCTTGCGCTCCACCAGGACCCAGACGGCGGTCATGACGGCGGCGCCGGCGAAGCTGCCCAGCGTACGGGCGGAGGCCCAGCCCCACTCGTGGCCCTGGGAGATCGGCAGCAGGAGCAGCAGGAGGGCGATGCCCAGGGTCAGCGCGCCGAGGAAGTCCGTACGGCCGCCGGTCTTGTGGCGGGTGGCCGGGACCAGGAACACGACCGCGAGGAGGGCCACGGCCGCGAAGCCGGTCGCCATCCAGAAGGCGTTGCGGTAGTCGGCGCCGGCGCCCGAGGTCAGCAGACCGGTGGCGACGAGAGCCAGGCCGCTGCCGAACGCGAGCGTGCCGCTGACCAGCGCCATGGCGCCCGGCAGCTTCTGCGGGCGGACCTCTTCGCGCAGGACGGACAGCGCCAGCGGGAAGATCGCGGTGGCCGCGCCCTGGAGCACCCGGCCCAGGATCAGCAGCGGCAGCGAGCTGGCGAGCGCCGCGATGACGGACCCCGCGACCATGACGCCGAGCACGGCCACCAGGGTCGGCTTCTTGCCGTGCTGGTCGCCGAAGCGGCCGAGCAGCGGGGTGAAGACGGCGGCGGACAGCAGGGTGGCGGTGGTCACCCAGCTGACATTGGCGGTCGAGGTGCCGAGGTCGTTGCGGATCAGACCCAGGATAGGGACGGGCAGGGTCTGCATCATCGACACGACCATGGCGGCGAGGCTCAGGGCGAAGACGATGACCGTCTCGTTCCTGGGCCCGGCGTCGGCGGGGGCGGATGCGGCGGTGCTCATGGCGGGGGTGACCTTCTTAGTGCTTCAGATCGCAGATGTTTTATGTCATCAAGTACTTCGGTGAAGGTAGACGGCAATGGTTAAGGTGGTCAAGTAAAAGGTTGATAATGTCAAGCATCTTGGAGTAGGCTCCAGCGCATGAGCGCCACCGCACCGGCCGCCCCGCACGGCCCCACGAAACTCCAGCTGCTGGAACTGCTCGCCGCCATCGGCACCGCCCAGTGGCGGGACTTCGCTGCCGCGGCGGCCCGCTACGGGCTCACGTCCACGCAGGCCAAGGTCCTCGCCCAGCTCGAAGGGCCGGTACCGATGCGCGGCCTGGCCACGCTGCTGGCCTGTGACGCCTCGAACGTCACGGGGATCGTCGACCGGCTGGAGGCGCGCGAGCTGGTGCGGCGGGAGCCTTCCCCCGCGGACCGGCGCGTGAAGAACGTCGTGGCGACCGACGCGGGCCGCGAGACCATCCGGCGGGTGCGCGAGGAGATGCAGGCGACGCACGGCGCGCTCGACACGCTGGACGAGGCGGAGAGCGCGACCCTCTACGCCCTGCTGGAGCGGCTCCGCCCGACCATGGAGAAGGACGCCTGAGCAGGGGGAAGGCCGCCTGGACGCCCGACCGTGGAGGCTGGACGTCCGACCGTGGAGAAGGGTGCCGGACCCGGTCGGCCGGACCCCGCGGGGTTCACGCCCTCTGAGTGCCGGCGCCGTCCTCAGTGCCGGCGCCGTCGTCCTCGGCCGCGTCGCCGACGGCGGCCGTGTCGAGGGCTTCCGTCAGTCGGTTCAGTCGCGTCTGGAGATCTCGGATCTCCTCCAGCTCGAATCCCGTGGCCCGCGCGATCCGGCGGGGCACCTCCACCGCGCGGGCCCGCAGTGCGGCGCCCTCCGCGGTCAGGACGGCGTGCACCGAGCGCTCGTCCTCGGTGCTGCGCTCGCGGCGGATCAGGCCGGCCGCCTCGAGCCGCTTGAGCAGCGGCGACAGGGTGCCCGAGTCGAGGCGCAGGTGGTGCCCGAGCTGCTTGACGGGCATCTCGCCGTGCTCCCAGAGCACCAGCATCACCAGGTACTGGGGGTAGGTCAGCCCCAGGTCCTTGAGCACGACCCGGTACAGGCCGCCGAAGGCGCGGCTCGCGGCGTTGAGCGCGAAGCAGATCTGCCCGTCCAGGCGGAGGAAGTCCTGGTCGTGGAGGGTGTCGCTCGGCTGCTCGGTCATGGTGCTCAGTGTACCCGGGGAGACTTGCGAGCGATTGAGTTGTGCACAACTCAGTTGCATCCAATTGAACTGTGTGCTTTATTTGTGGAGCGGCCGGAGACCGGCCGCGACGGTTCACCCCTCCGAGAGGAACCCCCGATGGACGCGCTGTACACCGCTGTCGCCACCGCCAACGGCCGCGAGGGCCGCGCCGTCAGCTCCGACGGCCAGATCGACCTGGCGCTCGCCATGCCCCCGGCGCTGGGCGGCAACGGCCAGGGCACCAACCCCGAGCAGCTCTTCGCGGCCGGCTACGCCGCCTGCTTCGCCAGCGCGCTCGGCCTGGTCGGCCGCCAGGCCAAGGTCGACACCAGCGACGTGTCGGTCACCGCGGAGACCTCCATCGGCCAGGACGCCACGGGCTTCGCCCTGGCCGTGACCCTGCGCATCGAGCTGCCGGAGGCCCTGGCGGGCGAGACGGGCACCCTGCTGGTCAAGCAGGCCCACGAGGTCTGCCCCTACTCGAAGGCCACCCGCGGCAACATCCCCGTCGAGCTCGTCATCGAGTAACCCGAACGAGCCGCCCGGCGGCGGCTCCGCACCCCGCCGCCCGGCCTCTTCCGGCGCCCCTCCCGAGGGGCGCCGGACGCGTTTTCCGGACCGTCCCCGACCCCGGTCAGGCATCCCGCCGGGCGGGCCGCCGCGCGGCGACGACCGGGGCGTGCTGTCGCGCGGCCACGACCGCGCAGGCCACCGCCAGCGGCAGTTCCGCCACCGCGGCCAGTACCAGCGCCATTCCCTGGCCGCCGGTCCCGGCCGAGGTGGTGACGTCGAACCAGGCGTCCAGCGCCAGCAGCGCGGCCGTCGCCGCCGCCACCGGGGACACCCGGGGGTCCCCCCTGCGCAGCAGCATCCCGGTCCCGGTCAGTCCGGCGGCCAGCATCAGGTCCAGGCCGATCCACGCGGTGGACCAGTTCGACACCTCGGCCGTCTGCGGCAGCGTCTTCGCCAGCACCACCATCCACGGCACCAGCGCCACCCCGGCCCCCGTGAGCACCGTCGAGAACCGCGGAGCCCGCCGGCCGGCCCAGCCGGAGCGCAGCCGGCCGGCCGTCGACCGCCGGGCCGGGGTGCGGCGGGCGGGGAAGTACGGGGCGGCGAGGGCCATGGCTGCGGGTCTCCTTCCGGCCTGACGGTCCGTCCGCCGGGCACACCACAACCCTGGTCCGCGGGAGCCGGAAGATCAGTAGCCCCACCGTCCGAACCGGGGGTGGTGCCGGGTACACCCCCGGGCGGGCACCAGGGTGGTCGCAGGCCCCTGGCCAGTGCGATTAACGTACGGCGCATGGCAATTCGCGGCGCGTTGAGGCGTACGTACACCTGGATCGCGGAGCACACCCCGTGGTCGGCGTGGGCCTGGCGCAACACGGTCTTCTGCGTGGCCGCGATCCCGCCCGCGCTCCCCGTCGCCCTCGGGTTCACCTTCCTGACGGTGACTCAGGGCCGCAACGTGATCCCGCTGCTGCTCGCGCTGGCCTGCCGCCCGCTGCTCACCCGGCTCCAGCGCAGCCGCTTCTGGTCGCTGCTCGGCCTCGACGTACCGGACGTCGTGCGGGAGCACCCCTGGCCGACCGTGCGCGGACTCCGCGAACGGATGCGCTCCGAGGCGACCTGGCGCCAGTACGGCTACCACCTGCTGGTCAGCCCGGCCGCAGCCCTCGCCGGCGCGGTGCTGGTGCTCGCCTGGATCGGCGGCCTCGCCGCGGGCTCCGTGTACGCCTGGCTCTGGCTGCTGCCCGACGGCGACCAGGTCCCCGCCCCCGGCTGGACGGCGCAGTACGACGTGATCACCGCGGTCGGCGTCCTGACCCTGCTCGCCGCACCCTGGGCGGCCGCGCTCCTCACCCGGCTGGACTCCGCCGCCGCGGACGCCCTGCTCGGCCCCAGCCGGTCCCGGGAACTCCTGCGCCGCGTCGAGGACCTCGCCGAGAGCCGGGCCGGGGTCCTCGACGCGGCCGACCTCGAACGCCGCCGCATCGAGCGGGACCTGCACGACGGCGCCCAACAGCGGCTGGTCTCCCTCGCCATGAACCTCGGCATCGCCCGCGCCACCCTGCCCGGCCTGCCGCCCGAGGCCAAGGCCGTCATCGACGAGGCCCACCGCGAGGCGAAGGAGGCCATCGAGGAACTCAACAGCCTGGTACGGGGCCTGCATCCGGCCGTCCTGGAGGACCGCGGCCTCGACGCCGCGCTCTCCGGGATCGCGGCCCGCGCTCCGCTCCCCGTCGAGCTGACCGTGGACCTCCCCGTGCGGCCGGGCCCCACCGTCGAGGCCGTCGCCTACTTCGTGGTCTCCGAGACCCTCGCCAACGTCGCCAAGCACGCCCGGGCCGAGCGCTGTGCGGTGCGGGTCGACCGCGTCCCGGGCCGGCGCGGGGATCTGCTGCGCCTCGTCGTCACCGACGACGGGGTGGGAGGGGCTGACCCGGCCGGGGGGACCGGTCTGACCGGACTGCGCAAACGCGTAGGGTCGGTCGACGGAACCATCATGATCAACAGCCCCCTCGGGGGCCCGACCGTCGTCACCGTGGAGCTGCCGTGCGCGCTGTGATAGCCGAAGATTCCGTCCTCCTGCGCATCGGGCTCGTCAAGGTCCTCGAAATGGCCGGGTTCGAGGTGGCCGCCGAGACCGGCGACGCCGAAGCCCTGCTCGCCGCGGTCGAGGAGCACAGACCCGCCCTCGCCCTGGTCGACGTACGCATGCCACCCGGCTTCACCGACGAGGGCGTCCGCGCCGCCCTGATGATCCGTCAACAGCACCCGGACACCGCTGTCCTGCTGCTCTCGCAGTACGTCGAGGAGCGCTACGCCGCGGACCTGCTGGCCACCCAGAGCGGCGCGGGCATCGGCTACCTCCTCAAGCAACGGGTCGCCGACGTCGAGGAGTTCATCGACGCCCTGCGCCGCGTCGCGGCCGGAGGCACCGCGCTCGACCCGCAGGTCGTGGCCCAGCTCCTGCTGCGCCGGGGCGGCGGGCCGGACCCCTTGGAGCGTCTCACCCCGCGCGAGCGCGAGGTGCTGGCCCTGATGGCGGAAGGCCGCTCCAACGCCGGCATCGCCGCCGGACTCGTCGTGAGCGAGAGCGCGGTGGCCAAACACATCAACAACATCTTCGCCAAGCTGGACCTGCCCCCGGCCGACGGCGCCCACCGCCGCGTCCTCGCCGTCCTGCGCTTCCTGGACGGTACGCCGTGACGGACACCGGTGTGACGGACGCCGCCATGACGGACACCGCCGCGACGCACGCCGGTGTGACGGACACCGGCGGATCCGGGTCCGGCCCGGACCGCCCGGGGCACCGCCGCGCGTGGATCACCGCGGCGCTGCTCAGCTCCGTGCTCGTGGTGATACCGGCGGCCTGGCAGGTGTGGGCGCACAGCGGGTCCCAGAACCGCACCCTGCAGGGCGGCAGCGCGGGGCGCCCGGTGACCGGACTGGAGATCGCGGCGGGCGGCTCCCAGGTCACCGTCACCCCCCGCGCGGACCAGCAGGTCGGCTACCGCGCCCGGTTCAGCGCGTCACAGCAGCGGCCCACCATCGAGGAGACCTGGCACGGCAGCACCCTGAAGCTCACCCCGCACTGCCCCGACGACCCCACCGGCCTGGATCCCGGCGCCGGATGCTCCGTGCGGCTCGCGGTGACGGTGCCCGCCGGGATCCCGGTCAAGGTGGCCGGGACCTCCGGCCGGGTGGACATCAGCGGGCTGGGCGGCGCCGTGGACGCCGACGTCGACTCCGGCTCCCTGAACCTGACCGGGTTGCGCGGCGCCCTGCGCGCCCGGGTCGGAACCGGGCAGCTGCGGGCGGCCGACCTCACGTCCCCGCAGGCCGACATCCGCGTGGGCTCCGGCCAGGCCGCGGCCGCCTTCCTGACCCCGCCGGACCGGGTGGGCGCCCGCGTCGACACCGGCCGGCTGGACCTCACCTTCCCGACGGCCACCCGCTTCCGGACCGGCGGCGAGGCCGGCCGGGGCCGCTGCGAGGTGGACGTCGCCCTGCGCGACCCTTCCGCCCCCCAGACCCTGGACATCTCGGTGAACTCGGGCTACGCCTCGGCCGGGTACCCGGCCTCGGGCCTCTGGACGAGTCATTCCGAATGACCGTTAGTGGTCGTAGGCGATCAGGGATCGTGTGACGGGTTGGCCTGTCCTGTGGTTGTGGCAGCCGCCGCGCTCGACGAGGTGAAGCCCCAACCCGACTGCGCCCAACCGCCCGTGACAGAGTGGACAAATGACCACGGACCGCAAGCAGTCAGCCGATCTCCGCCCGGAACCATGGCTGGGCACCGCCCCGGCCCACAAAGATCTCGTCGCGGCGAAGGCGCTCGTGTACGACCGCTGCGGATTTGCCTGCTCGCAGCCAGTCCCCGAAGCCGAGAGTGCCGAGTACGCCGCCTACCAGTTCACCCTCGAGGGTCTCGCCGTCCGGTTTCGCGCCGCCAAGACGACCCCCACCAAGGCCGGCCAGTTCGTCACTGTCTGGAAGAGGTCCCCGGCCGGGCCCATCCAGCCCTTCGATGTCACGGACCCCGTCGACCTCTTTGTCATCAGCACCCGCGACGATCACAACTTCGGCCAGTTCGTCTTTCCCATGGACGCGCTCCGCCAGCACGGCGTCGTATCGGCAAACGGTTCAGGTGGGAAACGAGCCTTTCGCATCTACCCGCCCTGGGTGACCCCTGCCAACCGCCAGGCCGGCAGTACGCAAGCGTGGCAGCTGGACTTCTTCCTGCACCTGCACCAGGACGGGCCCATCAACCTGGCCCGCGCCCAAGAGCTCTACCACCCGCAGGACAGTGCTGTCATCGGCCAGCCTTCACACCACCACTGATCGCCTACGACCACTGATCATTCGGAATGACTCGTCCAGGACCCTGGCCGGGACACGGCCGAGGCTCGGCTGCCGTCTTCGCGATGATCAACAACTCGGCGGCGCTGCCCTGGCCCCTTGGGGTGACCCGCCGCGGCCCGGCTTCGCGGGCGGCGTCGCTCAGGCCGTCGCGTAGCGCGCCAGGAAGAGGTCGACCCCCGAGGCCATGACGCGGGTGAGCTCGGCGTCGTCGATCTCGGCGTCGGGAGCGAAGGTGCGGACCAGCTGGGGTACGCCCACGGTGGCCGCGACCAACTGCTGCACCGCGAGCGCCGGGTCGGGGGCGTCGAGCTTGCCGGTGCGGTTGAGCTCGATCACCGCCTCGGTCAGCGGGCCGTTGTTCATGTCGTACGTGACCCGGTACCAGAGGTGCCCGAGCTGCGGGAAGCGGTCGATCTCCCCGATCACCAGGCGGCGCAGCGACATGATGTCGGGGCGCAGCAGCAGCGCGGCCCAGTCCTTGGTGAGCTGGATCAGCGCCGCCCGCAGGTCGGCGGCCTGCGCGATGGTCGAGCTGCACGGTTCGAGGTCGGCGTAGGTCCGGGGCAGTATGCCGCCGATGACGGCGAGGAACAGCCGCTCCTTGTTGCCGAAGTGCTTGTAGATCGTCGCCTTGGACACACCGGACCGGCTGGTGATCGCGTCCATGGAGGCGGCCGAGTACCCCTCGGCCAGGAACTCCGCCACGGCCGCGTCGATGATCGCCTGCCGCTTGCGCTGAGCGGCATCGGAGGGCCCCGGAATGACCGGGATGCCGTACTCGTCCGTGGCGTGCGCGGTGTCGGCGTCCATGGGGGTGTCCTTCTGATCTGCCGTGCTGAAGCGGGGGGACTGCTGAGGTGGAAGCTCCCAGTATATGAACTGAACCGTTCGGTATGCCACGCACCCCCGCGCGCGTGCGTGGCGGTGGCCGCGGCGGCGAGGGGCAGCCGGTGCAGGGTGTCCGGCTGCAGCGCGGTACGCGGCAGTACCTCCGCCCGCCCTTCGGCGCTGCCCGCTGAAGCGGCCCGCCCCGTCAGGCGGAGGCGCGGCGGACCAGGGAGGTCGGGGTGATCACCGAGCGCGGGGGCTCGGGCGGGTCCCCGGCCCGGTGGAGCGTGTCGAGCAGCAGACGGGCCATGAGCCGGCCCATGCCCTCCACGTCCTGGCGCACCGTCGTCAGCGGCGGATCGGCTGTCTCCGCCACCAGTTCGGTGTCGTCGAAGCCGACCAGGGCCACATCCCCCGGCACCGTGCGGCCGTGCTCCCGCAGCACCGCCAGCGCCCCCGTCGCCATGAGGTCGTTCGCCGCGAACACCGCGTCGAGCGCCGGGCAGCGCTCCAGCAGCTCCCGCATCGCGCGTGCGCCGCCGGCCGCGGTGAAGTCCCCCTCGGCGACGAACGCGGGATCCGCCTCGCGCACCACATCCCGGTAGCCGTCGAGCCGGTCCGCCGCCGAGGTCTGGTCCAGCGGGCCGGCGATGTGCGCGATGCGCCGCCGGCCCTGGGCGCGCAGATGCCGTACGGCCTCCCGGGCGCCCCCGCGGTTGTCCGCGTCGACGTACGCGACGCCGTGCTCCCCGGAACCGGCCGTCCAGCCGGGCCGGCCGCCGTAGACCGTGGGCATGCCGATGCGCCGGGTGATCTCGGGCAGGGGGTCGTCGGTGTGCAGGGAGAAGGCCAGCGCCCCGTCGACGTGGCCGCCCGCGAGATAGCGCTCGATCCGGTCGTAGTCCCCGCGGTGCTCCACGAGCAGCAACACCAACTGGGCGTCCCGCGACGTCAGTTCCTTGCTGATGCCGCGGATCTGGCGGGAGAAGAAGGGGTCGGAGAAGATCCGGATCTCCGGCTCGGCGATGATCACGGCGACGGCCCCGGTCCGTCGGGTGACCAGGGTGCGGGCCGCGTGATTGGGGATGTAGCCGAGCTCCCTGACGGCCTCCTGGACCCGGTCCACCAGATGCGCGCGGACCCCGTCGCCGCCGTTGACGACGCGGGACGCGGTGGCCCTGGACACCCCGGCCCGGGCTGCCACGGCCTCCAGAGTGGGGCGGTTCCCGGGAACGCGAAGCTGTTCGGGCACGGGCCCTCCTCATGCGTGACCGCGGGCGGTTGCCGCGCCGGGCAGCAGGGTAACCCGGACCGCCGGGAGCGTGAGAGCGCTCCCGGCGAAGTGGCTTGTCACTGGCTCGGCACGGCGCGTTCTCACCCCGGCGGTCACTGCGCTCCCGGGGCCGGTCAGTGGCCGAAGCCGAACCAGTTGACGTTCACGAGGGCGGCTCCTTGGACAGGCCCGCCCGGTCGTCGTACGACCCGCCTCGATGGCGGCGTACGCGTCACGAGCACCGCCGGGCGGGGTGGCCGGCGCGGACCGGGGTCAGGAGGCCGCGCCGGCGCCCTTGGAGAACTTCTCCCACTGCGCGGTGACGATCTCCTGCGGGACCCCGCCGAAGTCCTTGGTGTCGACGATGTCGGAACGGAAGGACAGCGTGACCGCCCCGGACCGGACCAGGGTCAGGTACTTGTACAGGGAGATGTCCTGGCTCTTCACGTCCTGCACCACGATCCGGTACGCCTGCGCCTCGTCCCCGATCGCCGGCGCCTGGACCTGCTCCACCCTGAGCACCTTGGCGTCCACGAGCGCGCGCTCCTCGGTGTAGCCGCCGGCGCACTGCTTGCCCGCCGCGGCCAGGGCCCTCATGGCCGAGGCGGCCGCCGCCGGGTCCTTGTAGGACCGCAGCAGGATGTCGGTGTCCACCCCGAGGATCTCGTCCGGTGCGGCGGCCCGCGCATAGGCCTGGGCCGTGTGCTCCGCCTTGCGCAGGCTGGTCAGCGGCTGGCAGACCGCCGGAGAGGCGTCGTAGAGCTCGCTGATCGGCTCGTCGAGCAGCGGTTCGGTGGCCTCGAACCGGCCTGCCTTGTCACCGGCCGTGAGCGCGAGGGCCTTGAGCCGCTCGACGCCCGGTCCGGGCGAGCCGCCCGGGCTCGGGGCGGCGCTCGATCCCGTGCCCCCGCCGGTGCCCCCGCTCGTCCCCGTGCCCCCGCTTGTCCCCGTGTTCCCGCCGGGGCTCGCGCTGCTGCCCGCCTTCGCGCCCCCGGCGGCCTGTCCCGAGCCGCCGCAGGCGGCGGTCCCGAGGAGCAGTGCCGCGCCGATGGCGACCGCCGCCGTGCCCCGGACTCTGTGGCTGTTTCCCGCCCCGTACATGTGCCGTGTCCCCCTGAGGTTCGTGCTGGAGCCATGATTGTGCAGTACGCCCCCGGACCCGCCCACGGCGGACCACCCTCAGGCGCCGAACACCCCCGCGAGGTGGCTGACCAGCGCCTTCCCGTCCGGCGGTCCGATCCGGGCTCCCAGGTGGCCGTCCGGCCGCACCACGAACACCGTCGGCTCCCGCACCCCGTAGAGCCGCGCGAACTCGCCCCGGCCGTCGTGGTAGACCGGCAGCGCAGCCCCGTCGCCCGGGACGCCGTCGGCTAGTACGGCGCAGGCCTCCACCCGGCCCGCCGGGAAGTCCCTTACCAGGGCGGCGAGTTCGGCGAGGTCCGGGTCCGCCGGGCCCGCCCCGGCCAGCAGCAGCACGTGCCCGCGGTCCCGCAGCAGGTCGTACAGCCGCAGCGGGTAGGACGCGAGGGCCGAGGTGAGGCCGCCGCAGTCCGGGGCCCGGTCGCCCGGCTGCGGACCGGCCGCGCCGTCCTGCCCGGCGGGTGCGACGATCGGGCTGCCGCGGTAGCCGACGAGCAGCTGCGCCTGCTGGAGCATGAGCGTCGCCGGATCCGTCGGGTCGGCCCGGACGCCCTGCACGGCGTGCCGGACCGTGCGGCCGACGACCTCCTCGCCGACCGGCCGGCGCTCGGCGTCGTAGCTCTCCAGCAGCCGGGGGTGCGCGGCGCCCTGCACGGCCAGGGCGAGCTTCCACGCCAGGTTCCACGCGTCCTGGATCCCGGTGTTCATGCCCTGCGCGCCGGTCGGGGGATGGATGTGCGCGGCGTCCCCCGCGACGAAGACCCGCCCGTCGGAGTACCGGTCCACCAGCCGGTGGCTGATCCGGAAGACCGAGGACCAGCGCAGCGCCGACGCGGTGGCCGGCTGCGGAGACAGCCGGTCCAGCACCGCCTGGACGTGCGGGAGCTCCGGTGTCCGGCCGCCCTCCAGCCCGTGCACCACCGAGTCCCCGGTGGCCTGCGGCGCGGCGGACAGCTCGGGCGGCACCAGCATCGACATCCGGTAGCGGCGCACCCCGGGGAGCGGGATGGCCACCAGCAGGTCGTCGACGGCGCCGTCGGCGTCGTGGTGCATGGCGCGTACGCCGTACCCGTACGGCAGGTCCCAGTCCACCTCGACATCGGCCAGCATGTACTCCTCCGGGAACCCGGCCCCCTCGAAGCCGAGCCCGAGCCCCTTGCGGACGGCGCTGTGCGCGCCGTCGCAGCCGACCAGGAACCGGGAGCGGACCTCCTCCTGCGCCCCGGAGTCCAGGTGGACCAGGCGGCTCGTCACCCCGTCGGCGTCCTGGGTGAAGGACACCAGCTCCGTGCTGCGTTCGATGGCGGTCCCGTAGCGGCCGAGGAACTCCTCGATGATGCGTTCCGTCTCGTACTGCGGGAGCGAGGCGAACCAGTACGGCACCTCGGGCGGCAGTTGCAGTTCGAGCCGGTCCTGTTCGGCGCCGTCGACGTACATCAGCTGCCCGTACATCGGGATCGCCGCGTCGAGGGCGGCCCGTACGAAGCCCATCCGGTCCCAGATCTCCAGGGTGCGGGGCTGGACCCCCACCGCCTTCGCGTACGGCAGCCGCGCCGGCAGGCGGTCCACGATGCGGCAGGCCACCCCGCGCCGCCGCAGTTCCGCGGCGGCCGTCAGTCCGACGGGGCCGCCGCCCACGACCAGTACGTCCGGGTGTGATGCGTCGGTGCGGGCCACGTGCGTCTCCCCGGGGCGGGCCCCCCGTACGGAAACGGTCCTTCCCATCGTGGCGCGGCCGGCCGCTCCCGGCCACCGCGCGGGGCCCGGGCGCCGACCGGTCCCGCCGCAGCGGCGGGACCGGCCCCCCGCGGACACCCGGGGCGGGCCGCCGCCCTGCTTCGCCCGCTGGTCAGACGGTGTTCACGCGGGCCGCCTCCCGGCGCCCGCGCTTGCCCAGCGGAGCCAGGGACATGTCCTGGGCCTGGGACTTGAGGTGCTTGAAGGCGTAGCCGCGCTGCTTGAAGGCGTACCCGCGCTCGGCCAGCCAGGTCTCGGCGGTGAGGTCGGCCCGGGCCGTCGCGCCGAGGATGTCCTCCTGCGCTTCGCCCGACAGCTACGGCACCTCGCCGCGTTGTCGGAGCGCCCGGATACGCCCGGTATGAGGACGCTCCTCCGCCTTGCGATGCACCGCATCTGACGCCGCGCGCTGATCCACCGGGGATTACGGGACAGCCCTTGGGCCGGCCGCCCGGGCACGCGCACCGGGATTTCGGCGCTGACGTGGCCTGTCGGCCTGTCGGCCTGTCGGCGGCGCGGCGGGGCCGGTGAGCCGTTCGGCCCTGCCACACCTCCTAGCGGAACGTTTCTGCGGTGAACCGCCCCGTCCATCGGAGTGAGGCCGCGTGCCCGGTCCCGGGCCGCGGCCGTTCGGAGCGCTATCCATAGCGACGTGATCAAGTCACTGCGCACCACACTCACCGCAGCCGTCGTGACCGGCACCCTCGTCACGCTCGCCCCGGGTGCCGGGGCCAACCCCACGGCCCCTCCCGACCAGGTCACCGTGGACGTCGCCACGGTCAACGGCTCGGGCTGCAAGCCCGGCACCGCGACCGTCGCCGTGTCCCCGGACAACTCGGCCTTCACCGTCACCTACAGCGAGTACCTGGCCCAGGCCGGCGGGGGCGTCCCCGCGACCGAAGTCCGCAAGAACTGTCTTCTCTCCCTGGTCGTGCACGTTCCGCAGGGCTTCACCTACGCCGTGTCCCACGTCGACTACCGGGGCTACGGCAGCCTGGAGAAGGGTGCGACCGGCACGCAGAAGGCCAGCTACTACTTCCAGGGCATGAGCCAGACCGCGTCCCGCTCGCACACGTTCCGAGGAGAGCTGAACAACAACTGGCAGGTGACCGACACCACGGACATCGAGGCGCTGGTCTACGCCCCCTGCGGCGAGCTCCGCAACTTCAACATCAACACCGAGCTGCGCGCGACGGCCGGTACGGACGCGTCGAAGACCAGTTTCATGGCCGTCGACTCGACGGACGGCAGCATCAACACCGTCTACCACTTCGCCTGGAAGCAGTGCGCGCGCCGCTGAACCCACTGTCCGCGGCATCCATTCGTCCGGATGGATGCCGCTCCGACCACTCTCGCCGGCCGCCGGGACCGGCTCATCCACGAGTTCCCGAAAAAGTTTCACCGGCGATGTCGAGAATCGGTGCCCGGCTCCGTCCTCGTAGTGAAAGCGACCACAATGGGTCGCACTCGCACCGAGGAGAAGCACCATGGCCAAGTACCTGCTCCTGAAGCACTACCGCGGCGCCCCGGCTTCGGTCAACGACGTGCCCATGGCCGAGTGGACGCCGGAGGAGATCTCGGACCACGTGCGCTACATGCGGGACTTCGCGGCCCGGCTCGAGGGGACCGGCGAGTTCGTCGACGGTCAGGCGCTCGCCCCAGAGGGAGCGTGGGTCCGCTACGACGGTGAGGGGCGCCCGCCGGTCACCGACGGCCCGTTCGCCGAGACCAAGGACCTCATCGCCGGCTGGATGGTGATCGACGTCGACAGCTACGAGCGCGCCGTCGAGCTGGCCGGGGAGCTGTCGGCCGCCCCCGGGGCGGGCGGGAAGCCGATCCACGAGTGGCTCGAGCTGCGCCCGTTCCTGGCCGCGCCGCCCACCATCACGGAGTGACCTCACCGATGGACGAGGCCCTGCTCCGGAGCCTCACGCCGAGCGTGCTCGGGATCCTCGTCCGCCGCGGAGCCGACTTCGCGGCGGCCGAGGACGCCGTGCAGGACGCGCTGGTCGAGGCGGTCCGCGTCTGGCCCGCCGACCAGCCGCGGGACCCGAAGGGCTGGCTGGTCACCGTGGCCTGGCGCCGGTTCCTCGACGCGACCCGGGCGGACGCCGCCCGCCGCCGGCGCGAGGACCTCGTCGACGAGGAGCCGGCGCCCGGGCCGGCGCCCGTGGCGGACGACACGCTCCAGCTCTACTTCCTGTGCGCCCACCCGTCGCTGACGCCGTCCTCCGCGGTCGCGCTCACGCTGCGCGCCGTCGGCGGGCTGACCACCCGCCAGATCGCCCAGGCCTACCTGGTGCCCGAGGCGACCATGGCGCAGCGCATCAGCCGGGCCAAGCGCACCGTCTCGGGCGTGCGGTTCGACCGGCCCGGCGATGTCGCCACCGTGCTGCGCGTCCTCTATCTGGTCTTCAACGAGGGCTACTCCGGTGACGTCGACCTCGCCGCCGAGGCCATCCGGCTCACCCGGCAGCTCGCGGCCGTGATCGACCACCCGGAGGTGGCGGGGCTGCTCGCCCTCATGCTGCTCCACCACGCCCGGCGCGCCGCCCGGACCGCGTCCGACGGCAGCCTGGTACCGCTCGCCGAGCAGGACCGCGGCCGGTGGGACACCGGGTCGATCGCCGAGGGCGTCTCGATCCTGCAAGCGGCCCTCGGCCGCGACCGGCTGGGCGAGTTCCAGGCCCAGGCCGCCATCGCCGCACTCCACGCCGACGCGCGCAGAGCCGAGGAGACCGACTGGGTGCAGATCGTCGAGTGGTACGACGAGCTCGCGCGCCTGACCGACAGCCCGGTCGTCCGGCTCAACCGCGCGGTGGCCGTGGGCGAGGCCGACGGGCCGCGCGCCGGCCTGGCGGCGCTCGCGGCGCTGGACGACGCACTGCCCCGCCACGCCGCGGTGGCGGCGTACCTCCACGAGCGCGACGGCGACCTGGCGACGGCGGCGCGGCTCTACGCCGAGGCGGCCCGAAAGGCACCCAACCTCGCCGAGCGCGACCACCTGACGCGCCAGGCCGCGCGGCTCAACGCCCGCGGGTGCCGCTGACGGGGCCGGGACCAGCGGGGCTGGTGCGTGACCGGTGCGTCCCCGGTCCCGGCGTCAGGATTGCAGAGTCGTTTCCGCAGTGAACTCGGCCACTCGAACAGGTGAGTTCACGCGCGCCGCCCTGTCGCTGAGGGGCCCGGCACCGCTAGACCCGTGGGTGATCACCTTGCACCACGGGTACCCGGGCCGCTGTCCGGGCGTTCCCGTGTCCTTCCCTGCCCGCCGACATGAAGAAGGCCCTTGTGAGCACCCTTGTGAACACCTCCCTGCGCCAGATCGCAGCGACCGTCGCCGCGGCCGCCGCCCTCGCCCTGCTGGCCGCCGCTCCCTCCAACGCGGCCGCCGCGCGCGTCGACACGCAGTGCGGTACCTACATCTGCGTCCACACCGCGCACCACAACCGCTTCGTCCAGGACATCACCGTGCAGACCAAGGACGGAGTGACCGGCACCCTGCGCGCCTACTGGGGCAACTACCACAGCGGCCGCGTGAACGCCGCCTCCCACCGCTGGGACGTGGGCTACGAGCAGGCCGGTGCCAAGCTCGTCTGCGGAGGCCTGGAGCGCGACGGCCGCAACATCGAGGACGGGATCTGCGTCACCATCTGACCCCTCGGCACCTCGGCCCGGCGGGAGCCGGGTCTGCCGCGAACGTGTGATTGAGCCGAGTCCGGGGGCGATCCCGCCAATCCTCCCGGACGGCGGAGTCGTACCCGGGGGTACCGGGATACCGTCCCGCGATGAATTCGAACACACGGCGTCAGAACACGCGCTCGCACAACGCCGCCCCTTCGCCCAGCCGCCGGACCCTGCTCCGTACCGCCGTCGCGGGTACGGCGGCCGCCGGGTCGGTCCTCGGCCTCGGCTCCGCCTTCCCCGCCGCGGCCGCCCCGCCGGGGCCCGCCACCGACCGGCCCACCACCCCCGAGCAGGCCCTGCGCGAGCTGGCGGCCGGCAACCGGCGCTGGCGGACGTACCGCCAGGAGCACCCGCATGAGTCGCCGTCCGTACGCACCCGGCTCACCCGGGCCCAGCACCCCTTCGCGATCGTGCTGGGCTGTGTCGACTCCCGGGTCCCCCCGGAGCTCGTCTTCGACCAGGGGCTCGGGGACCTGCTGACCGTCCGGTCCGCCGGTGAGGTGCTCGACGAAGCCGTGCTCGGCAGCATCGCGTACGGGGTCCTGGAGCTGGAGATCCCCCTGGTGCTGGTCCTCGGCCACCAGTCCTGCGGAGCCGTCGGCGCCGCGGTGCACGCCGACGAGACGGGGGAGCGACTGCCCGCCCCCATCCAGTACCTGGCCGACCGGATACGCCCCTCGATAGACCACGCCCAGCAGGGCGAGGCCCGTATCGACGCCACCCTCGACGCGCACACCCGCCGCACCCGCGACCTCCTGGCGGCCGAACCCGACCTGGCCCGCAGGATCGTCACGGGCAGGCTCGCGGTGTCCGCGGCCCGCTACGAGCTCCGCGACCAGAGGGTGCGCACCCTGTGATCCGGCGCCACGCCTGACAGGCCGGCCGCCCCGGGCGTCATGGCGGCCCCGGGCGTCAGGGCAGCAGTGACTCCAGTGGCACGCTCGGGTCCGCCAGGCGCGCCGTGTCGACGGGTTCCCGGGAGCGGATGAGGTTCTGGACGGGCTCGGTGACGTCCCAGACGTTGACGTTCATGCCCGCCAGGACGCGGCCCCGGGACAGCCAGAAGGCGATGAACTCGCCCGTGCCGGTTTCGCCGCGGAAGACGACCTGGTCGTAGCCGTCGGGCTCGACGTATCCGGTGTACTCCATGCCCAGGTCGTACTGGTCGGTGAAGAAGTACGGCATCCGGTCGTACACGGCGTCCTGGCCGAGCATCGCCTTGGCCGCGGTCTGCGGCTGGTTGAGCGCGTTGGCCCAGTGCTCGACGCGGATGCGCCGCTTCAGGAACGGGTGGTAGGCGTTGGCGACGTCACCCGCGGCGTAGACGTCGGGGGCCGAGGTGGCCAGGTGCTCGTCGGTGACGATGCCGTTGTCGACGGCCAGGCCCGCGGCTGCGGCGAGTCCGGTGTTGGGGGTGATGCCGACGCCGACGACGACCGCCTGCGCCTCGATACGGGTCCCGTCGGCGAGGAGCACGCCGTCCGCCGCACCGGAGCTGCCGGTGATCCCGGCCACCTCGACGCCCAGGCGCAGGTCCACGCCGTGGCCGCGGTGCAGGTCGGCGAAGACCTGCGCCACCTCGGGGCCGAGGACGCGCAGCAGCGGCAGCTCCGCGGTTTCGAGCACGGTGACCTGGGCTCCGGCGGCGCGGGCGGCCGCGGCGGTCTCCAGGCCGATCCAGCCGGCGCCGATGACGGCGACCCGGGCGCCCGGCCGGAAGGCGGCCTTGAGGCGGTCGCTGTCCTCGACCTGGCGCAGGTGGAACACCCCGTCGAGCTCGGCCCCCGGGACGGGCAGCGTGCGCGGTGAGGATCCGGTGGTCAGCAGCAGCTTCGCGTAGTCCAGTCGGCTGCCGTCGGCGAGCGTGACCCGGTGCGCGGCGGGGTCGAGGGCGGTGGCCTTCGTGTCCAGGCGCAGGTCGACGTCGTGTTCCGCGTACCACTGCCGGGGGTGGACGTAGATCTTCTCGCGCTCTTCCTTGCCCAGCAGATAGCCCTTGGACAGCGGCGGGCGCTCGTAGGGCCGTTCGTGTTCCGCACCGATCAGGACGACCGGGCCGTCGAAGCCCTCCTCGCGCAGGGTCTGCGCGGCTTTCGCCCCGCCGAGGCCCGCTCCGATGATCACGTGGCTGTCACTGTTCATGGTCTGGCCGGGTCTCTCTGGCAGAGGGGCGCGAGCGGCGCCGGGGGCCGGGCGTCGCGACGGATACGGACACGCTACTCAGCCGGCGACCCGGGTGAGGGCGAGGAACTCGCCGCGGGAGCGCGAGTCGTGGCGCAGCCGCCCCTGCGGCGCCGGACGTGAGCCGGCTGCCCCGACGCCGCGCAGGGCCCTGCCGCGCCGCACGACGCCCGCCCCGGACCGCTCACACCGAGGGGATGAGCCCTGTGCGGTCCGCTTTACACACCGCGTCCGCGGGGTGTGACGGCCCGGTAATGCGGCCCTCCTACGATCTTGGTCGTGGGAGCCTCCCACCCCTGTCGCAGCTCACCCGGTGTGCGTGGGGCGACGACTGTGATCCTGGGGGAGGGAGTCCCGGTGACGACGACGCCAGGCTCGAAGGCGGAGGGCATCCGGACGGTCTGCTCGTACTGCGGCGTCGGCTGCGGCATCGTGCTCGACGTCGGCCGGGACCCCTCCACCGGCAGGCGTACGGCCACCAGGGCCTCCGGGGACAAACTCCACCCCACGAACTTCGGGCGGCTCTGCACGAAGGGGTCGACCAGCGCGGACATGATGGCCGCGCCCGGACGCGCCGCCAAGGCGCTGATCCGCACCGAGCGGGGCACCGAGCCCGCCGAAGCGGATGTGGACGCGGCGATCACGGCCGTTGCCGGGCGGCTGCGCGCGCTCCTGGACGAGCACGGCACCGACGCCCTCGCCTTCTACGTCTCCGGGCAGATGTCCCTGGAGGCCCAGTACTTGGCGAACAAGCTCGCCAAGGGCTTCGTACGCACCAACCGGATCGAGTCCAACTCCCGCCTGTGCATGGCCAGCGCGGGCTCCGGCTACAAGCTCTCACTGGGTGCCGACGGACCCCCCGGCTCCTACCAGGACTTCGACCGGGCCGACGCCTTCTTCGTGATCGGCGCGAACATGGCCGACTGCCACCCGATCCTCTTCCTGCGGATGATGGACCGGCTCAAGTCGGCCGGGGCGAAGCTCATCGTCGTCGACCCGCGGCGCAACGCCACCGCCGACAAGGCCGACCTGTTCCTCCAGATCAAGCCGGGCACGGACCTCGCTCTCCTCAACGGCATCCTCCACCTCCTCGTGGAGAACGGGCACGCCGACGAGGCCTTCATCGCCGAGTTCACCGACGGCTGGGAGGAGATGCCCTCCTTCCTGGCGGACTACCCGCCGGCGAGGGTCGCCGAAATCACCGGCCTGCCCGAGGCAGACATCCGGCAGGCCGCCCGGTGGATCGGCGAGGCGGGCGAGTGGATGAGCTGCTGGACGATGGGACTGAACCAGTCGACCCACGGCACCTGGAACACCAACGCCCTCGTCAACCTGCACCTCGCCACCGGGGCGATCTGCCGCCCGGGCTCCGGCCCGTTCTCGCTGACCGGCCAGCCGAACGCGATGGGCGGACGCGAGATGGGCTACATGGGCCCGGGTCTGCCCGGCCAGCGCTCGGTCCTCGTGGACGAGGAGCGGGCCTTCATCGAGGACCTGTGGGGTGTGGAGGCGGGCACGCTGCGCACCGAGGTGGGGCGCGGGACGGTGGAGATGTTCGAGCAGATGGCCGCCGGTGACATCAAGGCGTGCTGGATCATCTGCACCAACCCCGTCGCCTCGATCGCCAACCGCAAGACCGTCATCGCCGGTCTGGAGGCCGCCGACCTGGTCATCACGCAGGACGTGTTCGCCGAGACCGAGACGAACGCCTACGCCGACGTCGTACTGCCCGCCACCCTGTGGGCCGAGTCCGACGGCGTCATGGTCAACTCGGAGCGGAACCTCACCCTCGTCCAGGGCGTCCTCGATCCGCCCGGCCAGGCACTGCCCGACTGGCAGCTCATCGCCCGCGTCGCCTGCGAGATGGGTTTCGCCGACGCCTTCACCTACGCGAGCGCCGAGGAGGTCTTCGAGGAACTCAAGCGCGCCTGGAATCCGAAGACCGGCTGGGACCTGCGCGGCGTCAGCTACCGGCGCCTGCGCGAGGCCCCCGTGCAGTGGCCGGCCCCGTCGGCGGACGCCGGCGACCGCAACCCGATCCGCTACCTCAACGACGGCGTGAGCCAGACCCTGCTGGAACGCGCCGACGGCACCCGCCCCCGGCTGGTGTTCCCCACCTCCTCCGGCCGGGCCCGGTTCTTCGCCCGCCCGCATCTGCCCGCCGCGGAACTCCCCGACGACGACTACCCGTTCGTCCTGAACACGGGCCGTCTGCAACACCAGTGGCACACCCTCACCAAGACCGGAAAGGTCGCCAAACTGGGCAGGCTGAACCCGGGCCCGTTCGTCGAGCTCCATCCGGACGACGCCGCCGCGATGGAAGCCGAGGACGGGGACCACATCGAGGTCGCCTCCCGGCGCGGCCGCGCCGTCCTGCCCGCCGTCGTCACCGACCGGGTCCGCCCCGGGAACTGCTTCGCACCGTTCCACTGGAACGACCTGTTCGGGGAGTACCTCAGCATCAACGCCGTCACCAACGACGCCGTCGACCCGATCTCGTTCCAGCCCGAGTTCAAGGCCTGCGCCGTGGCGCTGCGCGTGGTGGCCGCCCCGGAGCCCGAGGAGAGCGCCTCGCTGCCCTCGGCGGCCGGCCCCGACCTCCCGGCGCGGCAGCCGCAGGACCCGCCGCCCACTGACGTGGCCCTGGCCCCGGCCGCGGCCGGCCAAGGGGTCACGGCCGTCTCCGCTCTCGCCACCCTCTTCGGCCTGACCGACGTCACCGGACCGGCCCTGGCAGAGCCGGAGCGCAGATACCTCTCCGGATACCTTGCCGGTCTCGCCGCGGCGCCGCCCGGCGGTGTCCCGGTACTGCCCGCGTCCGCGCCCTTCGCCCCCGGGGCGGCGCAGTGGGTGGACGGCGTGCTGGCCGGAATGTTCTCCCGCACCGCCGCGCCCGGCCCTCCCCCCGCCGCCCCGGGCCAGGCCCCCTCGGCCCGCGAGGCAGCCCCGTCCCGGCAGCTGATCGTGCTGTGGGCCTCGCAGACCGGCAACGCCGAGGAGTTCGCCGCCGCCGCGGCAGCCCGCCTCACCGAGACCGGCCACACCCCGGCCCTGCTCGCCATGGCCGACACCACCCCCGCGCAGCTCACCGCCGGTACCGACCTGCTGATCGTCACCAGCACCTTCGGCGACGGCGACAGCCCCGACAACGGCGCCGGCTTCTGGCAGGCGCTCACCGCCCCCGATGCCGCCCGGCTGGACGGCCTGCGCTACTCCGTCCTGGCCTTCGGCGACTCCAGCTACGACGACTTCTGCGGCCACGGCCGCCGCCTGGACGAACGCCTCGCGGAGCTCGGCGCCGCCCGCCTGCACCCGCGCACCGACTGCGAGCCCGACTACGAAGAAGCCGCCGGGCAGTGGCTGGACCGGATCGCCACCGCCCTCGCCCCAGCGGCCGGCCGCCAGTCCGCGACGGCCCTGCCGGACACGGCGGTCACCGCGGCGCCCCCGACGGCGAAGCCCGCCGCCGCGGCGACCGCGCCCCGGCCCGCGGCATCCGCCGGCTACTCCAAGGCATCCCCGTTCGCGACGCTCCTGATCGGGAACCGGCTGCTCAGCCTGCCCGGATCACAAAAGGAGATACGGCAGTTCGCCTTCGACACCCGCGGCGGCGAGCTCGCCTACGAGGCCGGAGACGCCCTCGGCGTATGGCCGGCCAACGGCTCCGGACTCGTGGCCGAGTGGCTCGCCCTCACCGGCCTGGACCCCGACGAGAGCATCGCCCTTCCCGACAGCGGCGACGTCACCCTCGGCGAAGCCCTGCGGACCCGCCTCGACATCGCCCGCATCACCCCGGACCTCCTCAAATTCGTCGCCGCGCGCACCGGGGACCGCGACCTCCAACGGCTGCTGCGCCCGGACAACAAGGGCGAGCTGGCCAAATGGAGCTGGGGCCGGCAGGCCGCCGACGTCATCGGCGCCTTCCCGGTCCGGGCCTCCGCGACCGAGTGGGCCGGAGTCCTCAAGCGACTCCAGCCCCGCCTGTACTCCATCTCCTCCAGCCCGCTGGTGCACCCGGGCGAGGTCCGCCTGACGGTGTCCGTCGTCCGCTACACCAACGGCCTGGGCCGGGACCGCGAGGGCGTGTGCTCCACCTACCTGGCGGACTGCGCCGACGACGGCCCGGTCCAGGTGTTCGTCCAGCGCTCGCCGCACTTCCGCCCGCCCGCCGGCCCCGCCACCCCGATGATCATGCTGGGTCCGGGTACCGGCGTCGCGCCGTTCATCGGCTTCCTGGAGGACCGCCGGGCCCGCGGTCACACCGGCCCCAACTGGCTGTTCTTCGGCGAGCAGCGCGAGGCCACCGACTTCTACTACCGCCAGGAGCTGGAGGACTTCGTCTCCTCCGGGCACCTGGACCGCCTCGACGTCGCCTTCTCGCGCGACCAGCGCAACAAGATCTACGTACAGGACCGGATGCGTGAGCACGGCCCGCGCCTGTGGCGTTGGCTGCGGGACGGCGCCCACTTCTACGTCTGCGGCGACGCCGGCCGGATGGCCAAGGACGTGGACCGGGCCCTGCACGAGATCGTCGCCACGCACGGCGGTATGGACGCGCAGTCGGCTGCCGCGTACGTGCGGCAGTTGGCCGCCGACAAGCGGTACGTGCGCGACGTCTACTGATCGGTCCCTTCGTACGACAAGGTGGTGTGCCCGGTGCAACCGCCACGAAGGAGGGCCGTCCACATGCCCGTGGGAGACGCCGCCGACCGTCCCGAAGCAAGCCCCAGCAGGCCGGCGCAGGTGCCGCCCGCCGCGGTCGCGGTGCCATGGAGGGAGACGTCCGACCCCCGCGACATCGCCCATCGGTACGGTGTGATCACCACGCTGCTGGAGGCGGGTGTCGACGCGGCCCGGATACAGGTGTTCGACGACCTGGAGGGCGGTGCCTACTGGGTCGTCACCCTGGACGGCGGGCGAGCGGTCGTACTGACCGACGACACGGAGGAGCACGTGGGCCACATCGAGGGACCCTGGCCGTTCAAGGCGGTGTTCCTCGGCCCGGACGGTGTCCGAACGAGGATCACCTACTCGATCGACGAACTCAAGGCCCGCGTCGTCACGTGGTACACCGAGGCCGAGGGCCCCGCGGACGACTCCCGCTGACCGGGGCATGTCTCCAGGGCGCCCCCGGCACCATCCTCGGGTCGCGTTCCCCGACCTGCCCGTAGGGGGGGGCGGCCCCGGACGGTGGGCCTCCCGGGAGCGTCACGAACGGCGGCTGACCGCGAAGTTCGTACAGCTCCCCACCGAGCTGATGACCGCACCGGACAGGACCGCCGGACGTTCCCCGACGACCACGGCGTCGAGGTCCACCGTGAGGTAGTCGGGCGGGCGGACGATCCAGCGGTCGCCGCGCAGGGTCATCCGGCCGCCGTCGAACGAGCCGATCATGGTGAAGGAGCCGTTGGGCACGCCGGGGTTGTCGGGGTGCGCGGAGAAGGTGAACACCGCTTCCAGGGCCCGGCCGCCCGGCGAGGTGATCGTGAGGTCGAGCCGGGTCAGGCCCTGGCCGCACCGATAGGTCCCCTGCCACGAACCGACGACCGGGAGCGGCAGCGACGGGGCGCGTGACACCGGAGTGCTGGGCGTACGGGTGGTGCCGGGGGTGCGGATGGCGCCGGAGGCCGTGCTTGCGGGACCGCCGCCCCGGCCGACGGACGCCCCGCCCGTCGGCCCGGTGGCCGGCCCCGCCGAGGAGACCGAGCCGCCCTTGCCGCTGGTGTTGCCGGCGTCACCGGAGTCGATCGCCCGCGGGACCAGCCAGGCCAGCAGGCCGACCACGACCACGGCGGCCCCGGCGGCCGCCAGGGCGCCCCGCCGGGGCCGAGGCCCGGCCAGGGTCGGGGGACCGTATCCCCGAGGTACGTCGGCGACCACCGGAGGCTGCGGCGGTGGCGCGGTCCAGGTCGGAGCCACCGGGTCGACGGTCGTCGGGGTGCGCGGATCGGCCGGAGCCTTCGCCGCGTCCGGCGCACCGCCCGCCCCCGGCGAGCCCGACGGCCGGGCCGGATGCGGCGGCAGCCACGTGAAGGCGGCCGAGGTGTCCGCTGCCCCGGCGAGCTCGTCGAGGAGCGCGGAGACGGTCGGGCGCCGTTCCGGGTCCTTCGCCAGGCACCGGGCCACGAGCGCGCGCGCCCGGGCAGGCAGCACGCCGAGGTCCGGCTCGTCGTGGACCACCCGGTACATCAGCCCCGAGGCGGTTCCGGTGCCGAAGGGCCCGGTGCCGGTGGCCGCGAACGCCAGGACGGCGCCGAGGGAGAACACGTCGGTGGCCGGGGTGACCCTGCCTCCCGTGAGCTGCTCGGGGGCCATGAAGCCGGGCGTTCCGATGAGGGTCCCGGCACGGGTGAGTTCGGTGACGGCCTCGGCGACCGCCGAGATCCCGAAGTCGATGACGCGCGGCCCGTCCGACGAGAGCAGTACGTTGGACGGCTTCAGGTCCCGGTGCACCACCCCCTGGACGTGGATGGCCTCCAGGGCCTCGGCGACTCCCGCCGCCAGCGCCAGGACCCGCTCCTCGGGCCAGGGCCCGTGGTCCCGTACGGCTTCGCTCAGCGAGGGCCCGGCGACATAGGCGGTGGCCAGCCACGGCGGATCCCCGTCCGGGTCGGCGTCGACGACCCCGGCCGTGTACACGCCGCTCACCCGCCGTGCCGCGCTGACCTCGCGGGCGAACCGCATCCGGAACTCCGGCTCCTCGGCCAGCTCCGGCCGGATCACCTTGACCGCGACGGAGCGGCCGCCGCGCGAACGCCCCAGGTAGACGGTCCCCATGCCTCCGCTGCCCAGCCGGGCCGCGATCCGGTACGGGCCCACCTGCGAGGGATCCCCGGCCCGCAACGACTCCATGTCCCGTTCCACGCCGCACCCTTCCGGCCAAGTCGGCAATCGCGCCAACCGCTGCCGCGCCATGATGTCAGCGTCGCCCCCGTGCCGACAGCCGATCCCGCATCCCGGACACCGGCGGGAGGTGACAAATGTAATGGCCTGTCAAGGTGTCCCTCCGTCTGGAGGCTGATGCCCGGTTCGTCCTGGCGGAGGAAGTGGCGCGGTGGGCCGGCGGCGAGACTCGAAGGTGTCCCAGAACGCCGGGCCCCCGACGGGCCATCGACGAGGAGCCGCCGTGCCCCACACCCGTACCGCCGACCGACCCGCGGGCCGACCCCTGCGCCGGCTGCGCCACGCCGCCGCGGCGAGCGCCGTGGCCGTCGCGCTGCTGGCGGGCCTCGCCCCGGCCGCGAGCGCCGCCGGACAGGGCCCGCCGCCCGCCCCCGCCCCGGCCGCGGGCGGCCGGCACCTGGACCGGGCACAGCTCCAGGCAGGACTGGACGCGATCCGGCAGGCGGGCATCTACGGCGTCTTCTCCGCGGTCCGTGACGGCCGCGAGCGCTTCGACGGCGCCGCCGGACTCGCCGACGTCTCCACCGGCAGTCCGGTCCGCCCCGACCTCCAGCACCGCGTCGGCAGCATCACCAAGACGTTCACCGCCGTCGCCGTGCTCCAGCAGTCCGCGAAGGGCCGGATCGGCCTGGACCGGCCGGTCGGCGACTACGTGCCCGAGCTGCTGCCCGGCGAGCGCGGCCGCAAGGTGACCGTCCGCATGCTCCTCAACCACACCAGCGGCATCAACGACTACATCGGCGACGCCTTCCCCTCCCTCCTGCAGGGGACCACGGCCAGCCTGGACGACCACCGGCTGCGCACGGTGCGGCCCGCCGAACTGATCGGGTACGGGGTGGCCCGGCCCCCGCTCTTCGAACCCGGGACGGACTGGTCCTACTCCAACACCAACTACCTGCTGCTGGGCGAGGTGCTCCGCAAGGTGACCGGCCAGGATCCGGAGCGGGTGATCACCCAGGACGTGATCCGGCGGGCCGGCCTGCGCAAGACCTACTTCCCCGGCGCCGACCCGCGCATCCACGGCCCGCACGCCCGGATGTACGAGAACTTCTACGGGCTCATCGACCCGCCGCGCGACTACAGCGACTACAACATGACCTGGGCCGGTACCGCGGGCGCGCTCGTCTCCACCCCGCAGGACCTCAACACCTTCTACCGCGCCCTGCTGACCGGTGACCTGCTGCCGCGCCGCCAGCTGGACCAGATGCGCACCACCGTCGACGTCAAGGACCCGACGGGAGCGGTGGTCATGCGCTACGGCCTGGGCCTCTACTCCCTGGACACGCCGTGCGGACCGGCCTGGGGCCACGACGGGGGCGTCTGGGGCGCCGGTACGTGGGCCATGTCCAGTCCGGACGGCTCCCGGCAGTTCGCGCTCGGGTACAACCTGATGAAGTACCAGCGCCTCGACGAGAGCGGCACCCGGTTCCTGCCCCACCCGGCCGACGCCGCCCTGACGGACTACCGCGACCGGTCCCTGTGCGGCACCACCGCGCCGCCTACGGCCGTACCCCGCGTGCTGCCCCAGGCCGTCCCGGCGCTCCCCGCACCGCCGGCGGGCCCCCTCCGCTGAGGACCCGCTCTGCTGACGGCCCCCTCCGCCGAGGTCCCGCTGGCCGGGGGCCCGTTCCGGCCGGGGCCGGGCACGACACCGCGGCCCGCCCCCCGGCCGGGCCGCGATGCCGTGCTCCGGGTCACCCGTGGCGGCAGCCGCCCTCGCCGCGCGAGGCCTGACAGCGCGCCACGGGTGTCCCCCCCCGTTGGCCTAGAGCCTCCGGATCAGGCCGCCGGGTACCACACGGTCCCGCTGCCGCCGTGGTGGGTGAGGGTGGTCTCGATGATGCTGCCGGCCTGGAAGTAGCGCGGGTGCTGCTGGAGGAAGCCGGCGAAGGAGTCCAGGGACGTCGCGTCACAGACGCCGTCGGTCTGGATGCAGAAGCGCTGGACCGGGACGCCGGGGAACTCCTCCGGACCGGTGCCGGGGGAATACGCCACGAACGGGATGAGGACCCCCTCGGGGACCAGGTGCCAGAAGCCGGTGCCGGGCTGCATCGGGTCGGAGTAGAGCATGCCGTCGACCTGCTCGCGGGGCACCGCGGTGCCGTTGTTCGCGATCGTCTGGAGGAGCAGGTCGCCGACCCAGGCCCCCTGGGAGTAGCCGGCGATCGTGAAGCGCGCCGTGGGATCGGCCCGGTAGGTGCTCTCCAGTGCGGCCAGGGCGTTCCAGTAGCCCTGGTTCACGCTGTCGCCGAAGCTCATGGTCCCCCAGGGGGCGGGCTGCTCGTTGTGACTCCCGACGAACGGGCCACCGCTGGCCGGATAACAGACCGGAACCGCGATGCCGCCGTTCAGATGCTCGTTCGCGGCCGCGAAGCTCGTGGTGCAATCGGGCGCGTCGGCGGCCGCGCCGGTCCCGCCGATCTCGATGTAGTAGTGGTTCACCGGATCGGCGTGCGCGGCGGGCGGCACGGCGGCGGCGCAGGCGAGCACCAGGGCCGTCGAGGCGAAGACGGACTTGAGGCGGCGGGCGAGCCCGTTCGGCTTCCGGGTGGACATACCGGTCAACTCCCTTGGGTCGGGGGTGAGCGCCGCGTCGGTGCGGCGACCGGTACCCATCGTGGTGTTCGCGCTGGTCGGCGGACCATGCCAGCGACCGGCCATATGTGGCCGGTCGCCCAAGTAGAGTGATTTGACGGGGATCTGACAGGAATTCCGGCACACGTGGCAGGCCGCGGCCGGGGGAGAGGCGTGCAAGTGACCAGCCAGTTAGGTGCGTTTGTCCGCGGGTTGCGGCTCGAGGCGGGGATGACGCAGGAGCAGCTGGCCGAGCGGTCCCGGCTGGGGGTGCGCACCATCCACCGGCTGGAGACCGGCAAACCCACCGATGCCCGGATGGGAACGGTGAAGCGGGTCGCGCACGCCCTGGCCGACGCGCTGCGGCGCGACCGCGACGACGTCTGGGCGGACCTGCTGGCCGCTCACCGCGGCAAGGAGGACGCCGCCGAGGACGCCCCCGCGACACGTGCTCCCGTACCCGAGCCGGCGCAGCCCGCTCAGCCGGTCGAGTCGGCCCAGCCGGTGCAGCCCGCGCCGCCGCCGTCCCGGGGCGCCCTGGCCGAGGTCGCCGAGTCGCTGGCGCACGACGTGTACAGCCGTTGCATTCGCGAGGAGGAGCAGCGCCGCGTCCACGACCCGTTCCCGCTGCCCGTGCGGTGGCGGTCGGCGCCCGAGGCACTGCTGGACCACTGGGACAACATCCGCGGCACTCCCCCCGGAACCGTCTCCGGACCCCTGTCCCTGGACGGCGGCCTGGGCGACATCGCCGACGTCTACCGGAGCATCCGGTCCGGGCGGCTGGTGGTGCTCGGCCGGGCCGGTTCCGGCAAGACCGTCCTGATCCTGCGGTTCGTGCTCGACCACCTGGGCAAGCGGTCCGACGGCGAGCCCGTGCCCGTGATCTTCAGCATCGGATCGTGGGACCCGACCGTCACCACGCTGCGCGACTGGCTGATCGACCGCCTGCTGCGCGACCACCCGAACCTCGACGCGCGCGCACCCGGCGGCTCGACCCTGGCCGCCGCCCTGGTGGACGCCGGGTGGATCCTGCCGGTGCTCGACGGGTTCGACGAGATCGCCACCGGGCTGCTCGGCCTCGCCCTGCAGGAACTCAACGCGAGCTCGCTGCCGCTTCTCGTGACGAGCCGCACCGAGCAGTTCGCCGAAGCCGTCACGGTCGAGGTGCTGCGCAGGACCGCCGGCATCGAACTGATGGATCTGAACCCCGACGACCTGGGCCACTACCTGCCCCGCACCGCGCGCCCGACCGGACCGCTCGACCGGGACGGACGGGCCGCCACCTCGTGGGACCCCGTTCTGGAGCGGCTGCGCGCGGACCCGGACGGCAAGGCCGGCGCCGCCCTGGCGGCCGTACTGAGCACTCCGCTGATGGTCCTGCTCGCCCGGACCGTCTACAGCGACACCCCGGCCCAGGACCCGGCCGTACTGCTCGACACCACCCGCTTCCCGACCCCCGAGGCGATCGAGGAGCACCTGCTGGGCCGCTTCGTACCGACCGTCTACCGCAGGCTCCCCGCTTCCGCGCCCAGTGCCGGCCGCCCGCGCCGGGCCCGTACCTGGGACCCGCAACGCGCCCAGCACTACCTGGGCTACCTCGCCGAACACCTGGACCGGCCCGAGCAGCACGAACGCCAGGACCTCGCGTGGTGGCAGCTGCGCGACTCCCTGCGGCTGTCCTCGCGCATCCTGGCCGTCGTCCTGGCCTGTTCCCTGGTCACCGCCCTGGCCGACTGGCTGGTCTTCCCGGCCAAGAACCTCGCCGCCGGTCGCGGCGCCGCGTTCACGCTGAGCGCGGGCCTGCTGGACGCGCTGCTGTTCGGCCCCGCGGTCGGCCTCGCCTTCGGGCTGGTCTACGGGCTGCTGTCCGGGTTCCGGATCCGGGCGTTCGAGCCGTCCCGCGTACGGATGCGGCTGCCCGGCCGCAGCCGGCGGGCGGCCGGACCGTCCCCCCGCAGACTCGCCACCCTGTTCTCGGCCGGACTGCTGGGCGGCTTCGTGATGGGCCTGGGGTGCGGGCTAGGTGTCACCGCGGGACTGGCGCTGACCGACGAGCACATGAGGGTCGACGCGGCGGTGGTCGAGGCGACCGTCGTCAACTCCCTCGTGTACGGGCTCACGTTCGGCCTGGCGGGCGGCCTGGTGCTCGGGCTCGTGGCAGCCCTGGAGACGCCCATCGACCTCGGCTCGGCCGCCACCCCGAAGGACCTGCTGGCCATCAACCGCAGCATCGTGGTGCGCCAGGCCCTGTTCCTCGCGCCGATGCTCACCCTGGTGATCGCCCTCGGCGGCCGACTGATCACCGAACTCCTCCAGGGACTCGCCGGGCCCCTCGCCTGGCCCATGGCCGACGGGTTCGCGCTGGGCGCCGTCGGCGGGCTGGCCGGCGCGCTCTCGTACGCCCTGGCGTTCACCGCCTGGGGGCAGTGGGTACTCCTCACCCGCATCTGGCTGCCCCTGACCGGCCGCCTCCCCTGGGCGACGGTCGCCTTCCTCGACGACGCCTACCACCGCGGCGTCCTGCGCCAGGTGGGCGCCGTCTACCAGTTCCGCCACGCACGCCTCCAACGTCACCTGCGCGGACGGCTCGTCGCTCCGGCCCCGTCGCGGCCGTGACGGCCGAACCATGAAAGGCGCGTACTGCCGCTTCGCGCCCCTGCCGAACGGGGCGTGGCCCGTGGGCCGTTCCGCCCGCTCACCTCACACCCCCAGCCCCGGAGCCGGTCGGTATCGTGAGGCCTCCGGGCTCCCGTACAGGGACCGCCGCGACATCCGTCGCAGCGGTCCCTGCGCTGCTGTGTACCTCCTTGCCGGGACGGGGCGAGGACCAGTCGGGAAGCCAACGCCCGGTACGAGGACGGATGGTGTTCTGTGGAGGGTTCCTTGAGCGGGTCACGTGCTGCCGACGTTCCCACTGCCGCGGCCGTGTGCGTCATCGGTGCCGGCCTGTCCGGGCTGGCGACCGCGCACGCGCTCTCGGTCAGGGGAATCGACTTCGTCTGTCTGGAGTCGGCGCCGGACGTCGGAGGGATCTGGCGCCGGCCGGGAGCCGGCGAGCCGGGTCCGGCCTATCTGTCGCTGCACCTGAACAGCGCCAAACAGCTCACCGCACACTCCGAGTTCCCGATGCCGTCCGAACTGCCCCTGTACCCCCGGCACGACGAGGTCGCCGCCTATCTGCGGTCCTTCGCCGAGTGGGCCGGGTTGCTTCCCCGCATCGAACTGGGCACCGAGGTGGTCTCCGTACGACAGGATGGCGGCGACGGCCCCTGGACGGTCACCAGCCGCGACGCACGAGGAGGGACGAAGGAACGGCGCTTCGAGCAGGTGATCGTCGCCTCGGGTCACAACACGCAGGCGGCTCCGCCGGATCCGCTGCCGCCGGGCTCCGGCTCCTTCACCGGACGGATCCTCCACTCGATGGACTACCACGACGGCAGTGAGTTCGCCGGGCAGCGGGTCGTCGTCGTGGGGATGGGGGCGTCGGGGGTGGACATCGCGGCGGACCTCTCGCGGCACGCCGCGCAGACCGTGCTGTCCGTCCGCCGGGGACTGCACGTCGTGCCCAAACAGCTCTTCGGCATGTCCGTGGACCTGATCGCCGAAGCGCCGTGGTGGAACGAGATGTCCTTCCCCGAGCAGCGGCGCTTCGTCGAGCAGGCGCTGTTCGTGGCGAGGGGGAGGCTGGGGGACTACGGCCTGCCCGAGCCCGACCACCCGGTCTTCTCCTCGGCGGTGACCATCTCGGACGAGATCCTCAGCCGGATCCGGCACGGCGCGGTGCTCCCGAAGCCCGCGATCGACTCACTCGACGGAAGCAGGGTGTGCTTCACCGACGGAACCGCCGTCGAGGCGGACGCCATCGTCTACTGCACCGGATTCCGCATGGCCTTCCCCTTCCTGCCCGCCGGATGTCCGGCGGGGCCGCGGCAGGAGGCGGTCGAGTTGTACAAGCGGATCGTCGCGCCGGACCGGTCCGGCCTGTACTTCGTCGGTCTGATCCGTCCCGTGGGCTCGATCACGCGCCTCGTGGAAGCCCAGGCGCGGTGGGTGGCGCGGGTCGTGGACGGCGAGGTGACCCTGCCGTCCGCGGACGCCATGCGCGAGGAGATCAGTACGCACCTGAGCGGCATAGAGGCACGCTACGGGCTGACCGCGGGCACCTCCGTCCAGGTGGACGTCGGCCCTTATCTACGGGACCTGCGGGAGTTGCAGGACGCCTGGACGGCCTAAGGGGCGGCTCGCCGGCCGGAGGGGCCCGTGACCGGCGGCCTGACCGTGTACGCCTCCGAGGAGATGTACGCGGTCACCCGCGGCGGCCGGCCCTGCTGGTGGGCGAGCCCCAGGTAGGCGATGAGTCCCACCCCGTCGTGCAGGTGCCGGGAGGTGACGGCGGACAGCGACCGCAGGAGCGGAGCGGCGTCCATGCCGTGCCGGCCGAGTACGGCCACCGCCCGGTCGAGGGCCTCGCCGTCGTGCCGGAGGTAGTCGCGGACCGGGACGTAGAGCGTGAAGCCGCTCGGCCGGTCGGTCGCCGTCTCGGTGAAGGAGTGGCAGGACTGGACGGGCCGGCGGTCGAGCCGGGGGCCCTGCCCGTCGCCGGCCCCCAGGGCGGCGGCGTCGGTGTCGTGCCCGGCCGCCAGGCGGAAGAACGTCCGCGTCTGGGCCGGTTCGGGGCCGCCGTCCATGCGGGACAGCCCGGCTGCCTCGGCGGCCGACAGGTCGTGGTGCGCGAGGTAGACCTTCACCCGGGGCTCGTCCCAGTCACCCAGGTCCAGGGCGAAGAAGAGGTGGCGGTCGCCCTCGGGCAGCGCCGCGAACGCCCGCCGGTGGCCGAGCCGGCCCAGGGCCTCGCGCACCGTCTCGGCGGAACGTTCCTGCCCGGACGCCGCCGGGTTCAGGTACACCTTGACCTTGGGAATTCCGCCGGGAAGCAGCTCCAGCGCGCACCAGAGCGCCAGGGGCCCCTCGGGGGACGGCGGGAAGAACAGGTCTTCCAGCTGGTCCAGCCGCCTTGTGCCGAATCCCCACCGCTGGGCCAGCTCACGGACGACCCGCAGCCCGACGCGCCCGTTGTCCTCCAGGCTGCCGGCTCCGTACCCGGGCTCCAGCAGCACCCGAAGGGTCGGTTCGGCGTCCGGTACGAAGGAGAGCGAGAACTCCACCGGCGTGTGGTCGTCGGAGAGGAAGGACCTCTCGGGGGGCGGCAGGTCGAGCGGCCGCTCGGCCGCGGGGCCCAGCACCGCGAGCAGCGTCCGCGCGTACTCCGCGGAGTCGGCCCCGTTCAACCCCGCGGCCTCGCACAGCCGCAGGACCTGTCTCGCCGCGTGGCCTCCGAGCGTTTCCCCCCGGGGCGCCTTGCGGACACCGGTCCTCGAAGCGGCCGCTGCGCCCGCCCCCGGTCGGAGCGCCCGGGAAGACACCCGCCTGGAGAGGCGGGTGTCGAGGGAATCCGGCTCGGTGGGGAGCAGGTACATGACAGCGGCGTCGTCGGACATCTGGTCCACGACTCCTCCTTCGCCTCGTGGGTAGCCGGAAACATCGCGTTGGTCACTACCCTCGAGGCCGATCATTCACGCAAGGGCGGAGGAGCCGCCGGGTGTGGAGTGGATCACCTGGTGAGCCAGTTGAGGAACTGGCTCCACTTCCCGTTCCGTTCACGCTTGGCCCCCGCCTCGGCCGACTGGGGGAGCGTGGGCTCCCCGGGGGGCGCGTGCGGGACGTTCCGGCCTTCCGCCCTGACCGGGGTGAACCGGGCGGGCAGCGTGGCAAGGCCCCGGTTGAAGGGGCCGGGACGCCAAACGAGACTGTCTTCCGGCACGGCGAGTTCGACGTCGGCGAGCTGGTTGAGCAGGTTCTCGATGGCGGTCACGGTGATCTGCCGGGCGGGCTCCTTGGACGGGCAGGCGTGCGGGCCCGCGCTCCACGCCAGGTGGGCCCGGTTGCTGCCGGCCTGACGAGCGGCCGCCAGGGCCGGACCGGTGTTGGCGGCGGCGAAACTGACCAGCACGAGTTCGCCCGCCCGCAGCTTCTGCCCGGCGAACTCCATGTCGGCCGCCGGATAGTGGGGGGCGAGGTTCTGCATGGGCGGGTTCTCCCACAGCGTGTCGTCGATCGCTTCGTCGATCAGACCGCCCTTGTGGGCGTACGCGTCGTGGGTGAGCAGCCGGTGCAGGGTGTTGCCGATGAGATTGCGCAGCGGTTCGTTGCCCGCCACCAGCAGGAGGGCGAGCTGATGGACCATCTCCTCGTCGGTCAGCGCCGCCTGGTGCTGCATCAGCCATGAGGTGACGTCGTCACCCGGCCGGGCACGCTTGAGCGCCACCAGCTCGCCGACGGCTCCGAACAGCACCTCCACCGCGCGCTCCGCGTTGACGCCGTCGAACATGCCGCTGATGCCGAACAGCACACGGTCGCCGATGTCGGCGGGGCAGCCGAAGAGCTCGTTGAACACGAACAGCGGCAGCTGTTTGGCGTAGTCGCCGAGCAGGTCGGCCGACCCGCGTGAACCGAACTGTGAGATCAGGTAGTTGGAGGCCTGCTCGGTGGTACGGCTCAGCCGGCGCGGGTCGACGCGGGCCATGCTGTCCGTCACCGCCTGACGCAGCCTCAAGTGCTCCACGCCGTCGCTGAACATGCAGTTGGGCCGGTACGCCAGCACGGGCACGACCGGGTTGTCCGGGCCGACCCTGCCTTCGGCGAGGTCCCGCCAGCGGCGCGCGTCCTTGCGGAAGGAGCTGGAGTCCTGGAGCAGTTGGAGCGCCGTCGAGTAGTCGGTGACGAGGGTCGCCTCCACCCCCGGAGCGAGCTCCACGGGTGCGGTCGGACCGTAGTGGCGCAGGTAGTCGTAGTACGCCTGGGGATCGGCCGCGAAGCCCGGTCCGTGCAGCGGTACCCGGCCGCCGACGTCGTGGGCGGGGCACCCGGGCGGGGGCACGGGGGCGGTGGGTTGAGCGTCCATGTGGGGTCCTAGTGAGCGCGGTGGAGCAGATAGCGGACGAGTGTGATGAGCGCGTCGGCGGACGACTTCGCGTCGCGCGCGTCGCAGGCGACGATGGGGGTGTCGTCGAGCAGGTCCAGTGCCTCGCGCAGCGCCCGTTCCTCCCGGACCTGTGTGCCGTCGAAGCGGTTGACGGCGATCGCGTAGTCGAGGCCGTACTGCTCGATCAGGTCGATCACGGCGAAGGAGTCCGCCAGCCGCTCGGGGTCCACCAGCACCAGCGCTCCGAGAGCGCCGCGCGCCATGTCCTCCCACATCTGCACGAAACGCAGCTGACCGGGCGTTCCGAACAGGTACAGCACCACGCGGTCGCTGATGGTCAGACGGCCGAAGTCCATGGCCACCGTGGTGGTGGTCTTGCTGCGGACGCCCTTGAGGTCGTCGAAGGACTCGCCGGCGTGCGTCATCGTCTCCTCGGTGGACAGCGGAGGTATCTCCGATATCGCACCGATGAAGGTGGTCTTGCCCACGGCGAAGTGACCGACCACGAGGATCTTCACAGCGGTCTGCGTCGCTCCGCCACGGACGTACGCCTGCTCACGCAAACTTGGTGCGGAGCCCATTGAGCACCTCCTCGAGGATGTGCCGGTCCGTGAGCGGGGCGCGCTGCACGGGAGGACGGGTGATGAGGTAGCCGCCCTCGGTGAGGGCGGAGAGGAGGATCTTCACCACTCCCATGGGCAGCCGCGTGTGCCCCGCGATCTCGGCGACGGAGAGGTAGCCGGCGGTGCACAGGTCCAGCAGGCCCTGCTCCTCGGGAGACAACCGGGTCGGGCGCTGCTGCTCGTCACCCGCCGCGGTGACCAGGGTGATCAGGGACAGCTGCTCCTCGTCGGGCAGGCCGCGGCCCCGGGTGATGACGTACGGACGCACTAAATCCGCGGCACCGGGCTCCAGTTCGCCGTGGCCGGTCATGAGCGTATGCCGAGGTTCTCGCGCGGCGGCGTCGTCAGGGCCTTGCCCAGCTGGCCGACGAGCTGTTGCATCCGGAAGGTGATGTCCTGCATGTCGACGTCCGGCGAGGCCGAGACGCCGAGATACGCGCCCGCACCGGCGGATATCAGGAAGACCCAGCCACCGTCGAACTCGACCAGGGTCTGGCGCCACTGCAGGTTGCCCGTCTCGACGAAGAACCCGAGCGAGCGGCTGAGCGACTGCACCCCGCTCATCGCGGCGGCGACCGTGTCGGCGTTGTCCCTGTCGAAGTCCTTCGTCCGGGCCATCAGCAGACCGTCGGCGGAGACCAGGACCGCGTGCAGCGCCCCGGGAATCTCCAAGGCGCTGTCAAGCATCCATGACAGATCGTTGTTCACGGGATCTCATGCCCTTCGCTGCTCGCATCACGTGTGCTGCTCGTATGGTCCGCCGAGCCCGGACGTACGGCCCGTCCCGACTCCGTGCCCCGCTGGAAGGCCCCCATGACCGCCGCGGCTTCGGCGTCGGAGCGGGCCGTCGTGGGCGCCGCCGACATGCTGCCGGGCACGATGGCCATCGGCCGCTTGCGGCTGCGCTTCGGAAGACCGTCGATGGTCGAGGAGGTGGTCACCGCGGATTCCGGTCCGGTCGGCTCCGCCGCGGAGCCGCGTACGGCCGGCGCCGGGGCCTGCTTCTCCGGCATGGCGGTGAGCAGCTCGTGCGGCAGGAGGAGGACCGCGCGCACGCCTCCGTACGGTGAGCTGGAGTCCACGGAAACCTCGAATCCGAAGCGCTCGCAGAGCACGCCGATCACCGCGAAGCCGAACTGCGGAGGGCTGCCGAGTCCTGAGACACCGGTGACCCGCTCGCTCGACAGGAGCCTCGCGGCCCGGGCCCGCTCCTCGTCGTTCATGCCGACGCCGGCATCGTCGACGACGATGCAAATGCCCTTGGGCACGGTACGGATATTGATTTCGACCACGGTGTCCGGGCTCGAATAGCTGGTGGCATTGTCGAGCAGCTCGGCGAGAGCCAGCGCCACGGCTTCGACGGTCCGGTTGGTGATACCGAAGTCGACCTGCGAGAGGATCTCCACCCGCCGGAAGTGCCGGATCCTGCCCTGCGCGCTGCGCACCACGTCATAAACCGAGGCGACCTCGCGCTGTCGCCCCAGCCAGCCGTCGCACAACACGGCGATGGACTGGGCGCGCCGACCGAACTGGGAGTTCGTGTGGTCGATCTCCAGGAGGTCCTGGAGGATGACGGACTCGCCGTACTTGCTCTGCAGCCCGGAGATGACCGACTGCTGCTCGGCGGCAAGGCCCTGAAGTGTCCGCATGGCGGACTTGAGGACGGTTTTCGTCGCGTCCTGCGCCTGCTCCTTCTCGGCCTCGACGGATTTCGAGAAACTGTTCTCCAGGTCGGCGTAACGGGCCTTCATCCCGTCGAACTCCTGCCGTAGGACCCGGGCCGCCCTGCGTTGGCGGACGATGACGGCGACTGCGCCGGCGACTGCGACGAGCAGGGCCCAGAGCACTGGGTTCTGTATGTAATGCGTCATAAGACTCTCTTCAGGCGACTGACGGCCAGTTGCTGAATTCCGTCAATGCGGGTGGACCGGCGGACCGTCCGTGCCGGGGGTACCGCCTGGATGGCCGCAGTGGTCGGAGATGTCGTCGTGCGCCCATCCGCCGCTCCGCAAGTGCGATGATCGTATCACCGGCTGTGAGCAGATGATCGACCGTCAGCAGTGAGTTCCCTGGTGGATATTGACTCGATTTGGCCGACTTTCCTGGAAGTAATTGAAGTACGGAGAACCTCTCCCGGCAGGGCTTGAGTGCCGTCCCGGACATTCGCCGGATGGCCTGGAATTGCCGCAGTGCGGTGCGGATGCCGGGGTGGGCCCTGGGGGGTCGGTCCGATCTCGATCTGACGAACCGTCAATTTTGGTCCCAGGGGCCGGGGGAGAAGGGGCGAGCGGCCGACGCCGCGCCCAGAACACCCTCTTGACCAGGACGGATGTCGTCGATCGCCCGCCAAACATCGGGCCCGACAAGATCACTGCTTCGAGGTAATGCCACCGGCTTCTCATGGTCGACCGGGCTCACGGGCCGTTACTGTTCCCCGGGATCTGGACGGATTCCCGGATATTCGCCCTCTTTTTCCTCTTTCACCGGTGATACGCACGTACGCCGATCGCCGCCCTGACGAAGGAGCGCTCGCCCGATGACCGTTGACACCAGCCCGGAAGCGCAGCTGGACCCGCCCCGGCAGTCCAGCCTGGGCACTTCGGCTGCCCGCAACCTTGCCACCACGACCAAGTCCGCCCCGCAGATGCAGGAGATCACCTCCCGCTGGCTGCTGCGGATGCTCCCCTGGGTGGAGACCAAGGGCGGCGCCTACCGGGTGAACCGCCGACTGAGCTACACCGTCGGCGACGGGCGCATCGAGTTCGTCCAGGACGGCGCCCACGTCCAGGTGATCCCCCGCGAGCTCGGCGAACTGGCCCTGCTGCGCGGCTTCGACGACCTGGAGGTGCTGACCGCGATCGCCGGCCGGTGCGTCCAGCGCGACTTCCGCGCGGGCGAGGTGCTGGTCGAGCGCGGTACCCCGGCCGAGCAGATCTACCTCATCGCCCACGGCCGGATCAGCCAGTCCTCCGTCGGCAAGTACGGCGACCAGGTCGCCGTCGCGGTGCTCGCCGACGGCGACCGGTTCGGCGAGAACGCCCTGCTCGACGCCGACGCCCAGTGGGACTACACCGCCACCGCCGAGACCCCCGGCACCCTGCTCACGCTCTCCCGCGCCGACTTCGCCGCCATCCTGGGCACGGCTCCGCATCTCCAGTCCCACATCGAGCAGTTCAGCTCGATTCCGCATCAGCGGCAGAACCGCCACGGCGAGGCCGAGATCGCGATGTCGGCAGGCCACACGGGCGAGGCCGAACTGCCCGGCACCTTCGTCGACTACGAACTCAAGCCCCGCGAGTACGAACTCTCCATCGCGCAGACCGTGCTGCGGATCCACACGAGGGTCGCCGACCTCTACAACGGGCCGATGAACCAGACCGAGGAACAACTCAGGCTCACCGTCGAGGCGCTGCGCGAGCGCCAGGAGTACGAGATGGTGAACAACCGGGAGTTCGGCCTGCTCCACAACGCCGCCTTCAAGCAGCGGATCCAGACCCACTCCGGCCCGCCCACCCCGGACGACCTCGACGAGCTGCTCTGCCGCCGCCGCGGCACCAAGCTCTTCCTCGCCCACCCCAGGGCGATCGCGGCGATCGGGCGTGAGTTCAACGCCCGCGGGCTCTACCCGGACCACGTCGACGTCGGCGGGCAGCAGGTCCCGGCCTGGCGCGGGGTCCCGATCCTGCCGTGCAACAAGATTCCCATCAGCAAGGAGAACACCAGCTCGATCCTCGCCATGCGCACCGGCGAGGACAACCAGGGCGTCATCGGCCTGCACCAGACGGGTCTGCAGGAGGAGTACGAGCCGGGCCTGTCGGTGCGCTTCATGGGCATCGACGAGAAGTCGATCATCTCCTACCTGGTCACCACCTACTTCTCCGCCGCCATCCTGGTGCCCGACGCGCTCGGCGTGCTCGAGAACGTGCAGATCGCCCGCAGGCGCGACTAGGCCGTCTCTTTCGGATCTTGCCTCGCCCGCGCCGCCCGGCACCGCACCTCGCCGCGTTGTCGGGGCGCCGGAGTACGTCCAGTACTCCGGCGCCCCTCCGCCTTGCGATGCTTCCCCTCGGCCCTTCGGGCCTGGGGAGACCCCATGACACCGGGCGACGCGGGCTTCACCGGCAAGATCCGAAAGAGACGCCCTAGCCCACATCCGGGCCGAGCCGCCCGACGGCCATGAGAGCCCGGACCTTCCCGGGTCGGCCGAGCACGCCCGGGATCCGGGCCAGCCCACCCACCTCACCAAGGAGCCACGGATGCCCGATCCCGGGCTTTCCCCGCCGCAATCGAGCCTGCCCGCCGCTGCCGCCCGCTTCGGGGCCCACGTCCTCGCCACCGCCCACGCATCGGGCGCCGAGCCCGCCGTCGTCGCCGCGCCCGCCGTGCCCCCGCCGCCCGCGCCGCCTTCGCTCCCCGCACCGCCATCCCGCCCCGCGCCGCCTTCGCTCCCCGGCCCGCCTTCCCTCGCAGGCCCGTCCTCCGCCCCGGCCCCCGCCGCGGCGAGGCAGCCGAGCCCCGCCCTGGACCGGATCCTGCGGGGCCCCAGCGGAATCGGTACGGCGAGCCTGTACCCGGCCCGGCGGGAGGAACTCCCGGTGTCCCCGCCGCCCGAGGCGCCGGCGGAGGGCAACCCGATCCCGGGGCTCTACCACCACCCGGTCCCGGAGCCCGATCCGGTGCGCGTGGAGGAGGTCAGCCGCAGGATCAAGGACTGGGCGGTGGACGAGGTCGAGCTGTACCCCGAGGACTGGGAGGGGGAGTTCGACGGCTTCTCCGTCGGGCGCTACATGGTCGCCTGCCACCCCGACGCCCCCACCGTCGAGCATCTGATGCTCGCGACCCGGCTGATGGTCGCCGAGAACGCGGTCGACGACTGCTACTGCGAGGACCACGGCGGCTCGCCCATCGGCCTCGGCGGACGCCTGCTGCTGGCGCACACCGCCCTCGATCCCCTCCACACGACGAAGGAGTACCACCCGGAGTGGGCGCGGTCGCTCCATTCGGACGCCCCCCGCCGCGCCTACCGCTCCGCCATGGAGTACTTCCTCCAGCAGGCCAGCCCCTCCCAGGCCGACCGGTTCCGGCACGACATGGCCCGTCTGCACCTGGGATACCTCGCCGAGGGGGCCTGGGCCCAGACGGACCACGTCCCCGAGGTGTGGGAGTACCTGGCGATGCGCCAGTTCAACAACTTCCGCCCCTGCCCCACCATCACCGACACCGTCGGCGGCTACGAACTGCCGGCGGACCTCCACGCGCAGGCCGCCATGCAGCGCGTCATCGCGCTCGCCGGCAACGCCACCACCATCGTCAACGACCTGTACTCCTACACCAAGGAACTCGCCAGCCCCGGCCGGCACCTGAACCTGCCCGTGGTCATCGCCGACCGCGAGGGCTGCTCCGACCGGGAGGCCTACCTGAAGGCGGTGGAGGTCCACAACGACCTCATGCACGACTTCGAGGCCGCGGCCGCCGACCTGGCCGGCACCTGCCCGGTCCCGAGCGTGCTGCGCTTCCTGCGGGGAGTGGCCGTGTGGGTCGACGGCAACCACTACTGGCACCAGACCAATACCTACCGATACAGCCTGCCCGATTTCTGGTAAAGATAGGACTTATTGATGGCCACCACCGATCTCGCAGCCGCCACCGCCTCCGCCGGCACCTCCGTGTTCATCCCCGCTCCGACGACGCCCTACCAGGGTGACATCGCCCGCTACTGGGACCACGAGGCCAGGCCCGTCAACCTGCGTCTCGGCGACGTCGACGGCCTTTACCACCACCACTACGGCATCGGCGACGTCGACCACGCCGCCCTCGGGGGCGCCGACGACAGCGAATCCGAGAAGAAGCTGATCGCCGAGCTGCACCGTCTGGAGTCGGCGCAGGCCGAGCTCCTCCTCGACCACCTCGGCCCCATCGAGCGCACCGACACCCTCGTGGACGCCGGCTGCGGCCGCGGCGGCTCGATGGTCATGGCCCACCAGCGCTTCGGATGCAAGGTCGAGGGTGTCACCCTGTCGGCCAAGCAGGCCGACTTCGGCAACCAGCGCGCCCGCGAACTCGGCATCGAGGACCACGTCCGCGCCCGTGTCTGCAACATGCTCAGCACGCCCTTCGAGACCGGGCAGGCCGCGGCCTCCTGGAACAACGAGTCGAGCATGTACGTCGACCTGCACGACCTGTTCGCCGAGCACTCCCGCGTGCTCGCCGTGGGCGGTCGCTACGTGACCATCACCGGCTGCTGGAACCCGCGTTACGGCCAGCCCTCGAAGTGGGTCTCCCAGATCAACGCGCACTTCGAGTGCAACATCCACTCCCGCCGGGAGTACCTGCGGGCCATGGCCGACAACCGCCTCGTACCGCAGGCCGTCATCGACCTGACTCCCGCGACCCTGCCCTACTGGGAGCTGCGGGCCACGTCTCCGCTGGTCACCGGGATCGAGGAGGCGTTCATCAACTCCTACAAGGACGGCTCCTTCCAGTACGTCCTGATCGCGGCCGACCGCGTCTGACCGAGTCTGCCGCGTCCGACCGGCCTCCGACCGAGAGGGCCCGGCCCGTCACCCGACGGACCCGGTCCTTTCGGCGTCGGCACCCCGAGTGCCGCTCACCCGCCCCAGATCTTCCGGTACGCCTCGCGGTAGCCGGGCGGATCCCAGGACGTGGCGCCGCCGCTGTTGGCGGCCGTGGCGATGTGGACGGGGGCGACGTAGCCGCTGGCGGGCCGGCCGGCGAAGGCGCGGTTGAACTCGTCGACGATCTGCCAGCCCTGCTCGACGAGCGGTTCGGGAACGGTGGCCGCCTGGAACTGCTCGTGGTCGATGCGCTGGAAGGCGGAGGGGTCGCCGTCGCCCGCGCCGATGTTGAAGGGCGGTCCGGAGCCCGGCTTGCCGGCCGCACGGAAGGCCGGGGCGGCGTCGGCGAAGTAGAGGTCGTTGATGGCGACGGAGTGGGTCCATTTCTTCTGGAAGCGGGACAGCAGCGAGGAGACCTCCTGGGGGGTACGGCTGCTCGCGTCCGGGATGGGGATGTTCTCGTACGCCAGGAGCGTCACGCCCGGGCAGGTGGCGAGCTGCCGCTTGATCAGTTCGGCCTTGTTCCTGGCGAACGGGATCGAGTCGTCGCTGAAGAGGACCACCCCCGCGTCGCCGTCGGACTGGGCGATGACCCAGTCCGCGCTGATCCTCGCCACGTCCTCCACCTTCGTGGTGACGTTGGTGAACAGGGCGGGGTTCTCGCTCGGGCCCGGGGTGCCCACCGCGTGCCAGCCGATGACCGGGATGTGCGCCGCCCGCGCCTGCGCCATCTGCCGGGCGGTCAGCTGGGGGTCGAAGCCGCCGATGACGATGCCCGAGGGCCTGAGGGTGACGGCCTGGCTGAGCGCCGCCTGGATGCCCGCGGGAGTACCCTCGCCGTCGATCACCCGGAGCTTCCAGCCGATGGTCTTCGCCGCCTCCCCGACCCCCTTCGCGACGCCCGCGACTCCGGGGTTGGTCATGGTCTGCGCGACGTAGACCAGGGTCTTGTCGGCAACCGCCGCGGGGCCGTCGGTGGGGCCCTTCCACGATGCATCGGGGTTCTCGGCCCGCTGGACGGCTGCCTCGGCCTTCGCGAGGGCATCGGGACAGCCGGCCCGCGACGGTCCGCTGCCGGCCGACGAGCCGGACCCGCAGCCCGCCAGGAGGGCGGCGGCCGCTGTCAGCAGGGCTGCGGCGGTGAAGGTGGCCTTGTGGTGTGCGTACATGGTGCTCCTGACGCGGGTGCGCGTACGAAGTGTCCTAGGGGGTGTCCTTCGCCTGTGCGGCCGGCGGCTCCGCGGGGGCGCTGCGGGTCGCGGTGGCACCGGCGCGCAGGCGGCGGCGGGCGGAGTAGCCGGCCAGGCCGACGGCGATGAGCAGGGTGCCGCCGTTGAACAGGGGCGTGGCCCAGAACTGCGCGCCGAGCTGGCCGATGCCGGCGAGGCCGATGGCGAGGACGGCGACGGCGACGACGGTGCCGAGGGCGTTGGCACGGCCGGGCCTGATCGTGGTGGACCCGAGCAGCGCCCCGACGAAGGCGGGCAGCAGGTAGTCCAGCCCGACACTCGGGTTGCCGGTCTGCTGCTGGGCGGCGAGCAGGACTCCGGCGAAGCCGAAGACCAGGCCCGATCCGGCGAAGGCGTAGACGGAGTACCTGCGGGTGGGGATGCCGAGGATGCCGGCGGCACACGGGTTGGAGCCGATGACGTACAGGTACCGGCCGAGCGGCAGCCGCTCCAGCAGCAGCCAGAGGGCGGTGGCGACGGCCAGGATGTAGAAGGCGGGCAGCGGCAGCCCCAGGAACCGGGAGTCGTAGAGGCCGGTGAACGCGGCGGGCAGGCCGTCCGGGCCGGGGACGATGCGGGCGCCGTCGGTGATCCAGCCGCTGCAGGCGTACATCATGCTGCCGGTGCCGAGGGTGGCGATGAAGGAGTCGATCTGTCCGAACTCGACGATGACGCCGTTGAGGGCGCCGACCGCCGCTCCCGCGCACACCACGACCAGGCAGGCGAGGGGCCAGGGCCAGCCTTGGTCGACGATGAGCCACATGACCATGACGTGTGCCAGGCCGAGACCGTAGCCGATGGACAGGTCGAACTTGCCGGCGGCGATGGGGAGCGTCGCGCCGAGCGCCAGGATGGCGGGGATCGACTGGTTGGAGAGGATCGAGGAGACGTTGTCCTGGGTGGGAAAGGTGTCCGGCAGGGCCAGCGAGAAGACCAGGAAGAGCAGGGCGGCGAGGACCAGGAGGCCGTAGGTGCCGATGAGGTGGTGCCCGTGAAGGCGATCCGGTACGGATCGGGGCGAGGGGGAGTCGGTCATCGGCTTGTCGCAGCTCCGGTGATGGGGGGCATGGCCGAGGCGGTCCGGGTGAGTTCGGTGACGGTGAGCGCCGCGCCGGCCAGCTCGGCGCCCACGGTCCCGCGGACGAACACCAGAGCGCGGTGGCACACGCCCGCGACCTCCTCGAAATCGGTGGAGACGAGCAGTACGGCCAGGCCGGAGGCCAGCGCGTCGTCGAGCAGCCGGTAGATCGTGGCCTTGGCGCCGACGTCCACGCTGGCGGTCGGCTCTTCGAGGACGAGCAGGCGCAGTCCTCCCCGGAGCCACCGGCCGACCATCACCTTCTGCTGGTTGCCGCCGGACAGGGTGGCGATCGGCACCTCGCTGTCGCGCGGGTGCACCGAGAACCGGTCGATCAGGGTGGCGGCCTCGGCGCGCTCTCGGCGGGGGCTGATCCAGTGCGGCGCCGGAGCACCGGCCGGCCGGGGGTTGGCCAGGAAGTTCTCCCGTACGGTCAGCTCCGCGGCGCAGCCCTCCTCCTGACGGTTGCCCGCCACGAAGCCCACGCCGGAGGCGAGGGCGGCGCGGACCGTGCGGGGGTGGTACGGGCGGCCGCCGAGCAGCACCCGCCCGTCGAGGACGGGCCGGGCGCCGGCGAGGGCGCGGCCCAGGTCCATGTGGCCGGCGCCGGTCAGGCCCACCATGCCGAGGATTTCGCCGGCCCGCAGGTCAAGGCTGACCGGTCCGGCGTACGCGGTCCTCACGCCGTCGAGGCTCAGCAGGGGCGGGCCGGCGGAGGGGGTGGTGGCGGGTCGGTGGCCGGCCGGTTCGCGGCCCGTGATGGCGTGCACCAGCCGGGCGGGACTGTGGCCGGCGAGCGGACCCCGGTCGGCCACGCGGCCGTCACGCAGGACGGCGAACGTGTCGGCGACCTGGTACACCTCGTCGAGCCGGTGGCTGACGTAGAGGATGCCGTGCCCGCGGTCGCGCAGGGCGTGCAGCACGTCGAAGAGCCGGCCGCAGTCCGCGGCGGGGAGGGTCGCGGTCGGCTCGTCGAGGACGATGAGCTCGGCCCGGGTCGCCAGGGCGCGGGCGATGGCGACCAGCGAGCGCTCGGCGGGGGCGAGGTCGGCGACACGGGCGTCGGCGTCCAGGTGCCCGGCGACCAGCCGCAGGGCCTGCGCGCAGCGCTCGCGGGTCCGCCGCCAGGAGATCAGTCCGCGGCGGCGTGGGTAGCCGGTGCCGAGCGCGATGTTCTCGGCCACCGTCATCCATTCGACGAGGCCGAGATCCTGGTGGATGAAGGACATGGTCCCGGTGGCGGCGTGGGAGCCGAGCGGGTGCCCCGCCACCGTCACCTCGCCCTCGTCGGCGTGGTGGACCCCGGCCAGCACCTTGATGAGGGTGGACTTCCCGGCGCCGTTGGGACCGAGCAGGGCGAGGACGCTGCCCCGGTGGATGTCGAGGTCGACCGCGGCCAGCGCGAGGGTGCCGCCGAACCGTTTGCTCAGACCGCGGATGCGGACGAGGGGTTCGCCGCCGGAGGGCGGGGGCGGGCTCGATGGGGTGTCGGGAGCGTCGTGCACGGGCTTCTCCGGGGGTCGGCCTCCGAGTTCTTCCCGACTACACGGGGGATTCTATGGGTGTACCGCCCCATCTGTTCGGATTTGCCTCTTCCGGCTGCGCCGGTCATGGATCACGCCGCTTCCAGGGTGCACTCGGCCCAGATGACCTTGCCGTCCATGGTGTACCGCGTGCCCCAGGCCTGGGCGAGCTGGGCGACGAGGAACAGCCCGCGGCCGCCCTCGTCGGTGCTGGCCGCGTGGCGCATGCGCGGGGCGGTGGCACTGGCGTCGTACACCTCGCAGATCAGCGTGCGGTCGCGGATGAGACGTACCCGGATGGGACCGCTGCCGTAGCGCAGGGCGTTCGTGACCAGCTCGCTGAGCAGCAGTTCCGTGGCGAACGCGGTCTCGTCCAGCCCCCACCGGCTCAGCTGGGCCGTGGCGGCGGCGCGGACGTGCGAGACGTGGGCGGGGTCGGCGGGCACCTCCCAGGTGGCGATCCGTTCCGAGGGCAGCGCGTGGGTGCGGGCGACGAGCAGGGCGATGTCGTCGGCGGGGTGGTCGGGCGCCACCGCGTCGAGGACCGCCCGGCAGGTGTCCTCGGGGGCGCGGTCGGCGTGGGCCAGCGCGCGGCACAGCTCTTCGAGGGACGCGTCGATGTCGCGATGGCGGTCCTCGACGAGTCCGTCGGTGTAGAGGACGAGCTGACTGCGTTCGGGAAGGTGGATCTCGACGGATTCGAAGGGCAGGCCGCCGAGTCCGAGCGGGGGCCCGGCGGGCAGGTCGAGGAGGGTGACGGTGCCGTCGGGCAGGACCAGTGCGGGCGGAGGGTGGCCGGCGCGGGCGATCGTGCACTGCTGCGAGGTGGGGTCGTATATGGCGTACAGGAAGGTGGCGCCCACGATGCCGGTGCTGTCGGCGGCGGGGCTGTCGCCGCCCTCCTCGCGGTCGAGGCGCACCATGAGGTTGTCCAGGTGGGTGAGGAGCTCGTCGGGGGCGAGTTCCAGTTCGGCGAAGTTGCGGGCGGCGGTGCGCAGCCGGCCCATGGTGGCGGCGGCGTGCAGTCCGTGGCCGACGACGTCGCCGACGAGGAGGGCCACGCGGGTGCCTGACAGGGGGATGACGTCGAACCAGTCGCCGCCCACCCCGGACTCGGCGGGGAGGTAGCGGTGGGCGACCTCGACGGCGTTCTGTTCGGGGAGGCCGCGCGGGAGCAGGCTGCGCTGCAGGGCCAGGGCCAGGGTGTGTTCGCGGGTGTAGCGGCGGGCGTTGTCGATGCACAGGGCGGCTCGGGCGGCGAGTTCCTTGGCCAGCGAGCGGTCGTCGTCGCCGTAGGGGGCCGGGTCCTGCGAGCGGTAGAAGCTGGCGATTCCCAGGAGGGCGCCGCGGGCGAGCAGGGGGACGGTGATGAGCGAGTGGATGTTGTGGGCGAGGAGCAGCTCGGCGTGCTCGGGGTCCTGGGCGATCCAGCCGAAGGCGGCCTTCAGATCGGGTTCCAGCACCGGCTGCCCGGTGTTCAGGCAGCGCATGTGGGGCGTGGTCGGGCTGAGGCTGACCTGCTCGCCCACCGGGTAGAAGGGGCAGTCCTCGCGGATGCCGTGGACCACCGTGCGGTGCATCTCGGTGGTGGGGCGGGGCGACTCCTCGCCGCGCAGTACGGCCTCGGGCAGGTCGATGGTGACGAAGTCGGCCAGGCGCGGGACGGCCGTCTCGGCGAGTTCCCAGGCGGTGCGGCTCACGTCCAGGGTGGTGCCGATGCGGTTGCTCGCGTCGGCCAGCAGCTCCAGGCGGCGCCGTGCCGCGACCGCGTACTTCCCCACTTCCGGCTCGCCCACCAGCACCAGCCCTCGGACCCTGCCGTCGGCGGAGGCGGAGGCGGAGGCGGAGGCGGAGGCGGAGGCGGAGGCGGAGGCGGCGGGGGCGACGGAGGCGGCGCCGGCCGGTGCGCCGGTCGTCCGGACCGTCGTCGGCGGCGGAGCGGAGGTGACGGGAGGACGGAGCCCGGGCGGCGCACCGGCGCGTGCGGGGGTGGGGGCGGGGGCGTGCCGCTCGGTGTCCTCGGGGATGAGCGCCTCGATCACGATGCCCTCCACCCCCGAGGAGCTCGTCACCGTACGGCTCACGAGGGTGACCAGCCGGCCGTGGGACAGCGGCACGTCGGCAGCGGCCCGCTGGGCCGAGGACATCAGCTCGGTGGCCTTCTCCTTGAGGATCCATTGGTCGGGCTGGTCCAGCTCGCTCTGGAGCAGCTCGTCCATTCCGATCGGGTGCCCGTCCAGACCGCCCTCGCCGGACCGGGCGTGGCTGCCGGCGTCGAGGTACGCCTGGAGCAGGCCGCGCTCGCGCGCCGAACTCTGCTCCATCAGCCGTCGTTCGACGGCTTCGGCCGCCCTGCGCACCAAGGGGACCAGCGCCGGGTCCGCATCGGTGTAGGGATAGCCCAGGCACAGGACGCCCTCTATGTGCCCGCTGAGCTGGTCGCGCACCGGGATCGCCGTACAGGCGCTCGACTGGGACCGCTCGGCGAAGTGCTCGGCGCCGTAGACCTGGACGAGCCGCCTCTCCGCGAGCGTGAGGCCGATGCCGTTCGTCCCCGCGACCCGCTCGGCGAACACGAAACCGGGCATGGTCTGGATCGGGGCGAGATGCCTGAGCAAGGACGTGTCCCCGAAGCGTCGTTCCAGGACCGTGCCGTGTCCGTCGGCGAGGCAGATGTTCATCTGGCTGCCCGCGAACAGCGATTCCAGCCGGTCGAGCACGGGCCCGGCGGCGCGGACGAGCGGACCCTGCGGGTCGAAATCCTCCGTGAAGGGGAGCTCGGACTGGTCCGGCGACAGCCCCAGCAGCTGGCAGCGCTGCCACGAGCTCAGGATCGGACTGCGCACGCTCCCCTGGACCGATTCGGCCGAACCGCCGTGCAGGAATCGGTCACGGGAACGCGCGGGGCCGATGCGGTCTCCCATGACCCCCATCTGCACCACTTCCCTCGCCGGAACGCTCTCGATCACCCTAGATCGCCCGATTTGAGTATATTCCTCACATTTTAAGGGTGGCTGGGGGAGGACGGAGGGATCAGCGGGCGGCGCATCACAGGACGGCGACCGGATTGACCGGCGAGCCCGTCCCGCCGGGGACGTTCAGCGGCGTCACGACGAGCAGGAACTCGTAGCGGCCCGCCGCCGCGCAGGCGGCGGCGAGGGGTTCGAGATCGAGGTTGTCCAGCAGGGGAACCCCCATCGCGGCGATGGCCAGCGCGTGCACGGGGGAGTGCACGCCCTCGACCGGCGACGGCCGTACGTCGCTGTCCCCGTCGGCGCCGAGCAGGGCGACGGCGCGCTCGGCCAGCAGCGGCAAGGCGTCAACGTGCCAGCCCGCGCTCGCCGCGGCAGGGTCCCAGGGGCCGGCTTCCCGGCGCCGGCGGAGGCTGCCGGAGCGCAGGAGCACCGCATCGCCCTCCCCGATCGTCACCCCGAGCGCCTTCTCGGCGAAGACGGCGTCCCCCGCGCGCACCGCCCGCCCGGGCTCCAGCCAGTCGACCCCGAGGACGGCGGGCAGGTCGAGCAGTACGCCCCGGGTGACGAGCGGGCCGAGCGCCGACACCGCGCCGAACCGGGCACCCCCGGCATCGACGGCCTCGCGCGCCGCCCGGCCGTCGAAGAGTCGCCCCCGGTAGGCGATGTGTGACAGTGCGTCGAGGTGGCTCACGCCCTTGCCGTGATAGTCCACGGCCAGGAAGTCCTTGTACGTGGACGGCTCCGGGGCCTCCACGTCGCCCAGGTCCGACATGTAGTGCAAGGCGGGCTTCGCGTTGTCCGGGCCGGGCAGGGTGTCCCAGGGCCGCCCCATCGGGACGACCGTGCCGGACCGGACCAGGGCGGCGGCCCTTCGCGCGTGGGCCGGTGTCACCCTGTTCCAGGCGCCGCGGTCGGCCGCATCCCAGCGGCCCCAGGTACGGACCGCCTCGAAGAGCGCGTCGAACTCCTGGCGGGAGACGGCTGCCCCGGTCCCCGCCCCCGTCCCGGGGCCGGGTGGTGGGGGAGCGGGGGCGCCGGCGGGGTCGCTGCTCATGCGTGCTCACCGCTCCCGGGTCTGCGGACGGCTGATCTCACCCCCGCCAGGATTCCCGATGATGCCGCCGGGCGCACTGTCTGAGCCCCGGTGCGGATACGGTGCGTAACCGCGCGCGGCCGAAGGGTACGCCGCTACCGGCCGGGGGACGTCGCCGTCCGCAGCCGGGCGCGCAGGACGGCCAGCCGGATGCGCAGCCGCCGCAGCGGGGTGGGCGGCAGGCCGCGGGAGGTGCCGCGCGCGTAGTGCCGCTCGACGTAGTACTGGCCCGCGCTCAGCACCGAGGTGACGGCGATGTACCAGAGGGTGGCGACCATCAGCAGGGGGATGACCTGGTAGTTCTGGTTGTAGACCAGCTGGACCGAGTACAGCAGGTCGTGCACGGCCAGCACGCTGACGATGCTGGTGCCCTTGAGCGTGCCGATCAGCATGTTCCCGGCGGTCGGCACGATCGAGCGCATCGCCTGCGGAACGACGATCCGGCGCAGGGTGCGGCGCCTGCTCAGGCCGAGCGCCTGCGCGGCCTCGGTCTGGCCGGGGTCCACGGAGAGGATGCCGCCGCGCACCACCTCGGCGGCGTACGCGGTCTCGTGCAGGGTCAGGCCGATGAGGGCGGTGAGCGTCGGGCCGAGGAGGTTCACCGTCTTGAGGGTGAAGAGCTGGGGGCCGTACGGGATGCCGAGGCCGAGCGTGGGGTACAGGGCGCCGATGTTGAACCAGAACAGCAGCTGCACCAGCAGCGGCGTGGACCGGAAGATCCACACGTAGCCCCAACTCAGCGTCCGCAGGACCGGATTGGCGGAGAGCCGCATCACCGCCAGCACGGTGCCCAGCAGGAAGCCGAGGACCATCACCGCGCCGGTCAGCCACAGCGTCAGCAGCAGCCCGTCGAGCACGGCGGACGTGGTGAAGTACCGGCCCACCACGTCCCATTGGAAGGCGTCGTTGCGGACGACGGATGCCAGCACCATCGCGAAGACCAGCAGCGCGGCGGCGGCCGACAGCCGGCGGCCGATGCGCCGCCGCGGCACGATCGGCGGCAGCTCGGCTTCGCAAGCGCCGACCGCCTCGGGATGTTTCGCCACGGGGTCGGCCGGCGGGGCGGCGGCCGCGGCAGGGGTGTCGGACACGTCGGACGTGGTGACCATGGGGAGGCTCCTGGAGAGGGATCGCGGGCGTGGGCGACCGTCCGGCGGCACGGCGCGTGGAAGCGCGGCGCAGGGCTCCGCCTGGAGGCGGTGCGGCCGGGAAACCGGTACTCGTGTCGTCACGTCCGCCGCGTCCCTCAACGCGGCCGGAGGGGCCTGCGCGCAAGGCGGGGCCGATCCTGCGTCGATCGTATGTGCCTGTGGCGGGGCTGTGTCAACCAGGCGTTCTCCGGCCGGACGAGGCCGTCCGCCATCCGGGCCGTTGCTTGACGTACAGCAGCATGTACTGCTCAATTAGGCGCATGAATGCCCATCAGCGCCTCGTCTCGCGCGACTACATCGACTTCGGTCGGGTGTGGTCCGCGGCTTGTTGCGCCTGATGCGGCAGCGGGCTGTCTGACCGGCCCTTCCCTCCCTCGGTGACCCCGTCGCGGGCCGAGTTCTCCCTTCGCGCCACCACCCCGTGCGGATGACCGCCCGCGCACGGGCACGGTGACGCGCACCCGGACGTGCGCTGCCGCACCCCCGATTCTCCCGACGCCCCCGCGTCGTCACGCCCGCCTTCATGACGCCCAGCCTCATTTGATCGGCCATCACATTCCGCTGTACGGGCGGCTGTTCAGCCATGCCCGTACGCGACCCGCCCCCTGCGAAAGGCCTCCCATGCCCGTGGAATTCCTCGGCATCGCCGCCACCAATGACGGATCCGAAACCACCGCCCGCTCCGGCGCCGCCTTCGACAAGGACTACACGCTCCGGCTCGCCCGGGCGCACGAGGACCACGGCTGGGACCGCGTGCTGTTCGCCTACGGCTCCGGGTCCCCGGACCCCGCGCCGGCGGCCGCGTACATCGCGAGCCGGCTGGACCGCCTCCAGATCCTGCTGGCCCACCGCCCCAACGTCTCGTACCCCACCTACGCCGCCAAGACCTTCGCCACCCTCGACCAGATCAGCGACGGCCGGCTGACCGTGCACTTCATCACCGGCGGCAACGACCACGAGCAGGGCCGCGAGGGCGACACCCTCACCAAGGACGAACGCTACGCCCGCACCCGCGAGTACATCCGGATCGTCAAGAAGATCTGGACCACCCACGAGCCCTTCGACCACGAGGGCGAGCACTACCGCTTCCACGACTTCGTCAGCGACGTCTTCCCCGTCCAGCAGCCGCGGCCGGCCGTCTCCTTCGGCGGCTCCTCACCCGCCGCGTACGCCGCCGGAGGCGCGGAGGCCGACATCTACTGCCTCTGGGGCGAGCCGCTGGAGAGGACCGCCGAGCAGATCGAGGCCGTGAAGGCCGCCGCGCGGGCGGCGGGCCGCACCGACGTGCCGCGCATCCAGGTCGCGTTCCGCCCGATCATCGCCCCGACCGAGGAGCTGGCCTGGGAGAAGGCGCACCGTACGGTGGGCGCGATCCGCCGGCGGCGGCAGGCAGGGCCCGCACGGAACCAGCGCAACGGCGTCCTGGAGGCCCCGGCACCCCAGAACACCGGATCACAGCGGCTGATCGCCATCGCCGAGGCGGGGGAGCGCTACGACCGGGCGCTGTGGACCCCGACCGCCGCCGCCACCGGCGGCGCGGGCAACTCCAACGCCCTGGTCGGCACCCCGGAGACGGTGGCCCAGGCGCTGCTGGACTACTACGACCTCGGCGTCGACATCCTCTCGGCCCGCGGCTACGACCTGCTGGACGACGCCGTCGACTTCGGCCGGTACGTGATCCCGCTCGTCCGCGAGGAGGTCGCCAAGCGCGACGCGGAGCGCGAAGCCGCGCACGCGGCAGGCCCCCGCCACGGGACCCTCACGGCGGTGCACGGGTGACCTCCGCGACACGGACACCCCGCCCCGCCACCAGAGCCCGCCCCGCCACCACACCCCGCCCCGCCACCACACCCCAGCACGCCGTCACGCCCCGCTACGGAAAGGCCTCCCCGCTGTGAACCTCCCCGGGAACGGGACCCGCACCCGCCTGCGCACGGCCGTCGCCCTCGCCGTCCTGCCCCTCGTGGCGCTGACCGCCTGCGGTTCCGGTGGCGGAGCCCAGGCGGCGGTCGGCGCCCAGGCCTCGCCCGCGCCGGCCGACGATCCGGTCGCCGGCGTACGGACCGTGGACTCGATCGCCGCCCTGCTGCCCGCCGACGTCCGCAAGGCGGGCACCCTGCGGGTCGGCAGCTCCGTGGGAGCCCCGCCCTCGGCGTACTACCCGAACGGACAGGACAAGCCGCCCGCCGGCCAGGACATCGACATCGCCGAAGCGGTGGCCAAGGTCCTCGGCGTGAGGCTGGAGCGGCAGGACGCCTCCTTCGAGACGATCCTTCCCGCCCTCGGCAGCGGCAAGTACGACTTCGGCACGGGCAATTTCGGCGTCACCGCCGAACGCCTGAAGACCATCGACTTCGTCACCTACATCAACGACGGCCAGGGCTTCGCGGTCAAGACCGGCAATCCCACGCTGACCACACAGGTCTCCGACCTCACCCAGCTGTGCGGACTGACCATCGGCACCGGGGCGGGCACGACCTTCGAGAAGACCCTCACCGCGCAGCAGGGCGTGTGCGCCGCGGCCGGCAAGAAGCCGTACGAGGTCAAGGTGTTCGCCGAGACCGGGGCCGTCACCACCGCGCTCCAGCAGGGCCGGATCGACGTCGTCATGTCGACCATCAACGGCCTGCGCCACCAGGCCGCGCAGCCCGCCGCCAAGACCACCTTCCTCGGCGAATACCACCGCCTCGACGTGGGCTTCGCCCTCAAGAAGGGCTCCCCGCTCGCCCCCGCCTTCCAGGCCGCCGTCAACGAACTGATCAAGGACGGCACCTACGCGCGGATCCTCAAGAAGTGGGGCACCACCGCCTCCGCGATCGACGCGTCGCGGACCAACCCGGCCGAGCACGCGTGAGCGCCCGCGAAGGAGCACCCGTGAGCGGCACGGCGGCCGACGTCATGGTCGACGTGCGCGGTGTCCACAAGAGCTTCGGGCCGCTGGAGGTGCTGCGCGGCGTCGACCTCCGGGTCCGCGCCGGCGAGGTCACCGTGATCCTCGGCCCCTCCGGGTCCGGGAAGTCCACGCTCCTGCGCACCATCAACCACCTGGAGAAGGTGGACCGCGGCCGGATCAGCGTCGACGGCGAACTCATCGGCTACCGAAGCCTGCGCGGCAAGCTGCACGAGCTGAAGGAGAAGGAGGTCCTGAAGCAGCGCACCCACATCGGGTTCGTCTTCCAGAACTTCAATCTCTTCCCGCACCTGACCGTCCTGGACAACCTCATCGAGGCCCCGGTCTCCGCGTTGCGCCGCCCCCGGGAGGAGGCCGAGGGGGCGGCCCGCCGGCTGCTGGAGCGCGTCGGTCTCTCCGACAAGGCCGACGCCTATCCGCGGCAGCTGTCGGGCGGGCAGCAGCAGCGCGTGGCCATCGCCCGCGCGCTCGCCCTCGAACCCAAGGTGCTGCTCTTCGACGAGCCCACCTCGGCGCTCGACCCCGAGCTGGTCGGCGAGGTCCTGGACGTCATCAAGGACCTGGCCCACGCCGGAACCACCATGATCGTCGTGACGCACGAGGTCGGCTTCGCCCGCGAGGTCGCCGACACCGTCGTGTTCATGGACGGCGGGACCGTGGTGGAGCAGGGGACGCCCGCGGCCGTCCTGGACGACCCGCGGCACGCCCGTACCCGCTCCTTCCTCTCCAAGGTCCTGTGATCGCCGGGCTACGACGTCACGCGCCGCTCCCGAACGTCCACACCGCACGCGCCCCCGGGCCGACGACGAGCGTCGAGTGCCCGATGCGTTCCTCGTGGCGGTACGTCACGGGGTGGTTCAGGGACATCTCCACCTGGCGCAGTCCGGCCTCGTCGCGCGCGACGGCGTCCAGCCGGATGGTGGTGCCGCCGCCCTGCGCCACGACGCCCCCGCCCGGCAGCTGCCGGACGGCGAACCCGCCCGCCCGGAGCAGGGGCACCGTGTTGGCGAGGTCGCGTGCGGTGACCCCGAGGCGGATCGAGGTGACGTCCCGCATCAGGTGGTCGCGGTAGTCGTCGGACAGGTACCGCTCGCGACCGACGTCACCCGGCCGGGAGGGCGGCTCGGTGTTGCCGCGCGGATCGGCGAAGTACTCCGGCAGGTACTCCATGCCCCAGGCGCCGAAGGCGTCGTACTGCTCGGAGGTGAGGACGGCGTCGAACCACGGCACCGGCACCCCGTCGCCGAAGTCGCGCGTCTGGCGGAAGGCGACGGGATCGGGCACGCCCTGCTCGCGAAGGCGCGCGGTCACGGTGGCGAGGTCGCCGGCGCGTTCGGCCGAGATCCCCATCCCGCCGGCTCCGAGCGTTCCGTCCTGGCCGGGGACGTCGCCGACCCCGAACAGTTCCAGGTAGGTCTCGCGCCCCATCAGGTAGCGGCCGGTCCAGGTCTCCCCACCCGAGCCGGTCGTGGTGCGGACCTGGAAGTTGGCGAAGTCCCGCAGATAGGAGGAGTGTTCGATGGCATCGGCGGTCTCGCGGTCGAGGACCCCGTAGGCATGGTTGTAGAACAGCAGTTGCCGGCCGGCCGGCGATCCGTTCCCGTCGGCCCACGCGGCGCTCGTGGCGCCGCCGGCCAATCCGGTCAGGGTCACGGCCAGGACCATGAACATGTGCAATACACGGCGAAGCGACATGCGGGTGATCGTAGGTCGCGGAGCGGGTGTCCGCCGCCTGTTCGAAGGATCCCGGAGCAGGACCGCGCACCGGCGGGAGCCCGGCCGAAGTCCCGTACGGGGGAAGGGGCGTTCGTGCGTTCGACGGCATCGCCCACACGGAAAACGCTTGGACGGCGCGAGCGCGCTCGCGGGACACTGCGGTCTCCGCATCCACCTGACGACGTCACAGGGTTGCCATGGAATCGTCTGCCCCACGAGGGGTTCCGCCCGGCAAGGGCCCGGTGCTCCTCGCACTTCGCTACTACGGACGGGAGCTGGCGCGGCTGCGGTGGCTGACCGTGCCCACCATGCTGCTGCCGGCCCTCGGCAACATCGGCATCTTCTACATCGCCCCGCTGGTCGTCGCGAAGCTCGTCGGCCGCATCGCCGACGACACCGCTCCCGCCGTCGGCCCGCTGCTCCCGTACGTCCTCGGATTCGCCGGCGTCCTGCTGTTCTCGGAGGCGGTGTGGCGCATCGGCCTGCACTGCCTGAACCGCCTCGACGCCCTCGGCATCGAGCGCCTGTACGTGGTCGGGATGGACGAACTGTTCGCGAAGGACGCCGCGTTCTTCCACGACAACTTCGCCGGATCACTGACCAAGCGGGTCCTGAGCTTCGCCTCCCGCTTCGAGGAGTTCGTCGACACGCTGACCTTCTCGGTCGTGGGCCGCTTCCTGCCGCTGCTGTTCGGGTCGGTGGTGCTCTGGCGCTACGACCCGCTGTTCGTCGTCGTGCTGCTGGCCATGATCGCGGTGACGGGGGTGTGCGTGCTGCCCCTCATCCGTCGCCGCCAGGCGCTCGTCGACCGGCGGGAGGAGGCGATCGCCCGGGTGTCGGGGCACGTCGCCGACAGCCTCATGAACATGGACACGGTCCGCGCGTTCGCCGCGGAGGAGCGCGAGGCCGCCGAGCACCGCTCCCGGGTGGCCCAGTCGCGGAGCCTCATGCTGCGGTCGTGGGACTACGGCAATCTGCGCATCGACACCGTCGTCGCGCCGATGTCCGTACTGACCAACGCGCTGGGCCTGCTCCTCGCGGTAGCGGTCGCCGGGGACGGGCACGGTGTGGAGGCGGTCGTGGTCGCCTTCACGTACTACTCCAACGCCACCCGGATCATGTTCGAGTTCAACCAGATCTACCGTCGCCTGGAGAGCTCGATGACGGAGGCCGCGCAGTTCACGGAGCTGCTGCTCAAGCCGCCGACCGTACTCGACCCGGAATCGCCGGAGCCGCCGCCCACCCGGGCCGCCGACATCCGCTTCGACCGGGTGACCTTCGCCCACGCGGGGGCCCGGCCGCTCTTCGAGGGACTGGACCTGGCCGTGGCCAGCGGGGCGAAGATCGGGCTCGTGGGGCGCTCCGGCGGCGGCAAGACCACCCTCACCCGGCTGCTGCTGCGGATGACGGACATCGACGCGGGCCGCATCCTGATCGGCGGCCGGGACATCAGCAGGCTGCGCCAGAACGACCTGCGCGGACTGATGGCCTACGTGCCGCAGGACCCGGCGATGTTCCACCGCACCCTGCGGGAGAACATCGCGTTCGCCCGGCCCGACGCCACCGAGGCCGACATCCGCCGCGCGGCCGAGGCGGCGCACGTCACGGAGTTCGCGGACTCCCTGCCGTGCGGCCTCGACACCATGGTCGGCGAGCGCGGGGTCAAGCTCTCGGGCGGACAGCGCCAGCGGGTCGCGCTCGCCAGGGCGATCCTGCGCGACGCGCCGATCCTGCTGCTCGACGAGGCGACCAGCGCCCTGGACTCCGAGAGCGAGATCCTCGTCCAGGAGGCCCTGTGGCGCCTCATGGAGGGGCGGACGGCGCTGGTGGTGGCGCACCGGCTCAGCACCGTCGCCCACATGGACCGGCTCGTCGTCCTCGACCGCGGCCGGATCGTCGAGCAGGGCACGCACCAGCAGCTGCTGGCCTCGGACGGCGCCTACGCGAAGCTGTGGCAGCACCAGTCGGGCGGTTTCCTCGACGACACCCCGGCCCCCTCCGACCTGCACTGACGGCCGCGTCCGTCAGCCGATGCCCACCACGACCGGGCCGCCCGCCCGGTCGACCCGGGCCGTCCACCCCGGCGGCAACCGCAGCGAGCGTGCCGGTGACACACGGCCCGGGAACCGGCGGCGCCACAGCGGCCGGCCGTCCTGGCACACCGTCACCACCGGTCCGGTCAGCGGCTCCCCGGACCGCAGCAGCAACGGCCGCCCCGCGATGCCCGTGACCCGGTTCGGCGTCACCCACACCAGCGGAGCCCGGACGAGCAGCGGCGGCCCGGGGTCCGGCCACGGGGCGCCCGACAGGTGAGCCAGCACCGGGGCCGCGGCGGCGGCGCCCTCGGCAGCCGCGGTGCCGGCCCGCTCGATGCCGCGCAGGGCGTTGCCGACCGCGAACACACCCGGCGCGGACGTACGGAACGACGCGTCCACGCAGGGACCGCGGCTGCCCGGGTCCAGGACGAGGCCACCGCGCCGGGCCAGTTCGTGGTCGGGGATCCAGTCGCCGGTGAAGACCACCGTGTCACAGGCCAGGACTGCGGACCGGCCGTCCTCGTGACGGACGGCCACCCCGGACAGCCGGCCCCGGCCGCGCAGCTCGCTCACCGTCGTGGCCGTGAGCAGCGGAACCCCCGGCAGCGCGGCGCCGCGCGGGCGCTCCGTGACCATCGCCACCACCTCCGCACCCGCCCGGCGCAGCGTGCGCACCGCGTGCCGGGCCACCGGCTCGGCCCCCACCACCACGGCACGCCGGCCGACGGGCCGGCCGTACAGGTGGACCGACTGCTGCAGCTCCCCGGTGGTCAGCACGCCCGCCGGACGGGAGCCCGGCACCAGCCGGGCGCTGCGGGGGCGCTCCCGGGCGCCGGTGGCGAGGACGACGGCCCGGGCCGTGATCCGCTCCAGGCCCGCCGGGCTCGTGGTCTCCAGGGACAGCGGGCCGGCCCAGCCGGTGGCGGTGACACCCGTACGGACCGAGGCCCCCGCGCCCAACGCGGCCTCCACGCACTGCCGCGCGTACGCGGGTCCCCGGAGCCAGGGGCGCAACGGCCACCCGCCGAAGCCGCCGAGCCCGCCGAAGCCGCCGAGACCCCCCAGATCGAAGAGATTCCCCGGTTCGAAGAGGCCCCCCGGTTCGACGAGACCCCCGAACCCGCCGTGGTGGCAGTGGCGCGGCACCCCGCCCGCCTCCTGCTCGCGTTCCAGGACCTCGACCCGCCCCGCGCCCGCTTCCGCGAGGCGGGCGGCCAGGGCCAGCCCGGCGGGGCCGGCGCCGACGACCAGTACGTCGACCAGCACCTCCGTACGGTTCACCGGCGCGCGTCCTCGAACAGCGCACGGACGGCGGCCCCGCAGTGGAAGCCCTGGCAGCGGCCGCCCCGGGCGCGGGTGCGCCGCCGCAGGCCGTCCAGCGAACCGGGCGGGACCGTCCCCCCGAGCGCGTCGCGGATCTCCCCGCGGGTCACGCGCTCGCAGTGGCAGACGATCCTGCCGTACTCGGGGTCCGCGGCGATCAGCTCCGCGTCGCGGTAGGGCCGGGGGAACGCCTCGCCCAGGTTCGGCATCCGCAGCGGCTCCAGCTCCCGCGCGCCGGTCACCGGCAGACCGCCCTCGGCGAGCAGCTCCACCACATGGGCGGCGATCGCCATCGAGGCCGTCAGACCCGTCGAGCGGATCCCGCCCACGGTGACGTACCGCTGGGCCGGATGTGCCCGGATCGCGTAGTCCTCCTGCCCCGTGGCCGCCCGCAGCCCGGCGTACACGGCGGTGACCTCCTCCTCCAGCAGCGCCGGCAGGATCCGCCGGCCCTTCTTCCGCAGCAGCGCGAGCCCTTCGGCGGTCGATCCGGTGGCCGTCTTGTCGTCCAGGTCCTCGGCGGTCGGCCCGAGCATCACGTTCCCGTACACCGTCGGCGAGACCAGCACCCCCTTGCCGAGCGCGCCCGGCACCGGCAGCAGAATGTGCCGTACCAGGCCGCGGGCGAGTTCGTCGAAGACGATCAGCTGTCCGCGCCGGGGCCTCACGGTGAAGTCCGCGTGCCCGAGGAGCCGGTCGATCCCGTCGGCGTACAGCCCGGCCGCGTTCACCAGGTGGCGGGTGCGCAGCGGGCCCCGGCCGGTGGCCAGCGTATGCGGATCGCCTGGATCACCCGAATCGCCCGGAGCGACCGAGCGCACCGGGCAGTTGAGGTGCAGGTCGACGCCGGCGCGGACGGCCTGCGTCGCGTAGGCGAGGGTGGTCGTCCAGGGGCAGATGATCGACTCGCCCGGCACGTCGAGCGCACCCAGCACCCCCGGCCCGAGCTCCGGCTCGCGGGCCCGCACCTCCTCGGCCGGGACGATCCGGGCCGAGCGGTAGCCGTTGCGCACGGCCTTGTCGGCGAGGCCCGGCAGCACGGCCAGCTGCTCCTCGTCCCAGGCCACGAGGAGCGCTCCGAGGGGTTCCACCGGAATGCCGCTGTCGGCGGCGTACGCGGCGAGCAGCCGCTGTCCCTCCCGGACGAGCCGGGACTCCAGGGAGCCGGGCACCGCGTCGAAACCCGTGTGCAGGATGGCGGTGTTGGCCTTGGAGGTGCCGTCGCCCACGTCGTCGGACGCGTCGACCAGGGCGATCCGCAGGGGGAGCCGGGCCAGTTCGCGGGCGATGGCCGAGCCCACCACCCCCGCGCCGACGACCGTCACGTCGTACTCCCCGCCGGGCAGGGCGCCGCCGGTGGTGACGGTCACGCCGGGCCGTCGAGCAGGGCCGAGACCGCCGTCCGGAACCGTGTCCGGCGCTCCGCGGCCTGGCCGGCGCCGGCCCTCGGCTCGTAGACGGCGGACGGCTTCCACTCCGGGACGGCCTCGTGGACGCCGAGCGAGGGGTCGAGCCCGAGCCGGGCGACCGCGCCGACGCCGAGCGCGGTCACGTCCGGCAGCGCCGACACCTCGACGGGGATCTGGAGCAGGTCGGCCTGGGCCTGCATGAGCAGCGCGGACCGGGTCAGACCGCCGTCGACGCGCAGGGTGGCGAGCGGAGCGCCCAGATCTGCGGCGACGGCGTCCGCGAGCTCCGCCACCTGGGCGGCGATGCCGTCGCACAGGGCGCGCACCAGGTGCCCGGCCGTGGTGTCGAGGCCGAGACCGGTCACCGAGCCCCGCAGGTCGCCCCGCCACCAGGGGGCGGCGAGCCCGGCGAGCGCGGGGACGAAGGTGACCCCGCCGGAGTCCGGGGCGCTCCCGCCCACGGTGTCGAGGTCCTCGGCGCCGGAGATCACGCCGAGATCCGTGAGCCAGCGCACGGCCGAGGACGCCGTGTACACCTGCCCGTCCAGGCAGTAGCTGGTCCGCCCGGCGAGCCGCCAGGCCACGCAGCCGACCAGTCCGGAGGAGCTGCGCAGGGGGAGCGGGCCGGTCTGTGCGAGCAGGAACGCGCCGGTGCCGTACGTGCACTTGGCGGCGCCCGGCTCGGTGACGCCCTGTGCGAGCAGGGCGGCCTGCTGGTCGACGAGCAGCCCCGTCAGCGGCAGCCGGGGCCCGAAGGCGGTGGTGGTGCCGACCCGGGTGTCCGCGTCGACGATCTCCGGCAGCCGCTCGCCCGTGAGGCCGAAGGCGTCCAGAGCCGCGTCCGACCAGCCGACGGTGTCGAGGTCGAGCAGCTGGGTGCGGCCCGCGGTCGCCGCGTCGGTGACGAACGCGCCGGTGAGGCGGTGCACCAGCCACACGTCGCTGGTCGTCACGACGCCCTGCCGGGTCAGCCGGCGGCGTATCCAGGCCATCTTGGGCGCGGCGAAGTACGGGTCGAGGGGCAGACCGGTGCGCTCCCGCAACAGGTCTCCGTGAGGGGCGAGTTCGGTGCAGAGCTGTTCGGCCCGCCGGTCCTGCCAGACGATCGCGTCGGTCAGCGGCTCCCCGCTCACCGGGTCCCAGGCGAGTACGGTCTCGCCCTGGTTGGCCAGACCCACCGCCACCACCGGCTCGCCGGCCGCCGCCAGTGCGGCGCGCCCCGCGTCGACGACCGAGTTCAGCAGCTCGCGGGGATCGACCTCCACCCGGCCGCCCGGCAGGTACCGGGGCCGTACGGGAGCCGAGGCGGAGCCGATGACACCGCGTCGCGGGCAGACGACGAGCGCCTTGGTTCCCGACGTGCCTTGGTCGACAGCGAGGACCGGGCCCGTCATCACCACTCCGTCCCTGGCATCTGCATCGTTGATCGTCGGTCGGAAGCCTTCACCAGCCGGCGTCGCTCGTCAAGATCCTCCGGTGCCCGCGCGAGCGACTGACGCAAGATCACCCTCCGTTCATGGCCGGATACTTGCGTTCGAACAAAGATCGGGATGCGAAAGCTCACACTCGCTCTATAGTGATCGCCGATCAACGGGCGCGAAGGACGCGCGGCCGTCGGTCAACGGCGGGGGTTCGCCGAACAGTTGGCGCATGGTTCACGCATCCCTGGTACTGGCACGGCTGCAGTGCGGCAGTCGAACGCCGGATGGACCCGACCCTCCATGCGATCCGAGGACCTGATGACCACGACCACCGCAAGACGCGCCCGTCCCCACCTCCCGTCGACCGGGACGAGGTGATGGCGGGCGGCGATTTCCGGCCTGTCTACCACCCCGCCGGGCACGACAACGAGTTGCGTGTCGCCGTCCAGGACCTGCGCACCGGCCGCTGGCTGTCGATGGCGCACTTGCTGGAACGGACGCACGGCTGGGGGCTGTGGACCCAGCGCACCCAGGTCCTCGCCGCGGTCGCCGCCGGATCCGATGTGGTCCAGGCCTGGCGGGCCGAGCAACCGCACAGCGTCGCCGCGACCGTGATGCACACCCGCGTCACCGTCGAACGGGCCGTCCGCGCCCACCGCGCCGGGCACCCCCGCACCCACGAGCTGTGGCAGGAGGCCTGGGAGGCCTGCCGGGACACCGCCGACATCAGCCCCGCCGACCCCGTGCCCTGGGTCTGCCTGCTCGCGCTCGCCCTCCTCGACGAGGGCCGGCAGATGGACGAGCACCGGCTCCCGCCGCCCGGCCTCATGCTGCCCCCCGGGCCCTGGGGCATCCTCGCGCAGGCGGACAAGCGGGACCCGTACAACCGCGAGGCGTACCACCGGATGCTCCAGTTCCTGTACGCGGGCACCACCGGACCGCTCTCCGAGGCCGCCAACTTCGTCCACTGGGCGGCCGGATCCGCACCCCCCGGGTCCGCCGTCCACGTCCTTCCGCTCTACGTACGGGTCGAACGCTACCGTCGCGAACGCGGCCAGGAGCGCGCCCTCGACCTGCACTGGGTCGCCGAGGACGCCGTCCGGGACGCCACCCGCGCCCTGGACACCTGGTTCCGCTACGCCGACCCGCAGCACGCCTCGCCGCTCGATCTGAACCATCTCGCCCATGCCCTGTGGGGAGCCCTCCAGTTCGACGAGGCGGCCCGGGTCTTCGACGCGACGGGCCGGTACTGGACCACCCTCCCGTGGGCCTACCGGACCCGGGACCCGGCCGACCAGGCACTGGCCGAGGAGGTGTTCCTGCAGGCCAGGTCCCGCAGCCTGGCCGGCCGGGACTGACCTTCCCTTCCCCCCGCCGAGTCCCGCCCGACTCCCCGCTCCACCGTCCCCCGTGCTCCACCACCCCCCGGAGGTACGCCCATGTCCAGAACCACGCCGGCAGCTCGCCCGGACCGCAAGGCACCACCCCGGCAGGACGAGGAGGAACGGCTCAGGGAGCTCGGCTACCAGCCCGTCCTCGCCCGCCGGATGGGCGGCTTCGGCAACTTCGCCATCAGCTTCTCGGTCATATCCGTCCTCTCCGGCTGCATGACCCTGTACGGCTTCGGACTCGGCACCGGCGGCCCGGCCGTGATGATGTGGGGCTGGGTCGGGGTCGGCCTCTTCGTGCTCTGCGTGGGCCTCGCACTGGCCGAGGTGACCAGCGCCTACCCCACCTCGGGAGCGCTCTACTACATGGCCGACCGGCTCGGCGGCCGCCGCTGGGGCTGGTACACGGGCTGGCTGAACCTGCTCGGCCTGCTGGGGGCGATCGCCGGGATCGACTACGGCGCCGCCCTGTTCACCGGCGCCTTCCTCAACCTCCAGTTCGGCTTCGTGCCCACCTCCGGCTCGACCTTCCTGATCTTCCTCGCCATCCTGCTGCTGCACGCCACGCTCAACCTCTTCGGCGTCCGCCTCGTCAGCGTGCTCAACTCCGTCAGCGTCTGGTGGCACCTGGGCGGCGTCGCCGTGATCGTCGGCGCCCTTGCCTTCATCCCCGACCACCACCAGTCGCCCTCGTTCGTCTTCACCGAGTTCGTCAACGACACCGGCTGGGCGAACCCGTTCTACGTGGCGGCGGTCGGCCTGCTGCTCGCCCAGTACACCTTCTCCGGGTACGACGCCTCCGCCCACCTCTCGGAGGAGACCTCGAACGCCTCCGTCTCCGCCGCCAAGGGCATCGTCCGGGCCATCTGGGTATCCTGGATCGCCGGATTCGCCCTGCTGGCGGGCCTCACCTTCGCCATCCAGGACTACGCGGCCGTCCAGGCCAGCGCCACCGGCGTACCGCCCGCCCAGATCCTCCTCGACGCCCTGGGCTCCGGGGGCGCCACCGCCCTGCTCCTCGTCGTCATCGTCGCGCAGCTCTTCTGCGGCAACGCCGAGGTCGCCGCCGCCAGCCGGATGGTCTTCGCGTTCAGCCGCGACAACGCGCTCCCCGGCTCCGCCCTGTGGCGCAAGGTCAGCAGCCGTACCCAGACGCCGGTCCCGGCCGTCTGGTTCTCGGTCGTCGTCGCGGGCGTCCTCGCGCTGCCGTCGCTGTACTCCGCCACCGCCTACGGGGCCGTGACCGCCATCAACGTCATCGGCATCACGCCCGCCTACGCCATCCCGATCTACCTGCGACTGCGCGCCGGCAACCGGTTCGAGCCCGGCCCGTGGAGCCTGGGCCGCTGGAGCAGGCCCGTCGGCTGGATCGCCGTCGTCTGGGTGGCGGTCGTCACCGTCCTGTTCTGCCTGCCGCAGAAGTCCCCGGTCACCGTCGACTCGATGAACTACGCGGTGATCGCCCTGGCGGTGGTGCTGGTCCTCGCCAGCGTGTGGTGGTACGTCGCCCGGCGCTCCTACGGAACCCCGTCGGCCTACGGGAACGCCCGCGAACAGGCCGAGATCGCCGAGGGCATCGTCTGAGCACACCCACGCGCGCCCGCGCCGGTCGCCCGCCCCGCCGGCGGACGGCCGGGCGGGCGCGCGTGCGACGGGAGCCGCCGAGCCGCTGACAGGCGCCGGCGCGCGGTGGACAATCGGGGTAACCGACGTCGGGGGGCGCTGATGGGCCGGGCACTGCGGGTGGGGATACCGGTACTTCTGACAGGTCTGGCACTCTGGTACGCCTCGTACGTCACCACGATCCTGGCCTGGGAACTGCGCAAGATCCTGTCCTGGCTGGCCGCCCCGCTGCTGGCCGCCGTCTTCGTCGCGGGGCTGTGGCAGCTGGTGAAGCTGCTCAGGGGGAAGCGGGCCGGAACCGGCGGGGGCGGCGCGGCGGTGGCCCTCGGTTGGCTGGTCGGCGTCCTAGGGCTGGGGCTCACGGTCTGGTGGCTGGTGTACGGCTCCTACCTCCAGGACCGGGCGTACATGGAGAACGTACGGGTCGTCTCCGAACCGGTCCCCGAGCTGGCGGCCCGCGCCCCCTACCTCGTCGGGAAGGCGCAGGCCGCCCCGCACCTGGGGGACGTCACCGGCGAGATCGCCGACATCACCTACCTGCCCGACTCGGACCGGTTCGCGACCCTGGTCGAACGGCGCGGCTGGCTGTCCGGGTACGAGGTCGGCCTCGTCCAGGACATCCCGCTCGGCGGCAACAGCCGCAACCAGCAGCGCTGCGCGTTCGACGTGGAGGCCGCGGACGCGCGGATCGGCGGCTGGTTCCACCACAACCTCGGCCGGAAGATCTCGGCCCTGCAGCGCTGGGTGCGCTTCGACGCCGGTGACGCCTACGTGACCTGCTCGGGCGACACCCCGGTCGTGGTCGTGCCCCTCAAACGCCAGACCGGGATCCTGGTGGTGACCGAACGCCCCGCCGGACTTGCCCTCTACAACGGGCGGACCGGCAAGCTGACGATCACCTCCGACACGGCCGCGGTACCCGGCCCGTCCTATCCGCTGAGCCTCGCGTCCCGGCAGCGGGAGGGCACGGCCGCGGTCGGCAGCTTCACCGACTGGTGGTTCGAACGCAGCGGCTGGGACGCCTCCGAGGACGGCGCGAACGAGGGCAACGAGTCGGAGTTCACCCTGCAGTACCGCGGGGCGGGCGGTGGCAGCGCGTACGTCACCCCGCTCACCCCACAGGGGGAGGCCAGCTCGGTCGTGGCCGTATCGACCGTGCCGACCCGCCATCAGGGCGGCGGGCTCGCGCCGATGACCGTCCACCGCCTCACTCCGACGTGGTCCTCACCGAAGGCGCTCGTCGCACTGATCAAGGCCGAGTACCGGGACGTCTGCTGCTACAACGAGGACAGGGTGTTCGAGGTCGTCCCCACCGGCGGCAGCACGTGGACCGCCACGGTGGGCAGCGAGCAGAACATCCGGTACCGGGTGGAGGGCAGGGGCCAGGTCGCCGGCCGCGAGGCGACCTGTCTGAAGACCGCCGACGGCGCGCTCATCCGGTGCGCGTACGCGGCACCGGGCTCGCCGGAGGAACAGGAACTCGCGCGCCGGGAACAGGAGAAACAGAAACAGAAACCGAAGGAGGAGGGCCCCGCGGCCCCCGGAGAAGTCGGCGACCTCACGGCGTACACCCCCGAGCAACTCGCCGAGCTGCAAAAACGCCTGTCCGAGGAGGTCGTCCGCCGGCTGAGGAGCGGCCAGGGCTGATCCGATCGGGCACCGCCCGGCAAGGCGGCATTTGACGGGTTTTCAGCCCTTTCGCCGCTACGTTGATCCGGTGACCGCCCCCGCACAGCACGCCGCGCCGCCCCCGGCCGCCCCCGCCAGGGCCCTGCTGCCCCTCGTCCTGCCCGCACTGCTGATCGGGGTGGGTTCGAGCCTGCTGCTGTTCGGCGTGAGCGAGGCCGCCGACCTGCTGAAGAACGTGCTCTGGGAGACCCTCCCCGACGCGATCGGCGTCGGGCGATGGTCCGTCGCCTGGATGATGGCGGTCCTGACGGCGACCGGCGTCGCGGTGGGCCTCGTGGTGTGGAAGGTCCACGGGCACGCCGGGCCGGATCCGGCCACCACCGGGCTGGTGGACGCCCCCCTGCCGGCCGGAGTGGTCCCCGGCCTGCTGCTGGCGACCGGGCTGTCCCTGGCCGGCGGGGTGAGCCTGGGACCCGAGAACCCGATCACCGCCGCCAACATCGCCCTCGCCTTCTGGCTGGGCCGCCGGCTGATGCCCGGCAGTCCGGCGCAGGTCTGGGCGGCACTGGGCGCGGCGGGCACGGTCGGGGCGCTGTTCGGCACCCCGGTCGCAGCCGTGCTGATCCTCACGGAGTCACTGGTGGCCGCCCCCCGGCCGGCCGGGGCGGCTTCCCCCGGCGGGCGGGGCCCCACCCTGTGGGACCAGCTCTTCGCCCCGCTGATCGCGGCGGGTGCGGGCGGGGTGACGAGCAGGCTCCTCGCCGCGCCCGCTTTCGGTCTGCCCCTGCCGCCCCTCCAGGGCCCGCGCTGGCCCGACCTGATCGCGGCCTTCGTGATCTCCTCGGCCGGAGCCGCCGTGGCCCTCGCCGCCGTCTACGCCTTCCCGTACGTCCACCGCGCCTTCCACCTGCTGCCGCATCCGGTGCTCGCGCTGACCCTGGGCGGTGTGGTGCTGGGTCTGCTCGGCGCGCTCGGCGGCCGGCTCACCCTCTTCAAGGGGCTGGAGGAGATCGGCGAGCTGGCCGCGGACCCGGCGGCGTACTCCGCGGGCGGGCTCCTGCTGATGACCGTGGTCAAGCTGGCCGCCGTACTGGTGGCCTGCGGGTCGGGATTCCGCGGCGGCCGGATCTTCCCGTCCGTCTTCGTGGGGGTCGCGCTCGGTTTCGCGGTACACGCCCTGGTGCCGCAGGTCCAGCCGGCGGTGGCGGTGACCTGCGCGGTGCTCGGCGTACTGCTGGCCGTCACCCGCCAGGGCTGGGTGAGCCTGTTCACCGCGGCGATCCTCGCCCCTGACCCGGGCCTGCTGCCGCTGCTGTGCGTGGCGCTCCTGCCGGCCTGGCTCCTGGTCACCGGCCGCCCGCAGATTCAGCTGGACGACTCGGGCGTGCCCCTGCGCTGATCCCGGAAGGATCGCGCGGGCGCCCTCGTTCACTGCCTGGCTAGGCGCCGGCCGCGGGCGCGATGTTCTGGTTCGCGTGGAAGAAGTTGTCCGGGTCGTAGGTGCGCTTGATCTCCGCCAGCCGGTCGTAGTGGTCGCGGTACGTCGCCCGTACCCGGTCCTGGCTCTCGCCCGCGCCGATGAAGTTCACGTACGTGCCGCCCATCGAGTGCGGTCGCAGTTCCTCCGAGTAGTCCACCGCCCACTGCTTGACCAGCTCGGCGTTGGCGGGGTCGGGGTCGATGCCGCCGATCACCCCGGACCAGGTCGCGTCGCGGTAGGCCCACGCCGTGTCGTCCTTGCCCACGCGGCCGGCCGCTCCGTCGATCGGGTAGAGGTGCATCGTCGACAGGTCGGTCGGGAGGTTCTCGCCGTACTTGAGGTGCACATCCGCGGACGCGTCCGTGATCTCGTCGAAGAAGGCGCCCCGCCAGTACCACTGGAGGCCCTTGGGGATCAGCTCGTCGAACATGGTCTGCAGCGCGGGGTAGGGCATCGGGGCCGTGAAGTGGAAGGCGGGCAGCCCCGGTTCGTTCACGGAGGTGAGGACCTCTCCGAGCGCGGCCAGGTCACCGGTCCAGCACCATACGACGCCGCACATCTTGTGGCCGTGGATCTCCTCGGGGAACGGCGGGCCCGGCGGCACGGCCAGGAGGGCGAAGAAGCCGTTGAGCTCCACCGGCGCGGCCGGAAGGAACTCGCGGTACCAGCGCAGCACTTCGCGCGTGGCCTCGACCGGCCAGAGTGTGACGGCGACGCCCACGGTGTCGACCGGATGCAGCCGGAAGGTGAAGGACGTGACCACGCCGAAGTTCCCGCCACCGCCCCGCAGCGCCCAGTACAGGTCGGGGTGCTCGGACTCGTTCGCCGTGACGAAGCTGCCGTCGGCCAGGACGACGTCCGCGGCCAGCAGGTTGTCGATGGTCAGGCCGAACCTGCGGGTGAGATGGCCGTGCCCGCCGCCCAGGGTCAGGCCGCCGATGCCGGTCGTCGACATGATGCCGGCGGGCGTGGCCAGCCCGAAGCCGTGGGCGGCGTGATCGAGGTCTCCGAGCTGGGAGCCGCCGCCGACGATGGCGGTCCTGGCCGCGGGATCCACGCGGGCCCAGCGCATCGGTGACAGGTCGACCGTGACCCCGTCGTCCAGCAGGCACAGGCCGGGACCGCTGTGCCCGCCGCCGCGTACGGCGATCTCCAGGCCGTGGTCACGTACGAAGTTCACCGCGGCCCTCACGTCCGCCGCGTCCGTGCACCGCACCATCGCGGCAGGGCGGCGATCGATCATCGCGTTGTAGAGCTTGCGGGCCTCGTTGTACTCAGGGTCTTCCGGGCCGATGACCGGACCGCGCAGCGTGGTCCGCATCGTCTCCAGCGTCGAACCGTCCATGGCGATCTCCTGACAGGGGACCCTTCCAGCGTCCCGCCGCCCGCCGGGTCTCGCAATACGTGCCGGGTCCCGCCGGAGGGCCGCCCGGGGCCGGCCCCGCAGCCGGCGGGGGCGCCCTGGAGGCCGGACCCGGGAAGACCGGCCGGCCGCTCCGGCGCCGGACACCCGCCGGGTCACAGGCCGCCGGCGGCCTCGTCCCCGTCCAGCTCGAACGACAGGTGCCCGGACAGCGCGCGCAGGAACCCGGGGGCGTCGAAGATCTCCCCCGCGGCGGCGACCCCGACCCTCCCGACCTGGCCGGCGAGGACCCGGGCGACGGCCTCGACGGCGAGCGGGGCGCTGATCGCGTAGATGTCCTGCCCGCGGGCCACGGCGCGGCGCCGGGTGTCGCCGGAGCGGACGACGACGTCGACGAGGAAGGTCTGGGCGGAGCGCCCCCGCTCGTCGACCGGCACGGGCGGCGCGGCATCCGGTGCCAGCACCTCCGTGACCGCCTCGACCGTCATGTACGTGTGGATCGCCGAGGTCTTCACATGCCGCGGGATGGTCACACTGTCGGCGGTGGTGAACTCCCCGAGCACCGCGCGCTCGCCGATCGGAGCGGGGAAGGACCAACGGCCGGTGGGCGCCTGGTCGGTACGCAGCTCCATACGGCCGTCCGCGAAGACGAGGCGCTGGTTGTCGCGCCGCCGCCGGGAGACCTGGCTGGCCTTCCGGGTCCCGGCCGTGGGGTGCCAGCTGCTCAGCGCGAAGGCGAGGGACACCTCGTCGGCCCGCGACCGGGCACCCAGCGCCGCGGTGGCCAGCAGGTCGCCCAGGCCGCCGTAGAAGGCCATCGCGGGGACGACGAGGATCCCGGCGTCACGGGCCCGCTCGCCGAACTGCGTGAACGTGTCGGACACCGCCTCCACCTCCGCCGCGACGTCGACGTAGGGGATCCCCGCCCGCAGCGCCGCCTCGACCACCGGCGCGGTCGTCGCGGCGAAGGGGCCGGCGCAGTTGATCACGACTGCCGCGCCGGACAGCGCGCGGTCGAGCGAGGCCGCGTCGTCCACCGAGGCCGTCCGCACCTCCAGACCGGGGTACGAATCCCCGAGCGAGCGGAGCTTGTCGGTGTCACGCCCGGACAGGATCGGGGTGAACCCCCGTTCCAGCAGCTCCGCCACCACGAAGCGCCCGGTGTGCCCGTAGGCGCCGAAGACCGCCACCGTCTGAGTCGATCCCATCAGATCCCCCTGTTCCGCTGCTTCCGCTGTTCCGCTTCTCCGATGTGCCGCTGTTCTGCGCCACCGATCCGCTGGGAACCATCCTGCTGGCACCGGCCCTCGGCCCGGCAGTGGCGGCATTGCCACAGCCCGTACACTTTCGGACATGAAGACCGTCGCACTGGCCGTCACGGCCGGCGTACCGCACTTCGAACTCGCCGCCGCCTGCGATGTGTTCGGCGTCGACCGCTCCGACCTCGTCGATCCCTGGTACGAGTTCGCCGTCTGCGGCCCGGCCGCCGTGCCGGTAGGGGACCGGTTCCGCCTCGAACCCGACCACGGGCTCGACCACCTCGTCCGGGCCCATACGGTGATCGTCCCCGCCTGCGCCGACCCCGACGGGGACCCGCCCGCCGAACTGGTCGACGCCGTACGCGCCGCGCACGAGGCCGGCGCCCGGATCGCCTCCCTGTGCACGGGCGCGTTCGTCCTGGCCGCCGCCGGCCTGCTGGACGGGCAACGCGCCACCACCCACTGGTGGCACGCCGCGGCGCTGGCCGCCAAGTACCCCCGCGTCCAAGTCGACCCGGACGTCCTCTACGTCGACAACGGCCGCGTGCTCACCTCGGCCGGCAAGGCCGCCGCCATGGACCTGTGCCTGCACCTGGTCCGCCTCGACCACGGCTCGGCCGTCGCCAACCAGGTCGCCCGCCGGCTGGTCGTCCCGCCCCACCGGGCCGGCGGCCAGGCCCAGTTCGTCGCCACCCCGCTGCCCGAACCCCGCGACGACTCCCTCGCCGCCCTGCTGTCCTGGGCCGTGCGGCGCCTCGACCAGCCGCTCACCGTGGAGCAGCTGGCCCGCCAGGCGAACATGAGCTCACGCAACCTCGCCCGCCACTTCACCGCCACCACCGGGACCACTCCGTTGCGGTGGCTGCTGACCCAGCGCATCCACCGGGCCCAGGAACTCCTCGAAACCACCGGCGACACCATCGACGCGATCGCCGCGGCCACCGGCATGGGCACCGCCACGACCTTGCGCCGGCACTTCAACCGCACCGTGGGCGTGCCTCCGGACGCCTACCGGCGCACGTTCCGCAGCGCCTGCCCCGACGGCGTCGGGTGAAGGGCAACGCCGAGCCGGAGGAACGGGGGCCGGAGGAACGGGGGCCGGAGGAACGGGGGCCGGAGGAACGGGGGCCGGAGGAACCGGGGTCCGCAAGGACGGGGTTCCGTCAGAAGGGGTTGCGTCCCCGGCCCGCGGGCTCGCCGTTCGCGGGCGGGTACGCGGGCTTCACCGGTGCCGGCGGCGGAGGCATCGGCGGCAGCGACGGCTCGTACAGCCAGGCCGAGAACAGGTCGTCCACCGGCTCGGCCGCGTAGCGGGCCACATGGGTGGTGAAGGCGGCGGTGGTCACCACCCCGTGCCGGTGCACCGAGGCCCAGTCGCGCAGCATGGGGAAGAACGCGCCGTCCCCCAGGGCGCAGCGGATCGCGTGCACGGCCAGCCCCCCGCGCTCGTAGAGGCGGTCGTCGAACATCAGCTTGCGGCCGGGGTCGACCAGCCGCAGGTCCTGCGGCTGCGAGCCCAGCAGCCGGTGCGCGGCCGCCGCCAGCTCGTGCGCGCTGCGCCCGCCCGAGCGCTCCGACCAGAGCCATTCGGCGTACTTCGCGAAGCCCTCGTTCAGCCAGATGTGCCGCCAGTCGGCGATGGTCACGCTGTTGCCGAACCACTGGTGCGCCAGCTCGTGGGCGACGAGGCGCTCGGAACCGCGTACGCCGTCCACGTGGTTGGCGCCGAACAGGGACAGGCCCTGGGCCTCCACCGGGACGTCCAGTTCCTCGTCGGCCACGACCACCGCGTACTCGCCGAAGGGATAGGGCCCGAAGAGTTCCTCGAACAGCCGCATCATGGCGGGCTGCCGGGCGAAGTCGCGGGAGAACCGGGGCAGCAGGTGCGCTGGCACGTGGGCGCTCTGCGGAACCCCGCCGAGCCCCGGGTCGCCGAGCAGCACCGTCTGGTACACGCCGATGGACAGGCCGACCAGGTAGCTGGAGGTGGGCGCGGACTGCTCGTACACCCAGGTGGTGGTGCTGGCCCGGGTCGTCCGGGTGAGCAGCCGGCCACCGGCCACCACCGTGTAGGCGGAGGGGGTGTTGACCGAGATCTGGTACGAGGCCTTGTCGTCGGGCCGGTCGTTGCACGGGTACCAGGAGGGCGCCCCGACCGGCTGGCTGGCCACCAGCGCGCCATCGGTCAGCTCCTCCCAGCCGAGGCCGCCCCACGGGCTGCGCACCGGCTTGGGATTGCCCGCCCAGTGGACCTCCACCGTGAAGGCGGCGCCGGCGGGCAGCGGCTTGGCCGGCCGGATGCGGAGCTTGCCGCCACGGTGCGTGTAGTGCGGGGCCCGGCCGTTGACCAGGACCCGGCCTATTCTGAACTCGGCCAGGTTCAGGTGGAACTCGGTGAGCGGGGCCCGCCCGGCGATCGCGCTGAGCCGGGCCGTTCCGGCCAGCCGGTTGGGGCCGGGCCGGTATTCCAGAGCGAGTTCGTACCGGTGCACGCGGTAACGGGGGTCGCCGTTGGCCGGGAAATACGGGTCCGATGCCGCTGTTCTCTGGCCGCTCATTGCCGCTTCCGCTCCCTGCGCTGTGCTCCGGCCCTGCTCAGGTCCGCCACGCCTCGATCGGGTTGCCCAGCCAACGGGTGTCGGCGGGGACGGATTCCCCGGCCATCACGAGCGAGGCGGGACCCAGCGTGCTGCGGGCCCCGACCGTGCTCCCGGGCAGGACGATTCCGCCCGGGCCCAGGGTGGCGCCCTCGCGGAGGACCACAGTATCCGTCCTCAAGATCCGGTCGTGGAAGAGGTGTGTCTGCAACACGCAGCCGCGGTTCACACTGACCGCGTCACCCAGCACCACCAGGTCCGTCTCGGGCAGCCAGTAGCTCTCGCACCACACGCCCCGCCCGATCCGGGCCCCGAGCCCGCGCAGCCACAGGGCCAGCACGGGCGTACCGGGCACCGATCCGGCCAGCCACGGCACGGCCAGTACCTCGACGAAGGTGTCGGCCAGCTCGTTGCGCCATACGAAGCCGCTCCACAGGGGGTGCTCTCCGGCCCGGTGCCGGCCCACCAGCAGCCACTTCGCGGTCACCGTGACCCCGCACGCGGCCGCACCGGCGGCGAGCAGGACAGCGCCGGACAGCAGCCCGGCTCCCCAGGCCCCCAGCCCGCCCACCGTCGCCAGAGCGCAGAGCGCCGCCACCGTCAGTACGGCCAGCGCGGCCGAGCAGAACACCGGGACGAGCCGGCACAGCTCCACCAGGCCCCGCGCCCACAGCAGCCGCGCGGGCGGGTCGTACGTCCGGCTCCGGTCGGAGTCCGCGGCGGACCGCGGCAGCCGCACCGGCGGCAGACCCAGGTAGGAGCTGCCCTTCTTGGCCTTCTTCGGAGTCGCCGACAGTACGCCGACCAGCCCGTCGTCCGGCACCGTGCGGCCCGGCGCGGTCATGCCGGAGTTGCCGAGGAACGCCCGGCGGCCGATCTCGGAGTGTCCGATCCGCATCCAGCCACCGCCCAGTTCGTACGGGGCGGTCAGGGTGTCGTCGGCGAGGAACGCGCCTTCGCCCACGGTGGTGAGGCTGGGCAGCGCGAGCACGGTGGACACCTCCGCGCCCCGGCCGATCTTCATGCCGAGCAGCCTCAGCCACACCGGTGTGATCAGCCCGGCGTACAGCGGGAAGAGCGTCTCCCGGGACAGGTCCATCAGCTGGGTGACCGTCCAGGCCTGCCAGCCGACCCGGCTGTGCGTCGGGTGGATCCCGGTCCGCAGGCCGAGGCTGAGCAGGCGTACGGAGGCCAGCAGAAGCAGCGCGTACGCGAGCCCGAAGGCGAGCGCCCCGGGCACCACGGCGAGCAGGGCTCCGCGGAGCGCCTCGACCAGCCCCGCACCGGCGGGCACGAACCGGCTCACCACGAGCAGGGCGGGCAGCGCGGAGAGGACGGGCAGCGCCGTGAGGCAGAAGCCCGCCGCCCCGTACGCCGCCCGCCAGGGGAGCCCGCGCGGCGGGCGCTCCTTGGGCCAGTTCCGCTTGGCCTTGCCGAGCTTGACGGCGGGCGCTCCGGCCCAGCGCTGCCCGGTGGGGATCTGGCCGACCACGGCCGAGCCGGGGGCCACCTCGGCCCGCTTGCCCACCCGGGCGCCGGGGAAGAGCATGCTGCGGGTGCCGACGACCGCACCCGCACCGACCTTGACGGGGCCGATCTCCAGCCGGTCCCCGTCCAGCCAGTGCCCGGAGAGGTCCACCTCGGACTCCACGGCGCAGCCGCGGCCGAGCTTGAGCATGCCCGTCACCGGCGGCAGCGAATGCAGGTCCACCTCGGGGCCGATCTTGGCGCCCAGGGCCCGCGCGTACCGCTCCAGCCAGGAACCGGTGAGCGAGGTCGCGCCGGCGCACTCGGCCAGCCGCTCCGCCGTCCACAGCCTCAGGTGCACGCTCCCGCCGCGCGGGTGGCGTCCCGCCTTCACCCCGCGCAGCAGCAGCCGTGCGCCGCCGGCCGCGATCGCGAGGCGGCCCGGCGGGCTGAAGAGCAGCGCCGCACCGGCGGCCACGAGCCACCAGGAGGCGGTGGGCGCCCACGGATACGGCCCGAACCGGTGCAGTACGTTCCCCAGGGCCAGCAGCGCCACCGTCCAGCGCAGCCCGACCAGGGTGAACAGCGGGAGCAGCAGGAGCGTCTGGATCGCCTGGGAGAAGACCGGGACGGGCGCGACGGTCCGGGCCGCGCCGTCCTCCCGTACGGATTTCTCCAGCCGCCGGGCCAGCTTGCGCAGGGTGGGCTGCTGGTAGATGTCCAGTACGGCCGCTCTCGGGTAGCGGGTGCGCAGCCGGGTGGTGAGCTGGGCGGCGGCGAGGCTGCTGCCGCCGATCGCGAAGAAGTCGTCGGCGGCTCCGGTGACGGCCACGCCGAGGGTCTCGCTCCACTGCTCCGCCAGCCAGGCCTCGGTGCCGTACAGCTGCTCGGTGGGGCCGGCGCCCTCCAGTTCGGGCAGCGGCCAGGGCAGCGCGTCCCGGTCCACCTTGCCGGAGGTGCGGGTCGGCAGTTCGTCGACCGGCGCGAGCAGGGGTACGAGGGCCGCGGGGAGTTCGGCGCGCAGCCGCGTCACGGCCGCCGCGTGGTCCCAGCCCTCCTGGGCGACCAGGTAGCCGACGAGCAGCTGGTTGCCGCTGCGCGCCGTGCGTACGGCCGCGGCCGCCCCGGCGACTCCGGGCAGGGCCTGGAGCGCGGCGTCCACCTCGCCCAGCTCGATCCGGCGGCCCCCGAGCTTGATCTGCTCGTCGCCCCGGCCGAGGAAGACCAGCCCCTCCGGTTCCGCGCGCACGAGGTCGCCGCTGCGATAGGCGCGCTGCCAGCCGAGGGATTCCAGCGGGGCGTACTTCTCGGCGTCCTTCTCGGGGTCGAGGTAGCGGGCCAGTCCGACGCCGCCGATGACGAGCTGGCCGCTGCCGCCCATCGGCACCGGCTCGCCCGACTCGTCGACCACGGCCAGTTCCCAGCCGTTCAGCGGCAGGCCGATCCGCACCGGCTCCTCACCGGTCAGGAGCGAGGCGCAGGCGACGACGGTGGCCTCGGTGGGCCCGTACGTGTTCCAGACCTCGCGGCCCTCGGTGACCAGCCGCTGGGACAGCTCGGGCGGGCAGGCCTCGCCGCCGAAGATCAGCAGCCGGACCTCGTTCAGGGTCTCGGGCTCCCAGAGCGCGGCCAGGGTCGGCACGGTGGAGACCACGGTGATCTCCTGCTCCACCAGCCAGGGGCCGAGGTCGGCTCCGCTGCGCACCTGGGAGCGGGGGACGGGCACCAGGCAGGCGCCGTAGCGCCAGGCCAGCCACATCTCCTCGCAGGAGGCGTCGAACGCGACGGACAGGCCGGCCATGACCCGGTCGCCGGGCCCGACCGGCTCGTCCGCGAGGAACAGCGCGGCCTCGGCGTCCACGAAGGCGGCGGCGCTGCGGTGGCTGACGGCGACGCCCTTGGGCCTGCCGGTGGAACCGGAGGTGAAGATGATCCACGCGTCGTGCTCGGGGCCCGGCCGCGCCGCAGGGGCCCGTACGTCTTCGAGGCCGGTGACCTCGATGCGCTGTCCGGCGCCCAGCACCGCCCGCACCCCGGCCTCGCCGAAGACCAGCTCGGCCCGCTCGTCGGGATCCTCGGCGTCGACCGGCACGTACGCGGCGCCTGCGGCGAGCACCGCCAGGATGGCCACGTACAGCTCGTTGGTCCCCGAGGGCACGCGTACGCCGACCCGGTCACCGAGCCCCACCCCGGCGGCCGCGAGGGCGCGCCGCCGTCGCTCGACCTCGCCGGCCAGCGCCCGGTAGGTCAGCCGGGCCGCGCCGTCGTCCAGGGCGAGCTCGTCGGGGTAGGCCCGTACGGAGGCCTCGAAGATGTCGACCAGGGTGCGCGTCGGTGCGGCGGGCCCGGCGGAGAACCGGGCGGATTTGCCCGACTCCTCGGGAAGGTCCCCGCCGTCGAGCAGGGTCAGGTCACCGCGCTCAGGTGTGGCTGCCATCGGCCCTCGCGTCTCGGTCCCGGAAACGTCCGGGGCGCCGCCGGAGCCCAGGTCCGCCCGGGTTGTTCCGGTCCAGCGCCAAACAACCGGCCAGTCTAGTGCGCCATCAAGAATTTTCCCGCTGAAGCCTTGCAGTGTGGCGGATAAGGATGGCCGGGGACGGCTCGGCGCGACCATTCGGTGTTCAGCGAAGTTTTGGGGCACTCTGGGTCCATGACCGACGCGCAGGCCGGAAGGCCGACCGACGCCCCCGATCCCGCGGCGCGCCTTGCGGCGCTCGCCGCGGCGCTGGCCGACGAGACCCGGGCCGCCATCTGCATGACCCTCCTCGAAGGGCGCGCCTGGACCGCGGGCGAACTGGCCCGGATCACCTCGGTCGCGCCGTCCACCGTCAGCGGCCACCTGTCCCGCCTGCTCGACGCGGGCATCTGCGTGACCGAGCGGCAGGGCCGCCACAGCTATGTGCGGATCGCCGACGCGGCGACCGCCCGGCTGGTGGACGAACTGGCCTCGCACGCGATCCCGGACCGGGACGCCGCGCACGCGGTGCCCGTGGTCTGCGCACCCGATCCGCTGGCCCGCGCCCGCACCTGCTACGACCACTTCGCGGGGCGGCTCGGCATGGCGGTCACCGACGCCATGGAGGGGCGCGCACTGCTGCGGACCGAGGGCGCCTTCCAGCTGACCGAGGCGGGGCGCGAGTGGTGCGGGCGGGCCGGCGTCGACCTCGCGCACGAGGGGCGCAGGCCGCTGGCGAGCTCCTGCCTGGACTGGACCGAGCGGCGGCGCCACCTCGGCGGCCTGGCCGGGGCGCGGCTGTGCGCGCGGGCGCTGGAGGAGCGGTGGGTGGTGCGGCCGGCGGGCGGCGGCCGGGGACTTGAGGTGACCGGGGCGGGGGAGCAGGCCTTCGGTGACCTGCTGGGGCTCACCCCGGACGCCTGGGCCTGAGCCGGTCCAGCGTAGAGTTTCGAGTTCAATATTTTGGTGGACGCCGAAATGTTGGCTGGGTAGTGTGCGGCTATGAAGTCCCGCCTGAGTCTGCTCTCGCCCGGCGCCCTGACGGTCGGCGCCATCTCCTTCACGGTGTTCGCCTGGGCCTCCGCCTTCGTCTCCATCCGCAGCGCCGGCGCCGCCTACTCGCCCGGGGCCCTGGCCCTCGGCAGGCTGCTGGCCGCCTCCCTGGTGCTCGTCGCCCTGCTCCTGGTACGCCGCGAGGGGCTGCCGCCGCGCGGGGCCTGGCGCGGCATCCTGGTCTCCGGACTGGTGTGGTTCGGCGGCTACATGGTCGCGCTGAACTGGGGCGAACGCCTGGTCGACGCGGGCACGGCCTCCCTGCTCGTCAACACCGGGCCCATCCTGATGGCCCTGCTCGCGGCCCGTCTGCTGGGCGAGGCGCTGCCCCCGCGGCTGCTGGCGGGCATGGCCGTCTCCTTCGTCGGCGCGGTGGTCGTCGGCCTGTCCATGTCGTCCGGCGGCGACGGCTCCACCTCCGTTCTCGGGGTCGTGCTCTGCCTGCTCGCCGCGGTGGCCTATGCGACCGGCGTGGTCGCGCAGAAGCCCGCGCTGTCCTTCGGAACGCCCCTGCAGATCACCGCGTACGGCTGCCTGACCGGCGCCGCGGCCTGCCTGCCCTTCGCGGGGCAGCTCGCGGCGGAACTGCCCCGGGCGCCGGTGTCCGCCACCCTGAACATGGTCTACCTGGGCGTGGTGCCGACCGCCCTCGCCTTCATCGCGTGGAGCTACGCCCTGTCCCGGATGCCGGCCGGGAAGCTGGGTTCGACGACGTACGCGGTCCCGGCCGTCGTGGTGCTGCTGAGCTGGGTGCTGCTCGGGGAGGTGCCCGCATGGCTGACCCTGTTCGGCGGGGTGCTGTGCCTGGCCGGGGTGGCGGTGTCCCGGCGCAGGCCGCGCCGGGAGGCACGCGTCGCGGCGTAGCCGGTCCGGGGAGCCCCGGGCCCGGCGGCCCCGCTGCTCCTCAAGGCCGCGGGGCCCGTGGAGTCAGCCGATCCGCCGGAATCACCCCCCCCCGGGCTCGCATAGAAATGCGCTGGGGTGCATACTCTTTCTATGTCTAAGGTTCTCACCTCCCTTCCCGCCGGCGAGCGCGTCGGCATCGCCTTCTCCGGCGGCCTCGACACCTCCGTCGCGGTCGCGTGGATGCGCGACAAGGGTGCCGTCCCGTGCACCTACACCGCCGACATCGGCCAGTACGACGAGCCCGACATCGCCTCGGTGCCCGGCCGTGCCAAGACCTACGGCGCCGAGATCGCGCGCCTGGTCGACTGCCGGGCGGCGCTCGTCGAGGAGGGCCTGGCCGCACTCGCCTGCGGTGCGTTCCACATCCGCTCGGGCGGCCGCGCCTACTTCAACACCACCCCGCTCGGCCGCGCCGTCACCGGCACCCTGCTCGTCCGGGCGATGCTCGAGGACGACGTCCAGATCTGGGGCGACGGCTCGACGTTCAAGGGCAACGACATCGAGCGGTTCTACCGTTACGGCCTCCTCGCCAACCCCCACCTGCGCATCTACAAGCCGTGGCTCGACGCCGACTTCGTCACCGAGCTGGGCGGCCGCAAGGAGATGTCCGAGTGGCTGGTCGCCCACGGCCTGCCGTACCGCGACAGCACCGAGAAGGCGTACTCGACCGACGCCAACATCTGGGGCGCCACCCACGAGGCCAAGACGCTCGAACACCTCGACACCGGCGTGGAGACCGTCGAACCGATCATGGGCGTGCGGTTCTGGGACCCCTCGGTCGAGATCGCCGCCGAGGACGTGGTGATCGGCTTCGACCAGGGCCGCCCGGTGACGATCAACGGCAAGGAGTTCGCCTCCCCGGTCGACCTGGTGATGGAGGCGAACGCGATCGGCGGCCGCCACGGCATGGGCATGTCCGACCAGATCGAGAACCGGATCATCGAGGCGAAGAGCCGCGGGATCTACGAGGCACCCGGCATGGCGCTGCTGCACGCGGCGTACGAGCGGCTCGTCAACGCGATCCACAACGAGGACACCATCGCCCACTACCACAACGAGGGCCGGCGCCTCGGGCGGCTGATGTACGAGGGCCGCTGGCTGGACCCGCAGGCGCTGATGGTCCGCGAGTCGCTCCAGCGCTGGGTCGGCTCGGCGGTCACCGGCGAGGTCACCCTGCGACTGCGCCGCGGTGAGGACTACTCGCTCCTGAACACCGAAGGCCCGGCGTTCAGCTACCACCCCGACAAGCTGTCGATGGAGCGCACCGAGGACTCCGCGTTCGGCCCGGTGGACCGCATCGGCCAGCTCACCATGCGCAACCTCGACATCGCCGACTCGCGCGCCAAGCTGGAGCAGTACGTCGGCCTCGGCATCGTCGGTACGACCCAGCGCGCACTGATCGGTGCCGCCCAGGCGGCGGCGACCGGCCTGATCGGCGCCATGCCCGAGGGCGGCGCCGAGGCCATCGCCTCCCGCGGCGAGGTCTCCGGCGACGACGAGCTGCTGGACCGCGCCGCGATGGAGTTCGGCACCGACTGACGGGTGCACCGGGCGACCGGTGCGTCGGCCCGCTCCGGACGAGGAACGGAGCGGGCCGACGCACCGTCATCCCCCTGACGTGACGTGACATGGCATGACATGAGGTGCGGGGGATCGAGCCGGACAGGATGACCGGATCCATTCCCTGCCCGCGCACGGGTGACGGGGGCCCGCGCTAGTGTTCGCCCGTGAGCCTTCATGTCGTCATAGGATTCGGGCCCGCCGGGGCTGCCACCGCTCGACTGCTGGTCGAGAACGGTCATTCGGTACGGGTCGTGACCAGATCGGGCCGTAGCGCGGAGCCCGGTATCGAACACATCCCGTCGGACGCGACGGACACCGGACGACTGGCCGAAGCCGCGCGGGGCGCGGCCGCGATCCACCACTGTGCCGCGCCGCCCTACCACCGCTGGGCGAGTGAATGGCCGCCGCTGGTCTCGTCGGTCTGCGCGGCCGCCGAGGAGACCGGGGCCGTTCTGGTCATGCTGGGCAACCTCTACGGCTACGGTCCGGTGGGCGGTCCCCTGACCGAGGGGCTGCCGCTGTCGGCGACCGGCCCCAAGGGGCGGGCCCGCGCCGCCGGCTGGGAGCATGCGCGCAAGCTGCACGAAGCCGGCCGCATCAAGGCGGTCGAGGTGCGGGCCTCGGACTTCTTCGGGCCCGGTGTGACCGACGGCGGACACCTGGCCGCACGGGTGCTGCCGCGGCTGCTGCGCGGCAAGTCCGTCTCCACGCTGGGGGATCCGGACGCTCCCCACAGCTGGACCTACCTCCCCGATGTCGCCAGGGCCCTCGTCGAGGCCGCGGGTGACGAACGGGCCTGGGGCCGGGCCTGGCACGTTCCGACGGAACCCCCGCTGTCCGTGCGGGAGATGGTGGATCTGCTGGCCGCCCAGGCGGGAACGGGACCGGTCGCGGTGCGCAGGCTGCCGTCGGCCGTGCTGGGCCTGGCGTCGCTCCTGTCGCCGCTGATCCGCGAACTGCGGGAGATCCGCTACCAGTTCGACCGTCCGTTCGTGGTCGATTCGAGCGCGTACGAAGCCGGGTTCGCGGTCCGCGCCACCCCCGTCGACCAGCAGGTCAAGGAGACGGTGGACTGGTGGCGCGAGCGACTGGCCACCCCACGGTGAGGGACCCCGTGCGGGGACCGGCGGGAGTGCGGCGCGATGACGTCGCCATCGTGGGGATGGCCTGCCGGTTTCCCGGTGCGCGGAACCTGAACCAGTACTGGCGGCTCCTCACCGCCCCGCAGGCACAGTTCACCGCCATCCCCGACTCGCGGTGGCGCGCCGCCGCCTTCCTCAGCGACAACTTCCGTGATGCGTCCACGACGTACACGGACACCATGGCCCTGCTGCCGGACGTGGGCGACTTCGACGCGGTGCACTACGGCATCCCGCCGAGGCGGGCCAGGTCGATGGACCCGCAGCACCGGCTCCTGATCGACCTCGCCCGCGAGGCCATCCAGGACGCGGGGTGGGAGGCCGAGGGCTTCGACCGCGAAGAGACCTCGGTGATCACGTCTCTCACCGAGAGCGGCTACCGCGAGCTCAGCACGATGCAGATCCGGATGCGCCAGCTGGCCGGTGGGGAGTTCGGGGCGCGGATGGACGACCCCCGCTGGCCGGAGGCGGTCCGTGCGGTGGACGGGCTGCACGGCACCTCCGTGGCGGGGCTCCTGCTGAACATGGGCCCGAACACGATCAGTTCGGTCTTCGATCTGCACGGCGAGAGCTATGCGCTGGACTCGGCGTGCTCCGGCGGACTGATGGCCGTGGCCAACGCGGTGTTCGCGCTGCGCGCGGGCCGCAGCCGCATCGCACTCGCCGGCGGCGCACAGCTGGTCCTCGCTCCCGACCTGCTGGTGGGCCTGAGCCGGATCGGCGCCATCTCGCGCAGCGGGCGGTGCCTGCCGTTCGGTGCGGAGGCGGACGGCTTCGTCCTGGGAGAGGGCGCCGGGGTCCTGGTACTTCGGCCCCTGGCCGACGCGCTGGCGGCCGGCGACCGGGTCTACGCCGTGATCCGGGGTGTGGGAACGGCCAACGACGGCACCGTCCAGGGCGGGATGCATCCCCAGGCGGCCGGTCAGCTGCGCGCGCTGCGCAGGGCCTACCGCGACGCGGACCTGCCCCCGGACTCGGCCGGCTACCTGGAGGCGCACGGCACCGGGACACGGGTCGGTGATCCGGTCGAGGTGGGTGTCCTGCGCGAACTGCGCGGGGAGCGGGCCGAACCCGCCTTCCTCGGCGCGGTGAAGGCGGTGGTGGGGCATTCGCTCAACGCCGCCGGGATAGCCGGGCTCATCAAGACCGTGCTGGCCGTGGACCGGGGGGTGATACCGCCGCAGCCGCAGTTCGACCTCGCCGATCCTTCCGGGCTCGACGCCGCGCGCCTCACGATCCCGACGACGGCGACCCCGTGGCCGGGCACCGGGCAGCCGCGCCGGGCGGGGGTGAGCGCCTTCGGTTTCGGCGGCACCGGTGTCCATCTGGTGGTGGAGCAGTGCAGGGCGGCCCGCGCCCGCCCGGCACCGGACGGGGAGCCGCACCTCCTGGTGCTCAGCGGCCGGGACCGGGCCGGCCTGGCCCGCTACGCCGGGGAGCTGGCGCGGACCATCGCCGAGGACCGGCCGCCGCTGGCCGGGGTGGCGGACACCCTGGCCCGCCGGGCTCCCCTCGCGGAACGCCTGGCCCTGGTGGTGGAGGACGCCGCCGACGCCGTCGCCAAGCTGACCGCGGCCGCCGGGGCCGTGGCGGCGGGCCGTACCGGGGAACTCGGCCCGGGTCAGGTGGCCGGCGCCGCGGTGCCCGGCGAGCCGCCCGAGGAACCCGTGCCGGCGCCGGGCTCGCTCCCGGCCGGGGCACGCAGGGCCGCACTGGCCCGGCTCGCGGTACGCACCGTCACCGGCCCGGGGCTGCGTCCGGTGACGGAGCGCAGGCCGCCGTGCACCCTGCCGCCGAGTCCGCTGGCTCCGCGCCGCCACTGGGTGGTGGACGAGTCCGCTCGCCAGGTGTCGCCGCGGACGGCTCCCGCGAGGGCCCGTCCCGGCGGCGGGTCCGGGCCCGAGGCGGTGGCCGCGGTGCCCGCCCAGGCCCGGGCCGGGGGCACGGCCGCCGAGTCCGTCGTGCTCGAAGCGGTGTCGCGGACCGGCGTCTTCCCCCTCTCCGACCTCAGCGTGCGGATGGCGCTGACCACCGAACTCGGCTTCGACTCCCTGATGTTGCAGGAGCTGGGGGCCAGCCTCGGCCGACGGGCGCCGGGCTTCCCCACCGAGGAGGTGTTCTCGCCCGGCCTCACCATCGAGCGGCTGATCACACTCGTCGGCCCGCACCTCGCGGAACCGCCGGCGCCCGGCCGGCTCCCGCCCGCGCGGCCGTCGGCGGACCGGGACGCGCTCGACCCCGCCGAGGTCCGGCTCGGGGAAACGGGGGCCGAGTGGGGCGCCGCGACCGACTCCGTCGACGAATTCCCGGAGGTGCGGCGGTTCGAGGAGCGCCTGAGCGCGATCACCGGCAGCGGGGCGGACTTCCCGTACTTCCGGATCCACGAGGGCACCGTCCGGGACACGACCGTGATCGGCGGGCGGCCGTACCTGTCCTTCGGCAGCTACAACTACCTGGGTCTCTCCGGCCATCCGGCGGTCAACGAGGCCGCGCACCGGGCGGTGGACCGGTACGGGACCTCGGTCTCCGCGAGCCGGCCGCTGTCCGGCGAACGGGATCTGACCGTACGGCTGGAGCGGGCGCTGGCCGCCTTCCTCGGCGTCGGGGACTGCCTGGCGCTGGTGAGCGGCCACGCCACCAACGTCACGGCGATCGGGCACCTCGTCGGCGCGGGCGACCTCGTGATCCACGATGCGCTCGCGCACGACAGCATCCTCCAGGGCTGTGCGCTGTCCGGGGCGGCGCGGCGCCCGTTCGCCCACAACGACACCGGCCAGCTGGAACACCTGCTCCGGGTCAACCGGTCGCGGTTCAGGCGGGTGCTGATCGCCGTCGAGGGCGCGTACAGCATGGACGGCGACCTGGTGGACCTGCCCGGGGTGATCGAGCTGAAGAAACGATACGGCGCCCTGCTGATGGTCGACGAGGCGCACAGCATCGGCACCGTGGGCGAACACGGCCGTGGCGTGGGCGAGTTCTTCGGCGTGGACCGGTCCGGGGTCGACCTGTGGATGGGCACCCTCTCCAAGGCCTTCGCCAGCTGCGGCGGATACCTCGGCGGCTCGGCGCGCACGGTGCGGTGGCTGCGGCACACGCTGCCCGGCTTCGTCTACAGCGTCGGGCTGACCCCCGCCAACGCGGCCGCCGCGCTGGCCGCGACCGAGCTGATCCTCGCGGAGCCGCAGCGGGTGCGTACGCTGCGGCGCAACGCCGACCTCTTCCTCGGGCTGGCCGCCTCGGCCGGTCTGGCGACGGGCTCCAGTGCCCATACGCCGATCGTGCCGTGCGTCCTGGGGGACTCCGCGCGGACCCTGCGCGTGGCGGACCGGCTGTTCGCCCGGGGTGTCATCGCCGACCCGATCTTCCACCCGGCCGTGGAGGAGGGGCTGTCGAGGCTGCGGTTCTTCATCACCAGCGACCACGGCGAGGAGGACATCCGGCGGGCCGTGACGGTCCTGGCCGAGGAGGTGGCGGCCGCCGGGGGATGAGTGGCCCACGTCAGAACAGGGTGCGCTCGATGCGGCTGAGCATCTCGGTCTTCCCCGGCCCGCCGCCCTCCGGGGCCGGGGGCTCGCCGTGGCGTTCCTCGGAGGCGCCCATCCGCTGGGAGAGCAGGTAGGCGATGACCTCCGCTTCCTGCTCCTGGACGTCGTCGTACGTCGCGCGCAGGAGCATGTCACGCACGAGGTCGGGGTCGAGGTTGGGGAAGAGGAAGCGGGCGCTCTCCTCGTCCAGCCAGCCGGCCCCGCGGTGGCAGCAGATGATGTGGCCCAGCTCGTGCAAGATGATGTGCTCCTGATGCGCGCTGGTCGTGTTGGCGTCGTAGAAGATGAGGTCCTCGTCGCGCGCGGCGACCCACATGCCGCACGGCTGCGACGCGGGCATCGGCATCGGGACCAGCGTGATGGGGCGGTCGCGGATCTCGCCGAGGTAGCGGCAGAGTTCGGCCACATCGGCGCCCTCCGGCAGATCGAGTTCGGCGATGCGCCGCGCGCCGTCCTTCCGGAGCCTCTTGAGCTGGCTGCGGCGGTCGTGGTCGGCGGACCGTCCCTTCCCGGGGACCCTCACTCCGGGTCCGAGGGGTCGACGACGGGCGGCAGGCCCTGCATCTGCCGGTACTGGTCCATGATGGCCGTGATGGCCTGGAGGTTCTCCTTCTTCATCCCGGCCGCGCGCATCGCGACGGAGCGGACTCCCGCCTGTCGCAGCGCTTCGATGGCGGCGACCTGGCTGAGCACCGACTCGGCGACCTTGTCGTCGAAGAAGTAGGCGACCGACACGCCGAAGAACCGGGCGAGGGCGGCCAGCAGGTCCGGCGAGGGATTGGAGCGCTTGCCCGTCCGCAGCTGCGACAGGTACACGCCGCCGACCTTGAGTTCGGGGTTGGCCCGCTTCAGCTCCTCCGCCACCTCGGCGTTGGTCCAGTGCTTGCCCTTGGGACGAACCGTCTTGAAGAGGTTGTCCAGACGCACTGCCAGCATGGGCCGGTCGTCGGTCTCGGACACTGTGGATCTCCCTTCGGTCACCTCCTCGGCATTGCTCTCAGCTATCTGCCAGTTTTACAGATTAGCGGTCAGTTGACAATCTGCCGAGTTTCCGCCACGGTGGTGCCCACCGATAGCTGTCAGCTAACTTCGCTTACGGGGGTAGCCGAGTTGACTGCCGGTCATATCGGCCCGGCCCGCGGCCGGCCTCCGGGGGATGGAGGCCGGCCCGGGGTGGCGCGCACTCACCGGCCCGACAGGGGGAACGGGGCGGAGTCCGGGGGCGCCGGGGCAGAAAAAACCCGCCCGGCCTGACGGGGGGCAGACCGGGCGGGAGCTCTCAACTCGCTTTACCGAGCTTACGATAGACGGATGCGACCTTGGTGAGCCAGGCGACCTCGGCGGTGAAGTTGTCGCTGTCCCGGTCGTCGAAGTCGCCGGCGTCCTTGTTGTGATCGGGGACGGTGCCGGTGCGCTTGGCGTCCAAGGCCTTTCTGATCTGCGCCGCCTCGGCGAACGCCTGCCGGTGCTCCTCGCTCGCCCCGGCACCCGCCGCGTCGGCGCCGGGGGCCGTACGGTCGATGTAGGGCCGCAAGTCCCGCCACCCGTCCCGTATTTCGATGACCCGCCGGTGCAGGCGGTAGTTGAGGTCGGAGACCGAAGCCGGCCCCGGCGGCTCCAGGACGATGTCCGGGGAGGACTCGTACAGGTCCCGCCAGAGCGGATACAGCGCCCGGTACGAACGGTAACTGCGCACCCAGTCCACCAGTTTGGCGGTCGAGGCCTCCCAGGAGGAGATCGTCAGGCTGAGCGAGAGGATGAAGATGCCCGCCGCGCTGAAGACGTTGGAGGCCAGCTGCCAGGCGCCGATGTCGATCCCGGACGCGGCGGTGAGGATGTTCACCGTCCGGCACAGGCAGTAGAGGAAGAGCACCACGGCGGCGACCGAGAGCATGCGCAGGGCCTGCCGCAGTGAGGCCTTGCCGGTCATCCGGGCGTAGGGGCCGCACTGGCGGAAGATGGTGACGCACGGAACCGCCTGGGAGACGATGAAGACCAGGAGGTAGGTGAGGACCAGCGGTTGGCCGCTGCCCGTGTTGAAGTCCGTCGCCGGCCGGCCGGGACCGTCGGCGACGAGGAAGAGGGCGACCAGGAGCACGCTGAGGGCGACGCCGGTGATCAGCCAGGCGCGGGCCCTTCGTACCGCCTCCTCGGCGGGGCTCGCCCAGCGCAGCAGGATGATCTGCGCGCTGACGCAGAAGGCGACCGCCGATACGTGCATCACCAGGATGGCGAGGTTCCCGACCCCCAGGAAGCTGTCGCCTCCCATGGCGACGGCGCCCATCGTGAAGGTGAGGCACTGGAGCACCAGGGTGACGACCAGGGTGCGGTAGGCGTTGTCCCGCCAACTGCGCCTCACTTGGCACAGCCGGTAGACGAGCGCGGCATACGACGACAGCGCCGCTATGACGAAGCAGAGGGTTCTCGTGGTGTTCACGGCCTGATTCCCCGCCGGTGCCGCGCACGCGGCAGACGGTCTAGTTGTGTTGTCCCGGGACGTTGGTGACACGCGTGCTGGGTTCTTGAAATGGGTGAGGGCCTCCGGGTTCGGTGTGGATTGCGACATCTACATCGTTC